>DASUFD010000026.1:0-24248 GCA_036274735.1 Burkholderiales bacterium
CTCGGCGCCGGCGCCCTGCGCATCGGCAACGGAGATCTCGACCATCGGATCGAGGTGCGCACCGGTGACGAGCTTCAAACGCTCGGCGAGCAGTTCAACCGCATGAGCGCGAGGCTGGCCGATTCCTATCGAGGCCTCGAGGACAAGATCGCCACTCGCACGACGGAATTGTCGCAATCGGTGGCAGAACTACGCGCGCTCGCGGACGTGAGCCAGGCCGTGAACTCGACGCTCGATCTCCAGACGGTCCTCGAGATGATCGTGACCCACGCGGTGCGGCTGTCGGGTGCCGACGCCGGAACCATCTATGTGTACGACGAGGACGCTGCCGTCTTCCTTCCGCAGGCGAACTTCGGCCTCGGCGAGGCGATGGTGGCCGCCCTGCGGGATTCTCGCATCATGCTCGGGGACACCGTGGTCGGCCGTTGCGCGCTGCAGCGTCGGCCGATACAGATTCTCGATCTCGACGAGGAGCGCGTCTATCGACTCTATGACCTGCTGCGCGGGGGAGGCTTTCGCGCGCTGATTGGCGTTCCGCTGATCCGGGAGGAGCGCGTGGTCGGCGCCCTGGTGATCCGGCGCCGCGAGGCGGGCGAGTATGCACCCGCCGTCGTTCGGACGCTCGAGACGCTCGCCGCGCAATCGGTGCTCGCGATCCAGAACGCGCGCTTGTTCCACGAAATCGAAGAAAAGAGCCGGCAGCTCGAGGTCGCTAGCCGGCACAAGAGCGAATTTCTCGCGAATATGTCCCACGAGTTGCGTACCCCGCTCAACGCCATCATCGGCTTCTCCGAGGCGCTTTCCGAGCGGTTGTTCGGCGAAGTCAACGAGAAGCAGGCCGAGTACCTGGCGGACATCCTCGAGTCCGGTCGACATCTCCTTTCGCTCATCAACGACATTCTCGATCTTTCGAAGATCGAAGCGGGACGGATGGAGCTCGAGACGAGCGAGTTCGATCTGCCGCGGGCCATCGAGAGCACGCTGATCCTGGTCCGGGAGCGGGCGCATCGTCGCGGAATCGCGCTCGCATGCGAGGTCGACTCGCAGGTCGGGGCCATCCACGCCGACGAGCGCAAGGTGAAGCAGGTGCTGCTGAACCTCCTGTCCAACGCGTTGAAGTTCACGCCGGAGGGCGGGCGAATCGACGTCCGCGCGAGACGCCGCGACGGCGCGGTCGAAGTTTCGGTGAGCGACACCGGCGTGGGCATCGCGCCGGAGGATCAGGCCGCGGTGTTCGAGGAATTCCGCCAGGTCGGCGCTGCTGCGCGCAAGATCGAAGGCACCGGACTCGGCCTCGCGATTTCGCGCAAGCTCATCGAGCTCCACGGTGGAAGCATCGAGCTGCGAAGCGCGCTCGGGGCGGGGTCCACCTTTACCTTTACCTTGCCCCTCGGGAACGAACGCGCGTGAAGCGGTTTCGCCGTGATCGGCGGGCTGCTTCTATCTCGGCAGCTCTGAAAACCCCATCAGAAACTCGTCGACGGCACGGGCACACTGCCGGCCTTCGCGGATCGCCCAGACCACGAGCGACTGGCCCCGGCGCATATCGCCGGCGGCGAAAACCTTGTCCACCGACGTCCGATAGGCGAGCGCGCCGTCCGTTTCCGCGCGCGCGTTGCCGCGAGCGTCCTTTTTGACGCTGAGCTCGTCGAGGAGAGACTGCAGCGGCGAGACGAAGCCCATGGCGAGGAGCACGAGGTCGGCGGGGATCTCGAACTCGGAGCCGGCTACCTCGGAGGGCTTGCCGTCCTTCCACTCGAGGCGCACGGCCTTGAGCGCCTTCAACTTCCCCTTCTCGCCGACGAACTCTTTCGTCGCGATCGACCAGTCGCGCTGCACGCCCTCTTCGTGGGACGAAGAGGTGCGCAGGCGCGTCGGCCAGTACGGCCATACCGGGTTGCGCTCGACATCGGGCGGCATCGGCAGAAGCTCGAACTGCGTCACGGATTTCGCGCCGTGTCGGTTCGACGTGCCGACGCAGTCGGACCCGGTGTCGCCGCCACCGATGATGACCACGTGCTTGCCGGTGGCCCATAGGTCGGGCACCGAGCCGTCGCCGGCCACGCGCTTGTTCTGCAGCGGCAGGAATTCCATGGCGAAGTGCACGCCGGCCAACTCTCGTCCCGGGATCGGCAGCTCGCGCGGCATCTCGGATCCGCCGGCAAGGACGATCGCGTCGAACCGGCGTTTCAGCTCTTCGGGCGAGATGCTCTCGCGCGCATCGTTGCCGATCCCGGGCCCCGGCGCCTTGACCCCGACGAACGTGCTGGCGCGAAACTTGACGCCCTCGTCGCGCAGCTGCTCGAGGCGCCGGTCGACGACGCCCTTGTCGAGCTTGAAGTCGGGAATGCCGTAGCGCAGGAGCCCGCCGATGCGATCGCTCTTCTCGAACACGGTCACGTCGTGCCCGGCCCGCGCAAGCTGCTGCGCGCAGGCGAGGCCTGCCGGGCCGGAGCCCACCACCGCCACGCGCTTCCCGGTCGGATGCGCCGCGCGCTGCGGCCGCACCCAGCCCTCTTCCCAGGCCTTGTCGGCGATGGCGTGCTCGATCGACTTGATGCCGACCGGGTCGTCGTTGATGCGCAGGACACACGCTTCCTCGCAGGGAGCCGGGCAGATGCGGCCGGTGAACTCGGGGAAGTTGTTCGTCGAGTGCAGCGTCTCGATCGCCTGCTTCCACTGCTGGCGGTAGACGAGGTCGTTCCAGTCGGGGATGAGGTTGTTGACCGGACAGCCCGACATGCAGAAGGGAATGCCGCAGTCCATGCAGCGCGCGCCCTGCACGCCAGCCGCATCGTCGGCGAGCCGCGCGTAGAACTCGCGATAGTGCTTCTTGCGTGCTTCGGCCGCCTCGTGCGGCTCCTCGAGCCGCTCGTGCTCGAGAAATCCGGTGATCTTTCCCACTTATTTCTCCAAGCTAGGCCGCGACCTTCTTGTGTGCGGCGAGCTCGCCCAGCGCGCGGCGATATTCCCTGGGGAACACCTTGACGAAGCGCGACCGGTACTGGCCCCACTTCTCGAGCACCTCGGCCGCACGGCGCGAGTTGGTATAGCGCGCGTGGTTTTCCACGAGCCGCTTGAGAATCGCCTCGTCCGCTTCGCCGCCGTGCCAGAGCTCCTGCGGCAGCTTGGCCGCCTGCTCGGATTCGCTGAGGAGCGGCTCGAGCTCGACCATCGCCGGGTTGCACCGGCGCGCGCAGTCGCCCTCGAGGTCGAGCACGTAGGCGATCCCGCCCGACATGCCGGCGGCAAAGTTTCTTCCCGTAGAACCGAGCACCACGACCGTGCCGCCCGTCATGTACTCGCAGCCGTGGTCGCCTACGCCCTCCACCACGGCGCGCGCGCCGGAGTTGCGCACCGCGAAGCGCTCGCCCGCGACGCCGCGGAAGTAGGCCTCGCCGGCGATCGCGCCGTAGAGCACGACGTTGCCGGTGATGATGTTCTCGGTGGGCTCGCCGCGGAACTTCGGCGAGGGCTGCACCGAGATGCGCCCGCCCGAGAGTCCCTTGCCGCAATAGTCGTTGGTGTCGCCGACGAGGTCGAGCGTCACGCCGCGCGCGAGGAAGGCGCCGAAGCTCTGTCCCGCCGAGCCGGCGAGCCGCACGTGGATCGTGTCGTCGGGCAAGCCCTCGTGGCCGTAGCGGCGGGCGATTTCGTAGGAGAGCATCGTGCCGACCGTGCGGTTGATGTTGCGGATCGGCGTGTCGATCGTCACCTTCTCGCGCCGCTCGAGCGCCGGCCGCGCGAGCTCGATCAGCCGGTTGTCGAGGGCTTTATCGAGCGCATGGTTCTGGCTTTCGTTGCGGAAGCGAGAGACCTCGGCGGGCATTTTCGGCGCGGCGAAGACGCGCGCGAAGTCGAGGCCGCGCGCCTTCCAGTGCTCGATGCCCTTCTT
Source organism: Burkholderiales bacterium (assembly GCA_036274735.1). GTDB lineage: Bacteria > Pseudomonadota > Gammaproteobacteria > Burkholderiales > SG8-39 > SCGC-AG-212-J23. The sequence goes on from DASUFD010000026.1 coordinate 3,896, forward strand.
CATGTCGAGGAGCTCCGTGCGGCCGATCAGCTCGTTCAGCGAGCGGACCCCGAGCTGCGCCATCAGCTCGCGCACTTCCTCGGCGACGAAGAAGAAGTAGTTCACGACGTGCTCGGGCTTGCCCTCGAACTTCTTGCGCAGCACCGGATCCTGGGTCGCCACGCCCACCGGGCAGGTGTTGAGGTGGCACTTGCGCATCATGACGCAGCCCTCGACGACCAGCGGCGCGGTGGCGAAGCCGAACTCGTCGGCGCCGAGGATCGCGCCGATCACCACGTCGCGGCCGGTCTTCATCTGGCCGTCCACCTGCACGGCGATCCTGCCCCTCAGGCGGTTCAGCACCAGCGTCTGCTGCGTCTCGGCGAGGCCGAGCTCCCAGGGCGTGCCGGCGTGCTTGATCGACGACCAGGGCGACGCGCCCGTGCCGCCGTCATGCCCTGCGATCGTCACGTGGTCGGCCTTGCCCTTCGCCACACCTGCGGCAATGGTGCCCACGCCGACCTCGGAGACGAGCTTCACCGAGATCGCCGCCTCGGGATTGGCGTTCTTCAGGTCGTGGATGAGCTGCGCCAGGTCCTCGATGGAGTAGATGTCGTGATGCGGCGGCGGCGAGATGAGCTCCACGCCCGGCGTGGCATAGCGCAGCTCGGCGATGTACTCCGACACCTTGCGTCCCGGAAGCTGGCCGCCCTCGCCCGGCTTCGCGCCTTGCGCGATCTTGATCTGCAGCATCTGGGCGCTCGCCAGGTACTCGGCGGTGACGCCGAAGCGGCCGGAGGCGACCTGCTTGATCTTCGATTTGAGCGAATCGCCCTCGCGCAGCGGGAGGTCGACTTCGACTCTCGCCTTCCCGAGCCGACTCTGCAGGGATTCGCCCGCCTTGACCGGCGCATAGCGGCGCCGGTCTTCGCCGCCTTCGCCGGTGTTCGACTTGCCGCCGATGCGGTTCATGGCGATGGCGAGCGTGGTGTGCGCCTCGGTAGAAATAGAGCCGAGCGACATCGCGCCCGTCGAGAAGCGCTTGACGATCTCCGCCGCGGGCTCGACTTCCTCGATCGGCACCGGTTTGCAGTCGACGAAGCGGAACTCGAACAGGCCGCGGAACGTCATGTGCCGCTTCGACTGGTCGTTGATGATCGCCGCGTATTCCTTGTACGTGGTGTACGAGTTGGCGCGGGTCGCCTGCTGCAGCTTGGCGATCGAGTCCGGCGTCCAGGCGTGCTCCTCGCCACGCACGCGCCAGGCGTATTCCCCGCCGGCATCGAGCATGGTGGCGAGCACCGGATCGCGCTCGTCGAAGGCGCCACGGTGGATGCGCACCGCCTCCTCCGCGACGTCGAAGAGATCGATACCCTCGATGTTGGACGCGGTGCCGCTGAAGTACTTGTCGACGAGCGAGCGGGCGAGCCCGACCGCCTCGAAGATCTGCGAGCCGGTGTACGACATGTACGTGGAGATGCCCATCTTGGACATCACCTTCTTCAGGCCTTTGCCGATCGCCTTGACGTAATTCTTGACCGCCTTGGAGCCGGCCGCGCGGTCGCCCGCATGCAGCGCGAGCACCGTCTCGAGCGCGAGGTACGGGTGCACCGCCTCGGCGCCGTAGCCGCCGAGCAGCGCGAAGTGGTGCACCTCGCGCGCGCTGCCGGTCTCGACCACCAGCCCGGTGCTGGTGCGCAGCCCCTTGCCGACGAGATGCTGATGGATGGCGCTCAAAGCGAGAAGCGCGGGGATGGCGACGCGTTCGCGATCGACCAGGCGATCGGAGATCACGATGATCGAGTAGCCCGAGCGCACCGCGTCCTCGGCCTGCGCGGCGAGCGAGGCGAGGCGCGCCTCCACCGCCTCCTTGCCCCACGCGACCGGGTAGGTGATGTCGAGCTCGCAGGACTTGAACTTGCCGCTCGTGTAGCGCTCGATGTGCCGGATCTTCTCCATCTCGTAGAAGTCGAGCACCGGCTGGCTCACTTCCAGGCGCAGCGGCGGGTTCAGCTCGTCGATTCCGAGCAGGTTCGGTTTGGGACCGATGAACGAGACGAGCGACATCACCAGCTCTTCGCGGATCGGGTCGATCGCCGGGTTGGTCACCTGGGCGAAGAGCTGCTTGAAGTAGTGGTAGAGCGTCTTGTTCTTGTTGGAGATCACCGCGAGGGGCGAGTCGTTGCCCATCGAGCCGACCGGCTCTTCGCCGTTGGCGGCCATCGGCTGCAGGATGAACTTGAGATCTTCCTGCGTGTAGGCAAACGCCTGCTGCCGGTCGAGCAGCGGCACGCCGGACTTCAGCGGCGGTGTCTTCTCGCTCTCGACGTCGTCGAGCTTGACGCGGATGCGCTCGATCCACTCGGCGTAGGGGCGCGCGCTCGCGAGCGAATCCTTGAGCTCCTTGTCGTCGACGATGCGGCCCTTCTCCAGGTCGACGAGGAACATCTTGCCCGGCTGCAGGCGCCACTTCTTGATCACCTTCTCTTCCGGCACCGGCAGGCAGCCGCACTCCGAGCCCATGATCACGAGATCGTCGTCGGTGACCACGTAGCGCGACGGGCGCAGGCCGTTGCGGTCGAGCGTCGCGCCGATCTGCCGCCCGTCCGTGAAAGCGATCGACGCGGGGCCGTCCCACGGCTCCATCATCGCCGCGTGATACTCGTAGAACGCCCGGCGCTGCGGATCCATCAGCGTGTGCTGCTCCCACGCCTCGGGGATCATCATCATCATCGCGTGCGCGACGGAGTAGCCGCCCATGACGAGCAGCTCGAGCGCATTGTCGAACGAGGCGGAATCCGACTGGCCGTCGTAGATGAGCGGCCAAATCTTGTCGAGATCCTTTCCGAGGATCGGCGAGGAGATCGCGCCCTGACGCGCGCGGATCCAGTTCACGTTGCCACGCAGGGTGTTGATTTCGCCGTTGTGGCAGATCAGCCGGAACGGGTGCGCCAGGTCCCACGACGGGAAGGTGTTGGTCGAGAAGCGCTGGTGCACGAGCGCGAGCGCCGATTCGACGCGCGCATCCTTGAGATCCAGGTAGTACTCGCCGACCTGATAGGCCAGCAGCATCCCTTTGTAGACGACGGTGCGCGCGGACATCGACGGCACGTAGAACTCCTTGCCGTGCTTGAGCCTGAGCGCCTGAATGGCGTGGCCCGAGCTCTTGCGGATGATGTAGAGCTTGCGCTCAAGCGCATCGGTGACCGTTACCCCCCGGCCGCGGCCGATGAACACCTGGCGGATCACGGGCTCGAGCTTCTTGGCCGGCTCGGCGAGGTCAGCGTTGTCGACCGGCACGTCGCGCCAGCCGAGCAGGACCTGGCCTTCGTCCTTGATGGCCCGCTCGATCTCGTACTCGCAGGCGATGCGCGACGCCGGGTCGCGGGGCAGGAACACCATGCCGACCCCGTACTGTCCGGCCGGCGGCAGCTTCACCCCGGCTTTGGCCATTTCCTCGCGGTAGAAGCGGTCGGGAATCTGGATCAGGAGACCGGCGCCATCGGAGAGCTTGGGATCCCACCCGACGGCACCGCGGTGCGTGAGGTTGCGCAGCACCGTCAGTCCCTGCTCGACAATGGTGTGCGACTTGCGCCCCTTGATATGCGCGACGAAGCCGACGCCACAGGCGTCGTGCTCGTTTCTCGGGTCGTAAAGGCCTTTCCCTCTAGCTGGCGCCATGGTCGGAGGTCGCACGGCCGCGCACGAATGCGGCCCTGCACAAAAATGAGGACGAACTGGTAAATATACCTTTGTAGTCTGGCGGCTACAAGGATTACTGCGATGCAGCGGCGATGCTCGCCGCTACGAGCGCGGGGTCGACCGCGGATTTGAGAACTGCCTTGCCGAGGCGCTCGAGCAGCACGAAGCGGATATTGCCTCCCGCCGTCTTCTTGTCGAGGGCCATCAGCTCCTGCCAACGGCTCTCGTCGATCGTGGGGGGGGCGACGGGAAGACCGGCCCGCATGAGCAGCGCCCGCAAGCGTGCCGCCTGACCCTTCGCGAGCAGGCCGCAACGCTCGGAGAGGTCGGCGGCGACCGCCATGCCGGCGGCGACCCCCTCGCCGTGCAGCCAAGTGCCATAGCCGGTCGCCGTTTCGATGGCATGGCCGAACGTGTGGCCGAAATTGAGCAACGCCCGAGCGCCGGACTCCCGCTCGTCCGCCGCGACGATCGCCGCCTTGAGCTCGCAGGAGCGGCGCACGGCGTACTCGAGCGCCGCCCGCTCGCGCGCCAGCAACCGCTCGACATTCGCTTCCAGCCAGCCGAGGAAAGCCTCGTCGAGGGCGGCGCCGTGCTTGATCACCTCCGCCAGGCCGGAGCGAAGCTCGCGATCGGGCAGGCTGTCGAGCGTCGCCACGTCGGCGACGACGGCGCGTGGCTGGTGAAAAGCGCCGATCATGTTCTTCCCGCGCGCGTGGTTGATCGCCGTCTTGCCGCCTACCGACGAGTCGACCTGGGCAAGCAGGGTCGTGGGCACCTGGATGAAGTCGATGCCGCGCTGGTAGACCGCCGCGGCGAAGCCGGCGAGGTCGCCGACGACTCCGCCGCCGAGCGCCACGATCACGCTGTCGCGGCCGCAGCGGCCGGCAAGCAGCGCGTCGAAGACCTGTTCCAGCACCTCCCATCGCTTCGCCTGCTCGCCCTCCTCGACGATGATCGGCACGACACGCGCGCCCGCGCTCTCCAACGCCGCGCGCAGACGCGCAAGGTAAAGCGGCGCGACGATCGTGTTGCTGACTATGGCTGACGCGCCCTTGACGTAGGGCGCATAAAGGCCCGCGTCGCCCAGGATGCCGGCGCCGACGTGGATCGGGTAGGAGCGCGGCCCGAGCGCTACGCGGAGGCTTTCCATTCGTCTCCCAGGCGAGCGATCAGCTCGCGCGCGAGCGCCTGAACGCTTTGGCGCCCGGTGTCCACGACCAGGTCGGCAATCGAGGCATACAGCGGATCGCGCTCGGCGTGCAGCTCGCGCAGGCGCCGCAGCGGATCGCGAGTCGCGAGCAGCGGCCGGTTGCGGTCGTGACGCACCCGGCCATAGAGGTCCTCGGGCCGGGCGCGGAGATAGATTACCGTGCCGTGCTCGGCGAGACGGCGCCGGTTCTGCGCGCAGAGCACCGCGCCGCCGCCGGTGGCGAGGACGATGCCGTGCAGCGTCGCGAGCTCGGCGAGGACCTGCTCCTCGCGCATGCGAAACCCCGGCTCTCCCTCGATTTCGAAGATCAGCGGGATCTTCACCCCGCAACGGCGTTCGATCTCGTGATCGCAGTCGAGAAAGCGCAGCTTGAGCCGCCGGGCGAGCAGCCGGCCGACGGTGCTCTTGCCGGCCCCCATCATGCCGACCAGGAAGATGCTGCCTGCATGCATCATCGGACGCATTCTAGAAACAAAAACGGCCGGGGCTTCCGGCCGTGAGGAGAGCGCGGCGATTATGGTTGTTATCGGATGGTCAGCCGCTCGTTGACGATGCGCGGCGTGATGAAGACCATCAGCTCGGTCTTGCCGTTCGACTGCGTAGTGTTCTTGAACAGCCAGCCGATGCCCGGCAGATCGCCGAGGAAGGGCACTTTCGTCACGTCGACCCGGTTGTTTTCCTCGTAGATGCCGCCGATCACCACGGTGCCGCCGTTCTCGACCAGCACCTCGGTCTTCACGTGCTTGGTATTGATCTGCACACCCGCCGGGGTGGTCGCGCCCGGCTGGTCCTTGTTGACGTCGAGCGTCATGATGATGTTGCCGTCCGGCGTGATCTGCGGCTTGACCTTGAGCGCCAGGTTGGCCTTGCGGAAGGCCACCGCCGTGGCGCCCGACGACGTCGCCTGCTGGTAAGGAATCTCCGTGCCCTGCTCGATCAGCGCTTCCACCTGGTCGGCGGTGAGCACGCGGGGGCTGGCGATGATCTTGCCCTTGCCATCGGCTTCGAGCGCCGAGAGCTCGAGATAGAGGAACCGCTGCATGCTCGAGCTGAAGATCGACAGCGACAGCGAGCCGGGCGAAAAGCCGTTCAGGCCGGAGGCGGGCAGGACGACGTTTTGGGTGTTCGGAATGAAGCTTTGCTGGGTGATCACCGCCTGGCCGGTCTGTTCGCCCGAGCCGAGGTAATTGCCGCTCGGCAGGATGCGCGAGCCGAGCGCAAGCGGCGAGCCGGGCACGCCGCCCCGCAGGCCGGCATTGTCGAGGTAACCGAGCTTCACGCCCAGGTTCTTGCTGAACGTCTCGTCGGCCTCGACGATGCGCGCCTCGATCATCACCTGGCGCACCGGCACGTCGATCTGCGCGAGCAAGCGCCTCACCTCTTCCAGCCGGCTGGGCACGTCCTGAACGAACAGCGTATTGGTCCGCGCATCGACTACCGCGCTCCCGCGCTTCGACAGGATGCGCTGGTTCGGGTCGGACAGCAGCTTCTGCACGTCGGCGGCCTTCTGGTAGCTCATCGGGAAGGACTCGGTACGCGTCTGCTCCAGATCGTTGATCTGCTGTTGCGCCTCGAGCGCGAGCTTCTCTCTCGTCGCGATCTCGTCACGCGGCGCAATCCAGATCACGTTGCCGCTGCGCCGGCTGTCCAGGCCGCGCGTCTGCAGGATGATGTCGAGCGCCTGGTCCCAGGGCACGTCCTTCAAGCGCAGCGTGATGTTGCCGGTGACCGTATCGCTGGTGATGATGTTGAGATCGGTGAAGTCGGCGATGACGTTGAGAACAGCGCGTACCTCGACGTTCTGGAAGTTGAGCGAGAGCTTGTCGCCGGTATAGCGGCCGCGTTGCGCCGCGCGCGCATCGGCAGCCACGGGCTTCACCTCGAGCACGAACTGCGTGTCGGTCTGGTACGCGGTGTGCTCCCACTGCCCCTTCGGCTCGATCACCAGGCGCACGTTGTCGCCCTGCTGGAAGGCGCTCACCGTGTTCACCGGCGTGCCGAAATCGACGACGTCGAGACGCCGCCGCAGGTTCTCGGGAAGCGAGGTCTTCAGGAAATCGACGACGATGTTCTGTCCCTGGGTGCGGATGTCGATCCCGGTGTTGGTGTCCGAGAGATCGACGACGATGCGCCCTTCGCCTGCCTTGCCGCGCCGGAAATCCACGTCGCGCACGGCGTGCCGCGTGTCGGCCTTGCCCTCGGCGAAGCGCGCCACCTGCCCGCCCGAGCTTGGCGCGCTCACGGCAGGCGGGGACAGAGTGATCAGCACGTTGCGGCCATCGATGCTCGTCTCGTACGGCAGCGGGCGACGCAGGTTGAGCACCACCCGGGTGCGCGCCGGCCCCTGCACCACATTCATGCTGCGCAGGTCCCCTTCGCCGATTTCCTGCGAAGAGCGGCCGAGCGCGTTGCTGGTGTTGGCGAGATCGAGGGCGATGCGCGCCGGGTTTGCCACCGCGAAGTTCGGCGGCACGCTCGCGAGCGGCTCCTTGGTGGTGATCCGCACCACGATCTTGGCTCCCTGCTGGACGACGTCGAAAGACTCGATGCTGTTGGATTGAGCCAGCGCGGCGCCTGCCGCGGCGAGCCAGAGCGCGAACCCGTACAAGGCCGTTATCGCTTTCATCTTTTCGCCTCCACCAGTTGCAGTGCGCTCGTGCGCTCCACCCACTCCCCGCCGCCGTCCTGCACCAGCTCCTTGAGGCTGATCTGCGCTTCGTCGATCGCCGTGATCACGCCGAAGTTCTGCCCCATGTAGTTGCCCTTGCGCACGCGGTACAGGTTCGGCCCGGCTTTCACGAGGGCGAAGGTTTCCTTGTCCCGGGTAATCGTGCCCATCATCTGGATCGATTCGAGCGGAAACGCCTCGAGCGGCTCCGGCGGCCGCTTGCGCTGCTCCTCGATCAGCGCGGCATTGCCCGAGGAGCTGCGCGAGGCCTGGGCGACCTCGATGCGATCGGGGCGGAAAGGGTCGACCTCGCCTTCGCTCGTATAGGGCACGGGCTCGTAGGGCTTCACCTGCGGCAACGGATCGACCCGGCCGCGGAAGTCCTTGGTCGCCTCGGCGAGCTCCTTGCGGAGGTCGCCGTGCTCGTCGGCGCCGCAAGCGGCGAGCAGCGCGGCAAGAGCGAGGACGAGAGGAGTGCGGGCGATCATCGCCGTGCGGGACGCTTCGCGGCCTTGCGCTGCGCAGCCATTTCTTCGTCGTCGAGGTAGCGGAAGGTGCGGGCCGTCGCGTCCATGGTGAGCTGCGAGCCGTCCTTGGCCTCTTTGCCCGCCTGAATGGTCACGTCGTTTAGCGTGACGATGCGCGAGAGCTGGCCGACGTCGCTCGCAAAAGCGCCCATGTCGTGGTAGTTGCCCGTCACTCTCACCGTGATCGGCCGCTCGGCGTAGAACTCGCGCGTGATCTCCTGCGGCGACGGGCGGAACAGCTCGAACTGCAAGCCTCGCCCCAACCCCGCTTGGTTGATGTCCACCAGCAGCGCATCCATCTGTGACTTGTTCGGCAGCTGGCGCAGCAGCGTACCGAACTGCGTGTCGATCTCGCGCAGCTGCTGCCGGTACAGGTCCAGGTTGATCGCCAGGCGCTTCTTGTTCAGGTACTGGTCCTTCAGCTGCTGCTCGGCGTTGTGCAAGCGCTCGAGGTCCTCGATCTGCGTGCTCGTATCGAGGAGGTAGCCGGCGACCGGGATCGCCACGAGAATCGCGAGCAGCACCAGAGCCTTCGGCGCTCCGCCCCAGGTGCCCGCGTCCTTCCAGTTGGTCGCGCGGATTTCCGCGACCAGGGCGTTGAGGTTGAGCTTGAGTGCCATGCGCTAGCCTTTCTTGCCCGGCGCCGGCTTGGCCGGCCCTGCGGGCGTTTCCACCACTACGCGCTTGAGCGACATGAACATGTTGAACTCGGCAACGCGGCGGCTCCCCATCTTCGCCGCCTTCACCTCGACGAGCTCGGGGTTGCCGAGCCACGGCGAGGCCTCGATGTTGCGCATGAGCGTCGATACCCGGGCATTCGACTGCGCATAGCCGAGCAGGTTGATCCGCAACCCCTTCTGCGACAGCGATCGAAGGTAGACGCCCTCGGGCATGCGCTTCACCAGGTCGTCCAACAGATGTACGGTCTGCGCGCGGTCTGTCTGCAGCGTCTCGATGATCTGCTTGCGCGCGAGCAGCGCCCGGACCTCGTCCTTCAGCTTGTTGATCTCGGCGATCTCCTTGTCGAGCTTGGCAATCTCGGTCTGCAAGAACTGGTTGCGCCTTTCCTGCGTGTCGATTTTCTCGGCGTAGTAGGTATGCATGAGCCCGACGATGAGCGCGCCGAGGATGGCGGTGCCGCCGGCGACGATGTAGAAGTGGTTGCGCGCGCGCTTGCGTCTCTCCTCCCGGTGGGGAAGGAGGTTGATGCGGGCATTGCTCACGACGGGTCGAACCTCCTCATGGCGAGCCCGCAGGCCACGATCAGCGAGGGCGCGTCCACCATCAGGCGGCGTAACTGCACACGCGGCGACGTCTGCATCTGCGCGAACGGGTTGGCGACGCTGCTCGGCACCTGGGTGCGGGCGTTGACGACCTCTTCGAGCCCGGGGATGACGGCGGAGCCGCCGGCGAGCAGGATGTGCTCGACGCTGTGGTATTGCGTCGACGTGAAGAAGAACTGCAAGGCTCGCTGGATCTCCCCCGAAAGGTTCTCCATGAAAGGCCGCAATACCTCGGCCTCGAAGTCGTCCGGAAGACCGCCCGAGCGTTTCGCGTTCTCGGCTTCTTCCGGGCTCATGCCGTAGCGTGTCACGATGTCCTGGGTCAGCTGGTTGCCGCCGAAGGCCTGCTCGCGCGCGTACACCGACTGGTCGTTGCGCAGCACCGTCACGTTCATGACGTTCGCGCCAACGTCCACCACCGCGACGTTCTGATCCTTGCCAGCATTCGGCAGCGCCTGCACCACCAGCGAAAGCGCGGTCTGCTGCGCGAACGACTCCACGTCCATGACCAGCGCCTTCAGCCCCGCCGAGTCGGCCACGGCGACGCGGTCCTCGACCTTCTCCTTGCGGGTCGCCGCGATCAAGACTTCCTGCTCTTCGGGATTCGTCGCGGAGGGCCCCAGAACCTGGAAGTCCAGGTTCACCTCCTCAAGCGCGAAAGGGATGTATTGGTTCGCCTCTCCCTCGACCTGTATCTCGAGCTCCGCCTCGCGCAAGGTCGCCGGTACCACGATCTTCTTCGTGATCACCGCGCCGGTTGGCACGGCCATGGCAACGTGTCGCGTGCGCGTGCCCAAGCGCTTGTGCGCGCGACGTACGGCGTCGGTCACTGCTTCGAGGTTGTTGATGTTGCCGTCTACCACCGCATCGCGCGCGAGCGGCTCTATCGAATAGCGCTCGACGCGATACGCTCCCTTGCCTGCATCGACGATCTCGAGCATCTTCACGGACGAAGAGCTGATATCCAGCCCGAACAGCGGCGGCGCCTTCGGCGTGAACAGATCCGACAGTCGCATCTTGCTATTTCCCCTTTGCGTATCGTAGCTTAGCTGCGATACGTAGAATTCGCGTTAAATGCTAGCAACAACCCCCCCGGGTGTCTAGTTAATTTTCCACTCCCCCCCGGGGCGTTATGATGCGCCGTTCGCTTCTGCGCCGCGCTAATGCGGCGGTAATGGTCTAAATCCTAGATGTGGCTTCGCTTTACCGGCGTCTCGCTCGGCCTCCTGGCAGGGGCCGCGGCGTGCTGCCTGCTGGTGGTCGGCCTGATCGTTGTTCTCGCCTACCCGAACCTGCCGTCTCTCGACGGGCTGACGACCTATCAGCCGAAGATCCCTCTGCGCATTTACACCGCGGAGGGCGTGCTGATTGGCGAATTCGGCGAAGAGCGCCGGGCCATCGTGTCGATCGCCGATGTGCCGGATAACCTCAAGCACGCGATCATCGCCGCCGAGGACGAGCGCTTTTATCAGCACCCGGGCATCGATTACCTTGGGGTAATGCGCGCCGCCTACGCCAACCTCGTGGCCGGCGGGCGCCGCCAGGGCGCGAGCACCATCACCATGCAGGTGGCGCGCAACTTCTTCCTCTCTTCAGAGAAGACCCTTACGCGCAAGTTCTACGAGGCGCTCCTCGCCTTCAAGATCGAGCACAGCCTGTCTAAGGACAAGATCCTAGAGCTCTACATCAACCAGATATACCTTGGGCAGCGGGCGTATGGCTTTGCATCGGCCGCGCAGACGTACTTCGGCAAGGCTCTCCCGCAGTTGACGCTAGGCGAGATGGCCCTGTTGGCAGGGCTGCCCAAAGCTCCTTCGCAGTACAACCCTTTCGTCAATTTGCAGCGCGCGAAGCAGCGCCAGCATTACGTGCTCCGACGGATGAGCGAGCTCGGCTATATCACCGCGGCGCAGTACGACGAAGCCCTGAAATCCCCGTTGCGCCCGCGTCGTGACGTAACTGAGTACTCGCTCCGCGCAGAATATGCGGCGGAGATGGTGCGCCAGGCGCTGGCCGAGCACTATCCCGAGGATGTGTACACGCGCGGCTTGCGCGTTTACACGACGCTGCGCAAGGACGACCAGGAGGCGGCTTACGAATCGCTGCGCGCCGGGGTTCTCGACTACGACCGCCGACACGGCTACCGCGGACCGGAGGCCTACGTAGATTTGCGGGCCGATGCCACCGACGACGACTACGACGAAGCGCTCGCCGACCATCCTGACAGCGACGACCTGCTCGCGGCAATCGTCCTTTCGGCCAGCGCGAAGGAAGTTCAGGCCGGCCTGCGCACCGGCGAGGTGATCCACATCTCCGGCGAAGGCTTGCGCTTCGTCGCGAGGGCGCTGGAGGCCAAGGCGCCACTGCAGCGCCGGCTCCGCCGCGGCTCCATCATCCGCGTGCAGCAAGAGCATAAGCGCTGGCAAATCACGCAGCTGCCGGAGATAGAAGCGGCCTTCGTCTCCATCGACCCGCAGGACGGGGCGGTGCGCTCGCTCGTGGGCGGCTTCGATTTCGGCCGCACGAAATTCAATCACGTCACCCAGGCGTGGCGACAACCCGGGTCCGCCTTCAAGCCATTCATCTACTCGGCCGCCCTGGAGAAGGGCTTTACTCCGGCCACCGTCGTGCCCGACGAGCCCGTCGTGCTCGAGGCGGAGGAGACGGGGAGCCAGCGCTGGGAGCCGAAGAACTACGACGGCAAGTTCGAGGGGCCGATGCGCCTGCGCACGGCATTGGCGAAGTCGAAGAACATGGTCTCGATCCGCGTCCTCGATGCCATCGGACCCAAGTATGCGCAGGAGTACATCGCGCGATTCGGCTTCGACGCGGACCGGCATCCGCCCTACCTTACGATGGCCCTCGGCGCGGGTTCCGTGACGGCGTGGCAGATGGCGCGCGCCTACGCCGTATTCGCGAATGGCGGCTACCTGGTACAGCCTTATTTCATTCACAAGATCGTCGACGACCGCGGCAATGTCCTGGCACTCGCCCAGCCGCAACGCGCCGGCGATGAAGCGTTGCGCGTCATCGATGCGCGCAACGCATTCATCATGGACAACATGATGCAGGACGTGACGCGCATCGGCACGGCCGCGCGTGCTGCCCGCCTGGGACGCCCCGATCTCGCCGGAAAGACCGGGACGACGAACGAGTTCATCGATGCCTGGTTTGCCGGCTACCAGCCCTCGCTCGTCGCCGTGACGTGGGTCGGCTACGACCAGCCGCGCACCTTGGGGAAGAACCAGACCGGCGGGGTGGTGGCGCTGCCGATCTGGCTCGGGTACATGGAACAGGTGCTGAAGGACGTGCCCGACATGCCGCGCGAGATGCCCCCGGGCATTGTCGTGCTGCCCACCGGCCCGTACCCCACGGTGTCCGACGAGGCGAAGCTCGTGCCCGAGTTCTTCTACCAGGAGGCGGTGCCGCCGCCCGAGGTGCTGCGGCCACCCTTGCCCGTCGTGCTGCCCGCTCCGGCGCCCGCCGCGCCGCCCGCGCCAGCGTCGCTGCCGCAACAAACGGTACCGTTGATTCCTTCGACCCCGCTGCCGCCGATTCCAGGCGCGCCTCCGGCTTAGGCGCGCAGGATCACCGGGGCTCCGCCCTGCGCGGAAACGAGCCGGGAAAGCGCGGCGAAAAGCTCACCCCGGTCGCGCGTGTCGCGCCAAGCGCTTCCGTCCCAACAGAAGTGGAAGCCACCGCTGCGCGCCGCTACCCAGATCTCACGCGCCGCCGCATGGCGATTGATCACCATTCGCGAGCCGTCGGCGAACTCGATCTCGATGACGCCGCCTTCCTTTCGCTCGACGTCAGCATCGATGCCGCTTTCCTCCAGCGCGGCCTCGATGCGCGCGAGCGTCGCCTCCGCGCGCTCGACAAATTCGGCTTCGCCCATGGGTTACCATGCTCATTTTATGCGCCTCTGGCCGCTCTTCGCTGCGCTCATCCTCGCCGCAGCCGCCTGCGGCCAGCGCGGCCCCCTTTACCTGCGCAACGCGCCGCCGCCCGGCATCAAGCTTCCGCCCCCCGAGCCTTACGAGCCGGTGCCGTATCCGCCCGACGCGCAGCAGGACACGACGCCCAAGCAGCGCTAGGACGTGGCTTTCGCCTACCGTAACGGCACGCTATGCGCCGACGAGGTGTCGCTCGAGGACATCGCGCGCCTCTATGGCACACCGTGCTACGTCTATTCGGCCAACGCGATCGATCGGGCATACGACGCGTTCCGCCAGGCGCTCGGCGAGCGCGACGCTCTGGTCTGCTATTCCGTCAAAGCGAACTCGAACCTGGCGATCCTTTCCCTGCTGGCGCAGCGGGGCGCGGGCTTCGACATCGTGTCCGGCGGCGAGCTCGAGCGGGTCGTCGCCGCGGGCGGCGACCCCGGCAAGACGGTGTTTTCCGGCGTCGGCAAGAGCGAAGGGGAGATCGCGTTCGCGCTCGAGCGCGGCATCGCCTGCCTCAACCTCGAGTCCGGGGCGGAGCTCGAGCGCGTCGCGCGCATCGCGCGCCGGCTCGGACGCCGCGCGCCGATTGCCTTCCGTGTAAATCCGGACGTCGATGCGCGCACCCACCCCTACATCTCCACGGGCTTGCGCGAGAGCAAGTTCGGGGTGCCGCATGGCGAGGCCGAGCGGCTCTATGCCCGTGCCGCCGCCATGCCGGAAATCGCCATCCGCGGCATCGGCTGCCACATCGGCTCCCAGCTCATGGACAGCGCGCCTTTCGCCGCGGCCGCCGAGCGCATCGTCGCCCTCGCCGACCGGCTGGAAGCGAAAGGCTTTACGCTCTCCCATATCGATTTCGGGGGTGGAATCGGCATTCGCTACGGCGACGCCGAGCCGCCGCCCCTCGCCGAGTTCGTCGCGGCGGCGGTTCGCGCGCTCGGCACCCGGCGCAAGCAGGTAATCATCGACCCGGGCCGCTCGCTCGTTGGCAATGCCGGCCTGCTCCTCACGCGGGTGGAATACGTCAAGGCCGGCGACGCGCGCAACTTCGTCGTCGTCGATGCCGGCATGAACGACCTGATCCGGCCCGCGCTGTACGGCGCCTGGCACGAGGTTCGTCCGGTGCGGCAGGCGCAACCGGGCGAAGTGCCGGCTGTTTACGATATCGTCGGTCCGGTATGCGAGAGCGCCGACTTCCTCGCCAGGGACCGGTCGCTTGCCGCGCGTGAGGGAGATCTGCTCGCCGTGCTTTCGGCCGGTGCTTACGGCATGGTGATGAGCTCGAACTACAACTCGCGGCCGCGTGCGGCCGAAGTCCTGGTGCAGGAGGGCAGGGCGAGGCTCGTGCGGCGCCGGGAGTCGGTGCAGGACCTATTTGCCGCGGAGCGCTTTCCGGGATGACAATCCGGCGCCCATCCACATGAGCGAGCCGGCGCATATGACGCGCAAAGGTCGTCGAGTCCTGCTCGTCGCGGTCGTGCTCGCGGCAGTCGCCGCCGCGAGCCTGGCGGCCTATTTCAGCACCGACGGCCGGGCCCGCGAGGCGCGCAAGGCGCCGAAAGGCCCGCCGGCCGTCCCCGTAGCGGTGGCGCTGGTGGCGCAGGAGACGGTGCCGGTGCGGCTGCAGGCGATCGGCAATGTCGAGCCCTACCGGACCGTGGCCGTCAAAGCGCGCGTCGACGGACAGATCGTCGCCGTGAACTTCCACGAGGGCCAGGCGGTGAAGCAGGGAGAAGTACTCTTCCGCATCGACCCCCGACCCTACGAGGCCGCGCTGCGCCAGGCCGAGGCGAACGCGCTGCGCGACCGAGCGGCGCGCGACCAGGCACGCTCGCAAGCGAAGCGGTACCAGGAGCTGCTCGCGAAGAACTTCATCTCCAAGGAGGCGTACGCGCAGATTCGCACCAACGCCGAAACCGCGGAAGCGACGGCCAAGGCGAGCCAGGCGGCGCTGGAGAACGCGCGCCTCAACCTGGAGTACTGCACGATCCGCTCGCCGCTGGACGGCTACGTCGGCAAGGTGCTGCTGCAGGCCGGCAATCTGGTGAAGGCGAACGACGTCAATCCGCTCGTCGTCATCAACCAGGTCAAGCCGATCTACGTCACTTTTTCGGTTCCGGAGCAGTATCTCGGGGAGATCCGCAAGTACCAGGCGCAGTCGCCGCTGCGCGCCGACGTGCTGCGGGCCGACCGCGCACCGAGCGAAGCGAGGGGGCGGCTGGTCTTCATCGACAACGCCGTCGATCCCAGCACCGGGACCATCCGGCTGCGCGCACAGTTCGAGAACCAGTCCGTGGTGCTGTGGCCCGGACAGTTCGTCAACCTCAGCCTGCAGCTATACGAGCAGGCGGACGCCATCGTCATTCCGGCGCAGGCAGTACAGAACGGCCCCGACGGCCAGTACGTCTACGTCGTGGGCAAGGACATGCTGGCCGAGATGCGGCCGATCAAGGTGCTGCGCAGCGACGCCGAGCGGGCGATCGTCGCCTCGGGGCTCGCGCAAGGCGAGCAGGTGGTGACGCGCGGGCAGCTGCGCCTCGGCCCCAAGACGCGCGTGCGCATCGGCAAGTCGGCGGCGGAAGCGTCGTGAACTTCTCCGAACCGTTCATCCGCCGGCCGGTCATGACCGTGCTCGTCATGGCCGGCATCCTCATTTTCGGCCTCGCGGCGCATCGCCTTCTGCCGGTCTCGACGCTGCCCAACGTCGACTTCCCGACCATCCTCGTGACGGCGGAGGTACCCGGCGCGAGCCCCGAGACGATGGCCTCCGCCGTGGCCACCGTCCTCGAGCGACAGTTCTCGACGATCTCCGGAATCGACGAGATGAGCTCGGTAAGCGGGCAGGGGGCGACTCGCATCACGCTCCAGTTCAGCCTCGACCGCGACATCGACGCCGCGGCACAGGACGTCAATTCGGCCATCGCCGCAGCGGCGCGCCAGCTCCCGGCCAGCATGCCGGCGCCGCCTTCCTTCCGCAAGCTGAATCCCTCCGACTTCCCGGTCTACTACCTCGCTCTCACCTCCGACACGCTGCCGCTCTCCGAAGTGGACGAGTACGCCGAGACCTATCTCGCGCAACGTATCTCCACGGTGACCGGCGTGGCGCAGGTGCAGGTGTACGGGCAGTCCAAGTACGCCGTGCGCGTGCAGGTCGACCCCAAC
Organism: Burkholderiales bacterium; assembly: GCA_036274735.1. Taxonomy (GTDB): domain Bacteria; phylum Pseudomonadota; class Gammaproteobacteria; order Burkholderiales; family SG8-39; genus SCGC-AG-212-J23. The sequence goes on from DASUFD010000026.1 coordinate 20,374, forward strand.
GCGCTTGCCGCGCGCGGTATCGGCATCAACGAGGTGGAGCAGGCCTTGTCCACCGCCAACGTCAACCTTCCCACCGGCACCCTCTACGGCAAGGACCGCATGTTCGCGGTGCAGGCGACCGGGCAGCTCGCGGACGCCGCGGCATTCCGTCCGGTGATCGTCGCCTACCGCAACGGCTCGCCGATCCGCCTGAGCGACGTGGCGCGCGTGATCGACGGCGTGCAGAACGACAAGGTGGCGGCCTGGTTCAAGGACCGCCGCGGCATCGTGCTCGCGATCTATCGCCAGCCCGGCACCAACACCGTCGACGTGGTCGACAACATCAAGCGGCTGCTGCCGACGTTCCGCGCCGAAGTCCCCCCGGCGGTGGACATCCAGACGCTCTACGACCGCTCGGTGACCATCCGGGCCTCGGTCGACGAGGTGCAGTTCACCCTCTACCTGGCGCTGTGCCTCGTGGTGATGGTGATCTTCCTCTTCCTGCGCAACCTGTCGGCGACGCTCATCCCGGCGATCGCGCTGCCGATGTCGATCATCGGCACGTTCGCCGTGATGTACCTCTTCGGCTTCAGCCTCGACAACATCTCGCTCATGGCGCTCACGCTGTGCGTGGGCTTCGTCGTCGACGACGCGATCGTCATGCTGGAGAACATCACGCGCCACATCGAGCAGGGAAAGAGCGTGATGCAGGCCACCCTGGACGGCTCGCGCGAAATCGTCTTCACCATCATCTCGATGACCCTCTCGCTCGCCGCCGTCTTCATCCCGGTGCTCTTCATGGGCGGCATCCTCGGCCGCCTGCTGCACGAGTTCGCCGTGACGATCATCGCCGCCGTGCTGATCTCGGGCTTCGTTTCGCTGACGCTCACGCCGATGATGTGCAGCCGCATCCTGCGCCCGCGCGAGGCGCAGGCCCGCCACGGCCGCCTGTACTGGGCATTCGAGCGCGGCTTTGATCTGTGGCGCACGGCGTACGATCGCAGCCTGCGCGGCACGCTGCGCCACCAGCGCGCGGCCCTGGCGGTGTTCCTCGCGATCTGCGTCGCCACCGCTGTGCTGTTCGTCAAAGTGCCCAAGGGCTTCCTGCCGAGCGAGGACTCCGGGCAGCTCTTCTGCTTCGTCGAAGGCCCCCAGGACATCTCGTTCGACGCGATGGCCGACCTGCAGCGTCGCGTCTCGCAGATCATCGCCGCCAACCCGAACGTCGAAGCGGCCATGTCGTTCGTGGGGGCGAGCGGCTTCTCGCCGACGCTCAACGTCGGACGCATCACCATCACGCTCAAGCCCTTCCGGGAGCGCGAGCCGGCCGAGCAGGTGCTGCGCGAGCTCCGGCCGAAGCTCGCCAACGTGCTCGGCGCCAAGGTCTTCGTGCAGAACGTCCCGGCCATTCGCATCGGCCGGCTGACCAAGAGCCAGTACCAGTACGTGATGCGCAGCGCGAACACCGAAGAGCTGTATCACTGGGCACCGATCATCGAGGAGAAGCTGCGCTCCGTGCCGGGGCTGATCGACGTGACGAGCGACCTGCAGATCAGCCAACCCCAGGTCACGGTCAAGATCGAGCGCGAAAAGGCCTCGGCGCTCGGCGTGTCCGCGCAGAGCATCGAGGCGGCATTGAACAACGCGTATGGCGCGCGCCAGGTCTCGACGATCTACACCGCGACCAACCAGTACTGGGTGATCCTCGAGCTCGAGCCGCGCTACCAGACCGACCCCTCGTCGTTGCCGCTCCTCTACCTGAGGTCCTCGACCGGGGCCCTGGTGCCGCTCAGCGCCGTGGCGAGGCTCGAGTACACGGTCGGGCCCCTGCAGGTGACCCACCTGGGGCAGCTCACCTCGGTCACGTTCTCCTTCGACGTGCGGCCCGGGCTGTCGCTCTCGCAGGCGATCGCCGAAGTGGGCGCCGCCATGGCCGAGCTGCAGGTGCCGGAAACCTTGACCGGCACGTTCTCCGGCGCGGCGCAGGCGTATCAGGACTCGCTGCAGGGGATGGGCATCCTCCTGCTGCTCGCCATCCTCGTCATCTATCTCGTGCTCGGCATCCTCTACGAGAGCTTCATCCACCCGCTCACCATCCTGTCCGGGCTGCCGACCGCCGGGCTGGGGGCGCTCTTGACGCTGCTCGCCTTCGGCGTGGAGATCAACATGTACGCCTTCGTCGGCATCATCATGCTCGTCGGCATCGTCAAGAAGAACGCGATCATGATGATCGACTTCGCCATCGAGGCGCAGCGCAAGGGACTGCCGGCCGAGCAGGCGATTCACCAGGCGGGCATCGTGCGCTTCCGCCCGATCATGATGACCACCATGGCGGCGCTGATGGGCAGCCTGCCGATCGCCCTGGGCATCGGTGCGGGAGGCGAAGCGCGCATGCCGCTAGGGCTCGCGGTGGTGGGCGGCCTGCTGTTCTCGCAGGTCCTGACGCTCTACATCACCCCGGTGATCTACCTCTACTTCGAGCGCGCGCAATCGTGGCTGCACCGCAAGCCCCGGCACGCGCAGGCCGCCCGTGGCGAACCCCGAGTCGCGTAATCTCGCGGTGTTCTGCGATTTCGAGAACGTCGCGCTCGGCGTGCGCGAGGCGAAGTACGCGCAGTTCGACATGGACAAGGTGCTCGAGCGCCTGCTCCTCAAAGGCTCGATCGTGGTGAAGAAGGCCTACTGCGACTGGGAGCGCTACAAGGAGTTCAAGGCGGGAATGCACGCCGCCTCGTTCGAGCTGATCGAGATCCCGCACGTGCGCCAGTCGGGCAAGAACTCCGCCGACATCCGCATGGTCGTAGACGCGCTCGACCTCTGCTACACCAAGGCGCACGTCGATACCTTCGTCATCGTCAGCGGCGACTCGGACTTCTCCCCGCTCGTCTCCAAGCTGCGCGAGAACGCCAAGACGGTCATCGGCGTCGGGGTGAAGAACTCGAGCTCCGACCTGCTGATCGCGAACTGCGACGAGTTCATCTATTACGACGACCTGGTACGGCAGGACGAGCAGAAGCGCCGCGCGGCGAAGAAGCGGCGCGAGTCGGCGCCGGCCGGAGAGGACAAGAAGCAGGAGGCCTTCGATCTGCTGCTCGAGACGCTGCACGCCCTCATCGCCGAGCGCGGCGAGAGCGAGCGTATCTGGGGATCGATGGTCAAGCAGGCGCTCAAGCGGCGCAAGCCCGGCTTCAACGAGTCGTACTACGGCTTCCGCGCCTTTTCGGACCTTCTCGAAGATGCCGAAAAGAAGGGCCTCGTCCGCCTCGAGCCGGACGAGAAGTCGGGCGGCTACATCCTCACGCCGGCCTAGCGCCGCCGAGCTCGCCGCGGCGCGCGGCGAGCGCTTGCGCGACGTGATCGCGCCGGGGCTGAAGGTGCTCTTCTGCGGCATCAATCCCGGGCTTTATTCGGGCGCGACCGGGCACCACTTCGCCCGCCCGGGCAACCGCTTCTGGCCGGCGCTGTACGCCGCCGGGTTCACCGATCGCGTCCTGTCGCCATTCGAGGAGCGCGAATTGCTGCCGCTGGGCTATGGGATCACCAACGTCGTGGCGCGGGCGACGGCCACCGCCGACGCGTTGACACGTGAGGAGTTGGTCGCCGGCGGCAAGCGCCTGGTCGCCAAGGTGAAGAAGTACCGCCCGCGGGTTCTGGCGGTCGTCGGCGTCGGCGCGTACCGCGTCGCGTTCGACCGGGCGAAGGCGAAGGTCGGTTTGCAGGACGAGACGATCGGCCAGACGCTGCTCTGGCTGCTGCCCAACCCGAGTGGGCTGAATGCGAACTATCAGCCCGCGGCGCTGGCCGAGGTGTTTCGGGAGCTGAGAGAGCACGTCGAGCGAATGTAGGGGCGACACTTGTGTCGCCGGTGGCGGCGAAGAGGGCGAGACAGGTCTCGC
>DASUFD010000027.1:0-75146 GCA_036274735.1 Burkholderiales bacterium
CGCCTTGGCGAGGTCCTCGCGCGATACGCCGGCGGCGCGCGCCCAGTCCCATAGTTCCGGCTCCTGCTCGGCCTCGGCGGCCCGTTCGTCGCGATCCTGCGCTTCCTTGTCCTCTGCCATGGTGCCCATCCTTCCATGGACACCCAGCAGGGCGCGTGCCGCCGGCCTTGGTCCGGCCGGTGCAGGGAGATTCCGGCTAGCGCCGCGCCTCGTGCAGCCGACGGCGCGCTTCCGCGAGCACCGGCGCAAGCTCGGCGCGCAGGCGCGCGCCTTCGCGCAGCGCGGCCTCGACGAGGTTCTCCTCGAGGAGCGCGAGCAGGCCGGCGAGCGACGGGAGCGCCGCCTTATAGACCGGTCGCTTCGCGCCGATCGCCTTGGCGTACTCGAGCTGCACGTTGGCGAGCTTGGTGAACTCCGCCGCGCAGCGCGTGAGCTGGCTCGCCTGGACTTTGTCGATGCGCCGCTCGCGCAAGGCCTCGAGCGCCCAGGCGAGGAGCCGCGTGCGCTGCTGGCTGTCGAGCAGCGCCGCGACGGCGGCCGCCGCTCCGCTCTCCTCGGCGAGGCTCATTCGCAGAGGAACTGCACGAGCTCCTCGGCGAGGAGGCGCGAAACGCCGAAGGAGAGCCAGCCGCGGCCGTGCAATACCATCTCCTCGGTACGGATGCGCACTTCGCGCCCGCCGGCCGTGCTGACGAACGTGCCGTTCGTGCTGTGGTCGCGCAGCAGGAAGTTCTCGCCGCGGCGCTCGAGCGTGCAATGCCTTCTCGAGGCGAGGCGGATGTCGATGCAGACGTCGCAATCGGGATCGCGGCCGATGGTGAGGGAGTCGCCTTCGCGGCGGCGCACCAGCGTGTTGTAGCGGTACGTGAGCCGCAGGCTGGGCGACGCCGCATCGGCCAGGCTCTCGAGGCATTCGGGCGGGATCTGGTGCCAGTCGAGCTCGCCGAGCACGGGCAGGGCGTCGTCGGCAGCATGCGGCAACGGGCGCACGGCATGGCGGAACTGCGCGCCGAGGCTGCCGGCGGTCGCCTGCGACGTGAGTAGTTGCCCGGGCGCAGCGCGAGCGGCGAGCGCCGCGGCGAGATTCACCGTGTCGCCGAGAACGTCGTGCCCCCGCTGGCGTACCGGGCCGTTATGCAGGCCGGTGCGCACGACGAAATCGCCGCCGGGCAGCAGCCGCTCGGCCTCGTAGTGGATGCGCGCCGCGGCGGCCGCGCCGGCGTCGGGCGTGGCGAACAGAGCCACCATTTCGTTCCCCACCCGGCGCACCACCCGACCGCCGTGCGCCTGCGCCGCACGCGCGGTCGCTTCCAGCCACAGAGCGATGGCGCTCGCCGAGGCCGGCTCGGTGAGCGCGGGCCTTCGCGCCGCGCTCGCGCTCATCGCCGCTACCAGTACGGATGTGTGCCTTCCCCGTCCTGCATAGGTCTGCAGGAGCGTCGCTTCCATGCCGCCCATGTTGTTCCCCCTTTTTAGGTGCGACCGTTTTTAGGTGCGACCGTTTTGCATATGCATTACGATATGCAATATGCAAGGCAATGTCAAAAAAGTCACGCCGGCCGACATCCCGGGCGCGCGCCGCGCCCTGCTCGAGCTCGCGCAGCGCGTGCCGACGACACGCGTCGCCGCCGACACCGGGATCCACCAAAGCCAGGTTTCCCGCCTGTTTCGCGGGCAGTTCAAGCGGCTCTCGCCCCACGTGCGCACGCTGCTCGCCTACGCGGGCGACCCCGCGCGCTACGCCGGCGCCGGGGAGCCTTCGGAAGCGGCGCGTTCGGCCATCATCCGCGCCGCGTTGCGCACCTGGGACTCGACTCCCGAGGGCGCGCAAGCGCTGGTGCGGCTGCTGCGCTCGGTCGAGCGCCTCAGCCGTACCCGCGCTAGTCGAGCGCGGCCGCGATCTCGTCCGGCGGGACGCGGACGCTGATCCCCGCGCGCTCTTCCTGAAGCGTCATCGCCACGCGGCAGTCGCGCTCGGCCCAGCCTCGCTCGATCGCGCCGGCGAGCTCGTCGAGCGCGACGCGTCCCACCCTCAAGGGGACACCGCAATCGCTCGCGAGCTCGAGCGCGAGCGCGACATCCTTGTGCGCGAGCCGCACGGTGAAATCGGCCGGGTCGTAGCGACCGGGCAGGAAATGCTCGGCCAGGCGGTCGAAGGTGCGCTTGCGCCCGGTCGCGCCCTGGCGCAGCGCGCGAAATAGCGCCAGCGGCTCGACCCCGCCTTTCACGCCGAGCGTGAAGACCTCGGCGAGCGCCGCCTGCACGGAAAAGCTCGCCAGATTGTGCGCAAGCTTCGCCACCGTGCCGGCACCGATCGGGCCGACGTAAAGCGGCTGGTCGCCGATCGCGCGCAGGAGCGGCAGGAAGCGCTCGTACACGGGGCGCTCCCCGCCCACCCAGACGGCGAGCTTGCCCGAGCTCGCGCCCTTGGGCCCGCCGCTTACCGGCGCATCGAGAACGGGGATGCCCCGCTCGGCGAGCTGCGCATGCAGCGCGCGGATGCGCCGAGGCGAATTGGTCGAGAGGTCGAACCAGGCGCTGCCGCGCGGTAGCGTGCGCGCCAAGCTTGCGGCCACCTGGTCCACTTCCGCCGGCCCTGGGAGCGATGTGAACACGACCTCGCAGCCCTGCGCTGCTTCGGCGGCGCTCGCAAAAAAGTGGGGGAAGCCGGCCACCCGCCGCAAGTCGTGCGCGCGCACTTCGTGCCCGGCCGCCTGCAGGTTGCTCGCGATCGGCGCCCCCATGGCGCCAAGGCCGATGAAGCCAACTTTCATTGCCCACGCTCCGCGAATACTTCCTTCGCCACGAGCGCCGCGCTGCCGGCGTTGGGCCAGCCGGCATAGAACGCGAGATGCGTAATGGCCTCGATGATCTCGTCCGGCGTGAGGCCGTTGTCAAGCGCCCGCCAGAGGTGGCCGCGCAGCTGATCCGCGCGGAACAGCGCGGTCAATGCGGCGACTGTGACCAGGCTGCGGTCGCGCTTGGACAGCCCCGGCCGCTCCCATACGTCGCCGAACACCACGCGGTCGGTGAGCTCGCCGAGCTTGGGGAAAACATCGCGCACCTGACCGATGGTCGAAGGCGGCGCAGCGCGCTTTGCCATGACAACCTCCTCTCGTTTCGCTGGAAAAACCCGTAGCTTGCCCGCAAACGCGCGGCGTCGGGGTAACCTCGGCCGACCATGGCCGCAGTGCGCAGCGAACCAGAGTCGACCTATGCCTGGCTGCGCCTGGGCGCCTCGCTCCTGCTCATGACCGTGGGCGGCGTCGGCATGTACATCATGTCGGTGGCGCTTCCCGCCGTGCAGGCCGAGTTCGGCAGTGCGCGCGGCGGCGCCTCCCTGCCCTACACGGCGACGATGATCGGCTTCGGCATCGGCGGCATCCTCATGGGGCGGCTCGCCGACCGCTTCGGCGTCGTGGTGCCGGTGATCCTCGGCGGGGTGTTCCTGGGCGGCGGCTTCGTGCTCGCCGGGATGGCGCAGACCCTCGGCCAGTTCACCCTCGCCCACGGCCTGCTGATCGGCTTTCTCGGCTGCTCGGCCACCTTCGCGCCGCTCGTCGCCGATACGGCCCTGTGGTTCACGCGCCGGCGCGGCATCGCGGTGGCGATCTGCGCGAGCGGCAATTACCTCGCCGGGACCGTGTGGCCGCCGATCGTCCAGCACTTCTTTGCCGTTTCGGGATGGCGCGCGACGTATATCGGGGTCGGGATCTTCTGCATCGTGAGTATCCTGCTCCTCTCGCTCGCGCTGCGGCGCCGTCCCCCGTCACTCGCGCATCCTGGTGCAGCGAGCGGGCAGCGTCAGGCGGCAGAGCGGCCGCTCGGCCTTTCCGCGAACGCGCTCACCGCGCTACTCGCGCTCGCCGGCGTCGCCTGCTGCGTCGCCATGTCGATGCCCCAGGTGCACATCGTCGCCTACTGCGGCGACCTCGGCTACGGCCCGGCGCGCGGCGCCGAGATGCTCTCGCTCATGCTCGGCTTCGGCATCGTCAGCCGGCTGCTCTCCGGGTGGATTTCCGACCACATCGGCGGTCTGCGCACGCTGCTCCTCGGCTCGACGCTCCAGGGCATCGCGCTCCTCCTCTTCCTGCCCTCGACGGGTCTCGCGTCGCTCTACGTCGTCTCCGCGCTGTTCGGTCTTTTCCAGGGCGGCATCGTCCCGGCCTATGCGCTGATCGTGCGCGAGCACTTCGACGTGCGCGAAGCCGGCACGCGCACCGCCATCGTGCTCATGGCAACGCTGTTCGGCATGGCGTTGGGGGGCTGGATGTCGGGCGAGGTCTTCGACCTCACCGGCTCGTACCGTGCGGCCTTCCTGAACGGCATCGCCTGGAACCTGCTCAACCTGTCGATCGCCTTCTGGCTGCTGCGCCGCTCGCCCCGCGAGCCCTCCCTAGCCGCGACCTAGCGCGCGCTTCTTCCACAGCTCCCACGGCCGCTCGAGCGTGCCTGCGTTGGACACCGTGGCGCGACGCCCCTCCTCGTCCGAGAGGAACTCGATCGGCCCTTCGAGCTGGCCCGCCTGCAGCTGCAGCCGCGCGTTCATTTCCGTGTAGATCGCCCGGAAAACGGCTTCCGGGATGCTGGCGCCGATGACGGTCATGCCGTGGCCGCGCATCAGCACGCAGTTGCACTGGCCGAGCGTCTGCGCGAGTGCCTTGCCGAGCGGGCGATCGCGCACGAGCAGGTCGTTCTCCTCGCGCACCTTCCGGATATCCCAGACCGGCGCGCCGCTCCAGAGGAACGAGCCCATGTGGTAGATGGGCCGCAGGCGCGTGCGCGTCACGCCGAAGGGGATGACCGAAGGCGAGTGGCTGTGCACGATCGCCATCACGTCCGGGCGCGCACGGTAGATCTCGCCGTGGATGTAACGCTCGATGAAGCCCTTGCGCCGGTCGCCGGCCGGCGCCTCGCTGTCGGCGTCGAGCGCCATGAGGTCGGCGGCCGCGACGAGCGCCGGCGCGCGCGAGCGCGACATGAGGAAGCGGTCGGCGCGCTTGTCGCTGCGCGCGCTGACATGGCCGTAGGCGTCGAGGACCTCGTGCGCGGCGAGGATGCGGCTCGCCGCGACGAGGTCGTCGACGAGGCCCTTGCTTGCCGGAAGCTTCTTCATCGCTGGCGGATCTCCTTGATGACGGGGGAAGAGAAGTAGAGCAAGGCGAGCGTAACGAGGGCGGCGGCAGCGAGCACCGCCGCCGCGCCGCGCGCACCGAGCAGGTCGGCGAGCGGACCGGCCAGGAACGAGCCGGTGGAGATCATCGCGGGGTAGAGGAGCATCAGGCTCGCGATGCGACCGCGCATGGCTTCGGGCGCGGAAAGCTGCAACACCGCCATGTTGCTCGCCGTCAGCGCCATCTCCGCCACACCGCCGAAAAACGCGCAGACGGCGGCGACCGGCAGGGTCGGGCTCGCGGCCACGCCGAGGATCGCCGTCGCCATCGCCGCAATCCATGCCGCCTGCAGCAGGCCCTGGCGCTCGGCGCGCGCGAGCGCATTGGCGATCAGGCCGCCGAGGGTTCCACCGAGCCCGACGCTGGTGAGCAGGACGCCCAGCCCCTCCGGCCCGGCCGCGAAGACGTCTTTTGCATAGATGGGAAAGAGCGTCACCCAGACCGGAACCAGCAGAAGGTAGGGCAAGGCGCCGAGCGCGAGCAGCATGCGCATGACCGGGTCGCGCACCGAGAAGCGAAAGCCTTCGGCCATGTCGGCGAGCGCCGAAGTGCGTGCCTTGGGCTGGCGCGGCGGCGGAATCGCCACGGTGAGGGCGACCAGCGCCGAGGCGCCGTAGAGCAGCGCGAGCACGAGGAAGGTGCCGGCGGCGCCCGCAGCGGCGATGAGATAGCCCGCGAGCGCCGGTCCGAGGACGCGCATCAGGGAGAAGCCGATGGTATTGAGCGCCATGGCCTTCGCCGCGATCTCCCGCGGCACGAGCTCGAACGCGCTGGTGAAGCGCGCCGGCCGGTCGATGACGTTCGAGGCGCCCATGAGGACGACGAACACGAAAAGCATCCACACGTCGACCCGGCCGAAGGCGAGTGCCGCGCCGAGGCCGGCGGACACGGCGCCCGCGAGCAGCTGGCTCGCCTGCAGCAGCCGCTTGCGATTGAACCGGTCCGCGGCGACGCCCGAGAGCGGCGCGAGCAGGATCATCGGCACGGCGCGCACGCCGAGCACCGCCCCGAGGAGCGCGCCGGAGCCCGTCACTTCGTAGACCACCCAACCCATTGCCGCCTGCTGGATCCACTGGCTGGACCACGACAGCACGGAGCTCGTCCAGAGGCGGCGGTACTGCGGGTACGCAAACGGCGTCATGACCGAGCGCGCAGTTTACCGACTGGCATCGAGTAAACTCGCGCCCTTTCACGGCACGAGGAGCGAAGCATGGCGGATCTCAAGCTGCTCGGCATCAGCGGCAGCCTGCGCAAGGGCTCGTTCAACACCGCGGCGCTTCGCACCTGCGCGCAGCTCCTGCCTCCCGGGATGACGCTCGGCTATGCGCGCATCGACGACATTCCCATGTTCAACCAGGACGTCTTCGACGCGGGGCTGCCCGATCCGGTGAAGCGCTTTCGCGCCGAGGTCGCCGCGGCCGACGGCCTGCTCATCGCGAGCCCCGAGTACAACTTCTCCGTGACCGCGGCGCTCAAGAACGCGATCGACTGGGGTTCGCGCGCGCCGAACCAGGTGTTCCAGGACAAGCCGGTGGCGATCTTCTCCGCCACCACCGGTCCGGTGGGCGGCGTGCGCAACCAGTACGACCTGCGGCGCATCCTGACCCAGCTCTGGGCCTACGTGCTGCCGCGTCCCGAGGTGTTCATCGGCAACGCGGCCACCAAGTTCGACGCGCAGGGCCGGCTCACCGACGAGACGACGCGCAAGTTCCTGTCCGATCTGCTCGCCGGCTTCAAGGACTGGATCGTGCGGATGCAGAAGAAGTAGCTTAGGATCGGGCGCTTTCAACGGAGGCAGCAATGGACAGCAGGCCGAACAAGGAACGCGAGAAGGACGGGCTGAAGACGCGCACGGAAGTGCTCGGCAAGGAATGGGTGGAGAAGTCGCAGAAGAACGTCGACGACTTCAACCGAGAGTTCAACGAGCTGCTGCACACCTATTGCTGGAACGACATCTGGAACCGGCCGGGACTCTCGCGCAAGATGCGCTCGGTGCTCAACATCGGCATGCTCACCGCGCTCGGCAAGGAGCACGAGCTCAAGCTGCACCTGCGCGGCGCGCTGAACAACGGCGTCACGAAGGACGAGATCAAGGAAGTGCTGCTGCAGACCGCCATCTATTGCGGCGTCCCGGCCGCGGTGGCCGCCTTCCGCTGCGCGAGAGAGGTATTCCAAAGTTAAGACGATCGCCTTCGTCGGCCTCGGCACCATGGGGCAGCCCATGGTCGCGAACCTCGCGCGCGCGGGCTTCGCCGTGCAGTCCTTCGATGCCGCGGGCATGGGCAATCGCAAGTCGATACGCGAGGCGGCGACCGGCGCGGAAGCTCTCGTCACCATGCTGCCGAACGGCGACGTGGTACGCGATGTGGTGCTCGAGGCCTTGCCCGCGCTCGCGCCCGGCGCCGTGGTGATCGACATGAGCTCCTCCGACCCGGCCGGCACGCGGGCGCTGGGCGTCGCCCTTTCTGCGAAAAAGATCGACATGATCGACGCGCCGGTTTCCGGAGCCGTCGGCAAGGCGCGCGACGGCACGCTCGCCATCATGGTCGGCGGCGAGAAGGACGTGGTGAGGAAAGTGGAGCCCGTCCTGCACGCCATGGGGAAGGAGATCTTCCACTGCGGCCCGCTCGGCGCCGGGCACGCCGTCAAGGCGCTGAACAACTACCTCGGCGCTGCCGGGACGATCGCCGGATTCGAGGCGCTGCTCGTCGCCCGGGCGTTCGGCCTCCAGCCCGAGCCGATGATCGACGCGATCAACGCCTCGACGGGGAAAAACAGCACCACCGAGCGGAAGATCCCGCAGCAGATCCTGACCGGCGCCTTCGCCTCGGGCTTCAAGCTCGCGCTGATGACGAAGGACGTCGGCATCGCCGCCGGGCTCGCCGACGACCTCGGCGTCGACGCGCCCTACCTGCGCGAGACGCTCAAGCTGTGGCGCGCCGCGCAGCGGAAGCTGCCGGCGCAGGCCGACCATACCGAGATGTATCGCTACCTGGAGCGATTGCAGCCTCCATCTCGCGCCGCGCGCGCACGGCGGTCGAACTTTCGTCGCACGCGACGTCGCGCCAGGTAAGCGGCTGTCCGGCAGCCACGGGCCGCAGCACCTTCCAACCGTGCGCGAGCCCGAGCGGCAGGCACTGGCCCGCGAGCGAGTCTGCGGCGGGCATCAGCCGGCCGACGACGGTGTAGCCACCCTCCCCGTCAAGGATCTCTCCGGCTTTCAAATCGCGTTTGGCGACGGCGACGGCATCCGCGCGCCACCCCGTCGCGCAGCCGGTCGGCTCGCATCGCAGGCCCACCGAGGCGACCGAGATGCCGACCTCGAGACCGATCAGGTGCCAGCGCTTGTAAAGGCAGGCATAGCGGCCGGAAGGGTCGGTCTTCACTCCGTACTCGCTGAAGCAGCGCCGGATGTACTCGCTTTCTCCCTCGAAGACGACGAACACGCCGAAGCGGATGTCGTAGTCGATCGGCGTGCCGTCGCCGCGAAGCGACGACACCACCTCCACCTGCCCCTTGTGGTGCAGCGTACCGCCCTCGCTGCGCGGGCGCATGAGCGAGGGAATCTCGTCGATCGCCCCGGGCGGGTAGCGCAGCCCTTCGGGCGCGGGCGTGAGGCCGGTCGCGTTGCATACCGCGCTCGTCTCGATCGCGGGCTTCGAGCCGTCGAGGAAGGAATTGAACATCTTCGGGTTGAGCCCGCCGAGCTTCGCCTGCTCGGGCGTGAGGCCGTAGTAGCCCCACACCGTCTCCGGGGTGGACTGCGCGAAGTGCGGCAGCCACTTGTGTCCGCGGCCGGCGGCCACGACCGGAAAGCCGGCGGCGCGCGCCCAATCCACCAGGTCGCAGATGAGCGCCGGCTGGTCCCCATAGGCGAGGCTGTAGACGACGCCCGCCTCCGCCGCCTTGCGCGCGAGCAGCGGCCCGCAGAAAGCGTCCGCCTCCACGGTCACCATCACTACGTGCTTGCCGTGCGCAAATGCGCCAAGCACATGCTCGACCGCGGCCATTGGATTGCCGGTCGCCTCGATGACGATGTCGACCTCGGGCTGCTCGACGACCTTGCGCCAGTCCTCGGTGATGGGGGTGCGCTGCACGAGCTCCGCCGGCCAACCCACACGCTCGAGGTTCGCCCTCGCGTTCTGCGGCGCGAGATCGGCGATCGCGACCAGCCGCACGCCCGGCGTCTTGGGCACCTGCGCGAGATACATCGCCGCGAACTTGCCGGCGCCGATCAGCCCCACGCGCAACGGGTTGTCCTTTCTCTCCTGCAACTTGGCGTACAGATTCATTGGCTACGCGGCTTTCAGCTGGCCCTGCAGTTCTTCGGCCGGCGTTCCGTCCTTCCAGGGAAGCGGCACGTCGTAGGGCTTGAGCAGGCAGTCGTCGGGCAGGCACCGGATCGGCGTGAAGTCGCGATGCGCGATGTAGCCCGGACGCTTGAAGCGCCGGATGTGGTTGGACACGGCGCACAGCGAGAGATATACGCTCACGCGGTTCCACGGCGAGAGGTTCGACGTAGAAGCGTGCACCAGGCAGCCGTGGAACAGGATCATCGAGCCGGCGGGCCCCTTGGGCGCGACGATGCCGCCCCGCTCGACCAGCTTGGCGATGGTGTCGTGATTGATCGTCCAGAGCGGGTAGCTGGTCGTGGTCAGGTCGTGCTCGGCCTCGAGCACGCCCAGCTTGTGGCTGCCCGGAATGAACATGAGCGGCCCGTTGAACTCGTTCACCTCGTCGAGAAAGATCGCGACATTCATGGCGCGCGCCTCGGGCATCTGGTCGTCGTTGCGCCAGGTGCCGTAGTCCTGGTGCCACTGCCAGACGTCGCCGTCGAAAGCGGCCTTGCCGTTGATCTTGAACTGGTGCATGTAGAGGTCCTCGCCGAAAAGCTGCTTCACCGGCTCGACCATGCGCGGATGGCGCGCCAGCCTGGCGAACGGAGCGCTGTACATGTGCGCGGCGAAATTGGTGCGCACCACATCGCCCGTTTTCTCGCGCACGTTTTCCGGCCGACGCTGCGCGTACAGCGCCGGCACCTCGTCGGTCAGGGCCTTGATCTCCTGCTGGGTGAAGAGCGACGGGAAGAAGAGATAGCCGTCGCGGTCGAACTGCTCGAGCTGCTGCGCCGAAAGCTTCATGGCCGCCTCCTGCAGAAGCCGCAAGTCTAAGGCTTTTTCGCCGGCGGCTCGATCTGGAAGAACACCTCGTCGCGGCGGATCATGCCGAGCTCGGAGCGCGCCCGTTCCTCGATCGCTTCGGTTCCCGTCTTCAGGTCGCGCACATCGGCCGCAAGCGCGGCATTGCGCGCGGCGAGCTTCCGGTTCTCGGCTCTCCGGCCGTCCAGCTCGCCGGCGATCTGCCACACCCGCAGCCATCCGCCCTTGCCGAACCACAACGGATACTGGATCAGCACGATCAGGGCGACGAAGATGGCGGCGAGGATTTTCACGCGCTCATCGCCGGACGGCGAAGGCCTCGCGCCCGGGGTAGCCGACCGAGTCGCCGAGGTCCTCCTCGATGCGCAGCAGCTGGTTGTACTTCGCCACGCGTTCCGATCGCGAGAGCGACCCGGTCTTGATCTGCAGGACATTGGTGCCGACCGCGATGTCCGCGATGGTCGTGTCCTCGGTCTCGCCGGAGCGGTGCGAGATCACCGTGCCGTAACCGGCGCGCTTCGCGAGCTCGATGGCGGCAAAGGTCTCGGTCAGGGTGCCGATCTGGTTGACCTTGATCAGGATCGCGTTGGCCGCGCCCTGGCGGATGCCTTCGCGCAGGATGCCGACGTTGGTGACGAAGAGGTCGTCGCCGACCAGCTGCAGCCGGCTGCCGAGCCGCGCCGTGAGCGCCTTCCAGCCCTCCCAGTCGTTCTCGGCCATGCCGTCCTCGATGGAAACGATGGGGTAGCGCGCGGCGAGCTGCTCGAGGTAGGCCGCGAACTCGGCCGAGGTCAGCCTCTCGCCCTCGGACTCGAGCACATAGCGGCCGTCCTTGTAGAACTCGGAAGCCGCGCAATCGAGCGCGAGCACCACGTCCTGCCCGGCGCTGTAGCCCGCGGCCGAGATCGCCTCCAGCAGGAGCTCGATCGCCGCCGCGTGCGTCGAAAGGTCGGGCGCAAAGCCACCCTCGTCGCCGACCGCCGTCGACATGCCCTTCGCATCGATGATCTTCTTCAAGGACTGGAAGACTTCGGCGCCGCAGCGCAGCGCCTCGCGGAAGCTGCGCGCGCCGACCGGGACGATCATCATCTCCTGCATGTCGAGGCGGTTGTTGGCGTGCGCGCCGCCGTTGATCACGTTCATCATCGGCACCGGCATGCGCATCGGGCCCGAGCCGCCGAAGTAGCGATAGAGCGGCAGCCCGGACTCCTCGGCCGCGGCCCGCGCCGTCGCCATCGACACGGCGAGGATGGCGTTCGCGCCCAGACGCGCCTTGTTCTCCGTGCCGTCGAGCTCGATGAGCGTGGCATCGACGAAGGCCTGCTCCGATGCGTCGAGGCCGACGATGGCTTCCGAGATCTCGGTGTTCACGAACTCCACCGCCTTCAGCACGCCCTTGCCGGCATAGCGCTGCTTGTCGCCGTCGCGCAGTTCGACCGCCTCTCGGCTGCCGGTCGAAGCGCCGGAGGGCACGGCGGCGCGGCCCATGACCCCGGATTCGAGGAGCACGTCGGCTTCCACGGTGGGATTGCCGCGCGAGTCGAGGATCTCGCGCGCGACGACGTCGACGATCGAGCTCATGCGCTTGTCACTTTCATTTCGGGAAAGCCTTTCTTCTTCACGGTGCGATCGAGCTCCACGAGGGTTTCCAGCAATTCCTGCATCATGCCGAGCGGCCAGGAGTTCGGCCCGTCGCACAGCGCCTCGTCGGGGCGCGGGTGCGTCTCCATGAAGACGCCGGAGACGCCGGCGGCGACGGCGGCGCGCGCAAGCACGGGGATGAACTCACGCTGCCCGCCGGAGGCGCTGCCCTGCCCGCCGGGCAGCTGCACGGAATGCGTCGCATCGAAAACCACCGGGCAGCCGGTCTCGCGCATCACCGCGAGCCCGCGCATGTCGACCACGAGGTTGTTGTAGCCGAAGCTGAAGCCGCGCTCGCAGACGAGGATCTGATCGTTGCCGGTGCTCTTCGCCTTCTCGACCACGTTCTTCATCTCCCACGGAGAGAGGAACTGGCCTTTCTTGATGTTCAGCGGCTTCTTATGGCTCGCCGCCGACCTGATGAAATTCGTCTGGCGGCAAAGAAAGGCGGGCGTCTGAATCACGTCGACGACCGCCGCCACCGCGCCGATCGGCGTATCCTCGTGCACGTCGGTGAGCACCGGAACGCCGATCTGCTGCTTCACGCTGGCGAGGATGCGCAGGCCCTCCTCCATGCCCGGACCGCGGTAGGTCCTACCGGAGCTGCGGTTCGCCTTGTCGAACGAGCCCTTGAAGATGTAGGGCATGCCGAGCTTGGCGGTGTGCTCGCGCAGTCGCCCTGCGACGTCGAGGCAGAGCTGCTCGCTCTCCAGCGTATCGGGCCCGGCAATGAGAAAGAGCGGCCGCTCCAGGCCGGCCTCGAAGCCGCATATTTTCACGCTGCGACGACGGAAAGCGTGCCGCCCGGGCGCTGCGCTCGGGCGCGCTGCTTGAGCGCGGCCGCGACGAACGCCTTGAAGAGCGGGTGCCCGTGCCGCGGCGTGGAAGTGAACTCGGGATGGAACTGCACGCCGATGAAGAACGGATGCCCCGGCAGCTCCATGATCTCCGGAAGATGCTCGCTCGGCGTGCGCGCCGAAACCTTGTAGCCCTTGGCCTCGAGCTGCGGGACGTAGACGTTGTTCACCTCGTAGCGGTGCCGGTGACGCTCGTTCACCTCGGGGCCGTAGATGGCGAAGGCGAGGCTGTTCGGCTCGACCGGGCACGTCTGCGCGCCCAGGCGCATGGTGCCGCCGAGATCGGACTTGTCGCTGCGCTTCTCGATCCGCCCGGTGCGATCGAGCCACTCGGTGATCAAGGCGACGACCGGATGCGGCGTATCGGCATCGAACTCGGTGCTGTTCGCGCCGGCGAGGCCGCACGCGTTGCGCGCGAACTCGATCGTGGCGAGCTGCATGCCGAGGCAGATGCCGAGGTAGGGCACGCCGTTCTCGCGCGCGTAGCGGATCGCGCGGATCTTGCCCTCGGTGCCGCGCTTGCCGAAGCCGCCGGGCACCAGGATCGCGTCCATCTTCTCCAGCGCGCCGACGCCGCCCTGCCCTTGCGCATTGACCGACTTTTCCAGCTCCTCCGAGTCGACGTAGTGGATGTTGACGCGGCTCGAGGTGTGGATGCCGGCGTGGCGCAGCGCCTCGTTCAGCGACTTGTAGGAGTCCTGCAGGTCGACGTACTTGCCGACGAACGCGATGTCCACTTCATGCCGTGGGTGCTCCTGCGCGTCGACGATCTTGCGCCAGGCCGACAGGTCGGCCGCGCGCGCCAGTATCGAGAGCTTGTGGCAGACGATCTCGTCGAGCATCTGGTCGTGCAGCATCATCGGGATCTTGTAGATCGAGTCCACGTCCCAGGCCGAGATCACCGCCTCTTTCTGCACATTGCAGAAGAGCGCGATCTTGCGCCGCTCCTCGTCGGGCAGCGGCTGCAGGGTGCGGCAAAGCAGCGCGTCGGGCTGGATGCCGATCTCGCGCAGCTCCTTCACCGAGTGCTGCGTGGGCTTGGTCTTGATCTCGCCGGCCGCCGCGACGTAGGGCACGAGCGTGAGGTGGATGTAGCAGACGTTGTTGCGCCCGAGCTCGAGGCCCATCTGGCGAATGGCCTCGAGGAACGGCAGCGACTCGATGTCGCCGACCGTGCCGCCGACCTCGACGATCGCCACGTCGGCTTCGCCGGCGCCGCGCTTGATGAAGGCCTTGATCTCGTCGGTGATGTGCGGGATCACCTGCACCGTGCCGCCGAGGTAGTCGCCGCGGCGCTCCTTCTTGATCACCGACTCGTAGATCTGGCCCGTGGTGAAGTTGTTGGCGCGGCGCATCTTCGAGCTCTGGAAGCGCTCGTAGTGGCCGAGGTCCAGGTCGGTCTCGGCGCCGTCCTCGGTGACGAACACCTCGCCGTGCTGGAACGGGCTCATCGTTCCGGGATCGACGTTGATGTACGGGTCGAGCTTGATGTTGGTGACGCGGATGCTGCGCGACTCGAGGATCGCGGCAAGGGAGGCGGCGGCGATGCCTTTCCCCAGCGAGGAGACTACACCGCCTGTTACAAAGACATATTTGGCCATCACCCTAGCGCGTGTAGGTTTGCGGGAGTGTACACGCCTATGCGCTATTGCGCGAGTTCCGGCCGGTTGCGGAAATGCTCGAGGGCTTCGGGATTGGCGAGCGCCTCCTGGTTCTTCACCTCCCGGCCGTGCACCACGTCCCGCACCGCCAGCTCGACGATCTTCCCGCTCTTGGTGCGCGGGATGTCGGCGACCTGCAAGATCTTGGCCGGGACGTGCCGCGGGGTCGTGTTCTCCCGGATGCGTCTTTTTATCGCAGCCGTCATTTCCGCCGAAAGCGCGGCGCCCTCGCGCAGCTTGACGAACAGCACGACGCGCACGTCGCCCTGCCAGTCCTGGCCGATCACCAGCGACTCGACCACGTCCTCCAGCTGCTCGACCTGGCGATAGATCTCCGCGGTGCCGATGCGCACGCCGCCCGGGTTGAGCACCGCGTCCGAGCGTCCGTAGATGACGACGCCTCCATGCGCGGTGATCTCGCACCAGTCGCCGTGGCGCCAGACGTTCGGGTACTTCTCGAAGTACGCCGCGCGGTACTTCGCGCCTTCCGGGTCGTTCCAGAAGCCGATCGGCATGGAGGGAAAAGGGCGGGTGCAGACGAGCTCGCCCTTCTCGCCGCGCACCGGCTTCCCGTCTTCGTCGAAGACCTCCACGGCCATGCCGAGCCCCTTGCACTGGATCTCGCCGCGCCATACCGGCGCCGCCGGATTGCCGAGCACGAAGCAGGACACGATGTCGGTGCCGCCGGAGATCGAGGAAAGGCAAACGTCGCGCTTCACGTCGCGGTAGACGTAATCGAAGCCTTCGGGCAGGAGCGGCGAGCCCGTCGAGAGGACCGCGCGCAGGTTCGCCAGGCGGTGGCTCTCGCGCGGCTTGAGGCCCATCTTCGCCGCCGCGTCGATGAACTTCGCCGAGGTGCCGAAGTGCGTCATGCCCTCGGCGTCGGCGAAATCGAAGAGCACGCGTCCCTGCCCGGCGAAGGGCGAGCCGTCGTAGAGGAGGAGCGTCGCTTGCGCGGCCAGGCCGGAGACGAGCCAGTTCCACATCATCCAGCCGAGCGTGGTGAAGTAGAACAGCCGGTCGCCTTCACGCACATCGCTGTGCAGGCGGTGCTCCTTCAGGTGCTGCAGGAGCGTTCCCCCGGCGCCGTGCACGATGCACTTCGGCACGCCGGTCGTCCCCGAGGAATAGAGGACGTAGAGCGGATGAGCGAACTCGCTGCGCTCGAAGCGCAGCGGCTGCGGGTCGAACGGCTCGAGGAACTCGTACAGCGAGGTGCCCGCGGTCGCCGTTTCGCCCACATAGTCGACGACGACGCACTCCTCGACGCTTGGCAGCTTGTCGAGCACGGCGGAAGCCTTCTGCTGGCAGTCGTGCTCCTTGCCGCCGTAGAGGTAGCCGTCGGCGACGAACAGCACCTTCGGCGCGATCTGGCCGAAGCGGTCGAGCACGCCCTGCACGCCGAAGTCCGGCGAGCAGCTCGACCACACGGCGCCAAGGCTCGCGGTGGCGAGCATCGCGGCGGTCGCTTCCGGCACGTTCGGCAGATAGCCCGCCACCCGGTCGCCCTTGGTCACGCCCATGTCGGCGAGCGCCTGCGCGATGCGCGACACGAGGTGGTGCAGCTGCTCGTGGCTGAGCCGGCGCTTGATGCGGTCTTCGCCCCAGAAGACGATGGCATCGCCCGCATCGCGGCGACGCAGCAGGTTCTCGGCGAAATTGAGCCGTGCGTCCGGAAACCAGCGCGCCCCGGGCATGCGATCGCCGTCCACGAGGCCGCGGCCGCCTTTCTCGCCGATGACGCCGCAGAAATCCCACAGGCGGCTCCAGAACTCCTCGGGCCGCGTCACCGACCATTGGTGAAGCGCGGCGTAGTCGCTCTTCCCCGCCTCGCGCATGAAACGCGCCATGGCTGTCGCCGCGGCGCGCTCCGGGCTCGGCGTCCACATCGGGCCATTCATTGCAGCCTCGCTCGGATGGGATCGGGAATGCGCGCCGGCTTCTGCCGCGCCATGTCGATGAAAACCACGGTCGCCGCGCCGTCGGCGTAGAGCTCGCCGTCGATGCTCAGATCATAGAACGTCGGCACGCTCGATCCGCCCGGCGCGGCGGTGTAGACCTTCACCTCCACCGTCCCGGGGTAATTCATCGCGCGCTTGAAGTTGCACGAGGCATTCGCGATGACGATGCCGGTGTTCTTCCAGGCCTCGCCGCGCGGCAGCAGGGAGTCGAACCAGCCGATGCGCGCCTGCTCCATGAAGCGGAAGTACACCGTGTTGTTCACATGGCCCATCGCGTCCATGTCGCCCCAGCGGATGGCGATGCGCTCGGTATGCACCAGTCTTTTTTCGGCCATGAAACAACAAATTATAATTTGCCGCATGCCTCGCGAATCGATGCAGTACGACCTCGTCGTCGTCGGCGCCGGCCCGGCCGGGCTCGCTGCGGCGATCCGCGCGAAGCAGCTCTCTCCCGACGTTTCCGTATGCGTGCTCGAGAAAGGCTCCGAGGTCGGCGCGCATATCCTTTCCGGCGCGGTGATGGATCCGCGCGCGCTCGCCGAGCTTTTCCCCGACTGGAAAGAGAAAGGCGCCCCGCTCGACGTGCCCGTCGGGCGCGACCGCTTCCTGTTTCTTTCGGAAAAATCCTTCCTGGAAGCGCCGCACTGGCTGCTGCCCGCCTGCTTCCGCAACCACGGCAACTACGTGGTGAGCCTCGGCAACGTGTGCCGCTGGCTCGCGCAGCAGGCCGAGGCGCTCGGCGTGGAAATCTTCGCCGGCTTCGCCGCGGCCGAAGTTCTTTACGACGGCAGCAAGGTGAAAGGCGTCGCGACCGGAGACCTGGGCATCAACCGAAAGGGCGAGAAGACCGATGCCTACCAGGAAGGCATGGAGCTCCATGGCAAGTACGTTTTCTTCGCCGAAGGCTGCCGCGGCCATCTCGGAAAGCAGCTCGAGGAGCGCTTCGGGCTGCGCGAAGGCGCGGATCCGCAGGTCTACGGGATCGGGCTGAAGGAGCTGTGGGAGGTCAGCCCCGAGCGCCACGACCCCGGGCTCGTCGTGCATACCGCCGGATGGCCGCTCGATCCGGGCACCTACGGCGGCTCCTTCCTCTATCACATGGACAACCGGCAGGTGGCGGTGGGCTTCGTCGTCGGCCTCGCCTACGAGAATCCCTACCTTTCGCCGTACGAGGAGTTTCAACGCTTCAAGACGCACCCGGAGATAAGAAAATACTTTGCACAAGGCAAAAGAATCTCCTACGGCGCACGCGCCATCGCCGCCGGCGGGCTGCAGTCCCTGCCGAAGCTCGTCTTCCCCGGCGGCGCGCTGCTCGGCGACGACGCGGGCTTCCTCAATGCCTCGCGCATCAAGGGCAGCCATGCCGCGATCAAGTCGGGCATGCTCGCCGCCGAGGCGGCCTGCGACGCGCTGAAAACCGGACGCGCCAGCGACGTGCTGGCGAACTATCCGGAGGCATTCCGGCAGAGCTGGCTCCACGACGAGCTCTACCGCGCGCGCAACTTCAAGCCGTGGATGTCGAAGGGTCTCTACACCGGCACGCTGATGGTCGGCGTCGACCAGGTGCTGTTCCGCGGCCGCGCGCCGTGGACGCTGCACCATCGCCACGCCGATCACGAGACGCTGAGGCGCAAGACGGAAGCGGCGCCGATCGCCTATCCCAAGCCCGACGGCGTGCTCACCTTCGATCGGCTCTCGTCGGTATTCATCTCCAACACCAATCACAACGAGGACCAGCCGGTGCACCTGCGGCTAAAGGATCCCTCGCTCGCCGTGCGCAACCTCGTCGAGTACGCCGGCCCCGAGCAGCGCTATTGCCCGGCGGGCGTGTACGAGTTCGTCGACGTCGAGACGCACCCGCGCCTGCAGATCAATGCGCAGAACTGCGTGCACTGCAAGACCTGCGA
This sequence comes from Burkholderiales bacterium, assembly GCA_036274735.1. GTDB lineage: Bacteria > Pseudomonadota > Gammaproteobacteria > Burkholderiales > SG8-39 > SCGC-AG-212-J23. The sequence goes on from DASUFD010000027.1 coordinate 18,361, forward strand.
CATCAAGGACCCGCGGCAGAACATCGTCTGGGTCGCTCCGGAAGGCGGCGGCGGCCCGAACTACCCCAACATGTGATCAGGCCGCGGCGATGCGCTGCTGCAGCCCGGAATCGGTTCCCTGGCGCAGCAGCGCTTCGACGCCGTCGGCCGGCAGCGCCTGGCTCGCGTAGAAGCCCTGGATCTGATCGCAGCCGAGCTGCTTGAGCAGCCGCACCTGGTCGTCCTCCTCGACCCCTTCGGCGATGACTTTGAGGCCGAGCGTGTGCGCGAGCGAGACGATCATCGCGACGATGTTGCGCGGGTAGCCGGCGTCGCGCATGCGCACGACGAAGCTGCGGTCGATCTTCAGCGTATCCACCGGCAGCCGCGCGAGGTAGCTGAGCGAGCAGTAGCCGGTGCCGAAGTCGTCGACCGAGATCTCGATGCCGGCGCGCCGCACCGTCTGCAGCTTGCGCGTACTCTCCTCGATGTCGTCGACCAGCACGCTCTCCGTGATCTCCAGATCGAGCAGCGGGCGATCGTCGGTGGACAGCGCCTGCAGCACCGACTCGACGAAATCCTTCTGGCGGAGCTGGATCGCCGAGACGTTCACGGAGACGCGCGGCACGCTCAAGCCGAGCGAGCGCCAGTGGCGAATGTCGCGCGCCGCCTGGCGCAGCGCCCAGCGGCCGGCGGCGAGGATCATCCCGGTCTCTTCCATCAGGGTGACGAAGCGCGAAGGCGGCACCGCGCCGAGCTCGGGGTCGGTCCAGCGAATCAGCGCTTCCAGCCCCGCCACCGCCCCGCTCTTCATGTCGATCTTCGGCTGGTAGTGCAGCGAGAGCTGCCCGTCCTCGAGCGCGCGCCGGAGGCGATTCTCCATCGCCAGCGACTCGGCGACGCGCGCGTTCATCTCCGGCGCGTAGAAGAGATAGCGCTGGTTCGTCTGCTTCGCCTTGGAGAGCGCCGTCTCGGCGTTGCCGCACAGGGACTCGGTCGACTCGCCGTCGGTCGGAAAAACGGCGATGCCGGCCTTGAGCAGCACGCGCAGCTCCACGCCGTCGACGACGATCGCCGGGCCGAAAGCGCGGTCGATGCGCTCGATCACCTCGTGGATCGTGTCGCCGGGCCGCGCGAACGGCGCCACTGCGAGCGCGAAGCGGTCGCCGCCGACGCGCGCCACGGTGTCCTGCTCGCGCGCCGCGGCGCGCAGGCGCATCGCGATCTGGCGCAGCAGGTCGTCGCCCGCCTTGCGGCCGAACGTTTCGTTCACCATGCGAAATCGCTCGACGTCGAGGAACACCGCCGCGGCAAACCGCTTCTCGCGGCGCGCCGCGTTCAGCGCCTGCGTCATGCGGTCGGTGAACAGGCTCCGGTTCGGCAGGTCGGTGAGCGAGTCGTGGTAGGCCAGGTAGTCCATCCTCGCCTTCTGCTCTAGGTGGTGCAGGGCGAACGAGACGTCGCCGGCGAGCTCCTCGAGCAGACGCATCTCCTCGGCATCGAAAAAGTCCGGCGAGCGCGCGTACAGGAGCAGCATGCCGGCGGGCTCGCGCCCGGCGAGCAGCGGCAGCGCGACGAACGGACCGCTCTCCGCGTCGTTCCATACGACGGCCTGCGTGCCGGGTCTGAGGCGCTGCAGGTCCCGGTCCGCCCCGCCCTCGCCCGCCGCCGCCGCACGCTCCAGTCGCGCGGCGCCCGGGACGGCGAGGCCGATCACGGCCAGGCGAAAGCCGCCCTTTTCCACGGCGATGCGGCAGGCCTCCTCGAGGAGCGCCTGGCGGTCCGAAGCGCGCACGATGAGAGCGTTCACCGCGGAAAGCATCTCGAGCGTGCGGTTGAGCCGACGGATGCGCAGCTGCTGCGCCTCGAGCACGCCGGTCTTCTCGAGGAGCTGGTCCACCATCAGGCGCAGGTGCTCCCGGTCGAGCCCTTCCGCTGCCTCCGGCGCGGCGCTCGGCCGCTGCGCCAGCACCTCGGACACGGCGGCCAGGATGACGTCGTTCGGTGACGGCTTGACCAGGACGCGCGCGACGCCGAGCGCCTGCGCGAGGTCCTTGGCATCCTGGCCGCCGAAGTACGCCGTGTAAAAAAGGACGCTGACCCCGGCCGTCGCCGGATCGACCTTGAGCCGGCGCGCGAGCTCGTAGCCGTCCATGTGCGGCATGAGCACGTCGGAAATGACGAGGTCGGGCGCCTGCTCCCGGGCTCGGGCAAGGCCTTCGCGGCCGTTCTCCGCGACCACGACCTCGTGTCCGGCGCTCTCGAGCAGCGCGGCGAGGGCGGTACGGTTGGCGCGGTGGTCGTCGGCGACGAGGATTTTCGCCACTAGCTACTGACCGACGCCCCGCACGAATGTTCCTACGCCGTACAATCCGGACCATGGCGGAAAAGACGGCGACGCAGAAAGCGCCTCCATACGCGCGTTTTAGGGATTTTTATCCGTTCTATCTATCGCAGCATGCCAACCGCACCTGCCGGCGCCTGCACTTCGTCGGCACGAGCCTCGGCCTGCTCGCCCTGCTGCGCGCGCTCGCCACGCTGAACTTCTGGTGGTTGCTGGCCGGCGTCGCGGCCGGGTACCTGCTCGCCTGGGTCGGCCACTTTTTCTTCGAGAAAAACCGCCCCGCCACGTTCAGCCATCCGCTGTACAGCTTCATCGGCGACTGGGTGATGTGGAAAGACATGATCGTCGGGCGTATCCGCTTCTGATCCGCTGCCGATCCGCGCTTCCGAATCCATGACCGAATCGGCGCTCCGGGCCGTGATGCACTCCGAAGTGCCGTGGCTCGCCCTGCTCGCGCTGGTCGTGACCGGGCTGCTGCTGCGCTCGCGGCCGCACGAGCGGGCCGTGTTCCTGAATACGCTCTGGCTCTTTCTCTTCGGCGCCGCGGGCCAGGCGGCCGCTTGGGCGCTCGAGCAGCTCGCCGTGCCGGGCGCGGGTACGGTGGTGCATACCGTGTTCCGCATCATCGCGGCCATCGCGCTCATCCGCCTGCTCGGCTTCGCGCTGTTTCGCCTGGTGCTCGCACGGCTGCGCGGCGAGCCGCCGCGCATCATCGAGGATTTGACGATCGCCGCCGCGTACGTCGTATTCGCGCTCGCGCAGCTGCGCGTCGCCGGTGTCGACCTGTCGAGCATCATCACCACCTCCGCGATCCTTACCGCCGTGGTCGCCTTCGCCATGCAGGACACGCTCGGCAACGTGATCGGCGGACTGGCCATCCACATCGACAACAGCGTGCGCGTGGGCGACTGGGTGCGGGTCGACGACGTCTCCGGGCGCGTGCGCGACATCGGCTGGCGCTCGACGACCATCGAGACGCGCAACTGGGAAACGGTCGTCGTGCCGAACAGCCTGATGATGAAGGGCCGCGTGGCGATCCTCGGCAAGCGCGAGGGCGGGCCGCTGCAGTGGCGGCGCACGCTCGCCTTCATGGTCGATCCCGGCGTGCCGCCGGCGCGGGTCATCGCCACGGTGAACGACGAGATGCGCGACGTGCCGATCGTCAACGTCGCGCGCACGCCGGCGCCGAACACCGTGCTGCACGGCTTCGAGGCCGGCAACCTGCTCTATCACCTGCGCTACTTCCTGACCGATCTGCTCGAGGACGAAGCGACCGACTCGATGGTGCGGGTACACCTCTTCGCCTCGCTGCAGCGCGCGGGCATCCGCATCGCCGAAGAGCAGCGCACCGTGCACGCGGTGAGCCGCGACGAGGCGCACGCCGACGCGGTGCGCAAGCGCGAGATCGGCCGGCGCCTCGAAATGCTGCGCGGCGTGGACCTCTTCTCGGTGCTTTCGGAAGACGAGATCGCCGAGATCGCCGAGCGCCTGCAGTACGCGCCCTTCGCACGCGGCGACATCATCACTAAGCAGGGCAACGTCGCCCATTGGCTCTACATCGTCGCCTTCGGCGAGGTGGAAGTGCGCTACGAGCCGGCGAGCGGCCGGCCCCAGATCCTCGCGACGCTGCGCGCCGGGCAGTTCTTCGGCGAGATGGCGCTGCTCACCGGCGAAGCGCGCAGCGCCACCGTGACGGCGAAGACCGACGTCGAGTGCTACCGGCTGGACCGCGCGTCGTTCCAGGGGCTGCTGCTTTCGCGTCCCGAGATCGCCGAGGCCATGAGCCGCATCATCAGCGCGCGGCGGCCGGAGCTCGAGAAGGTGCGCGAGGCCACCGCGGTCGCGCCTCTCGTCGCGCCGGTGGAATCGGCGGACCTACTGCGCAAGATCCAGCGCTTTTTTGGCATCCGCCGCTAGGCGGCGAGAAACTGCTCCTCCGAGAGCGCCAGCACTGCCGGCGCTCCCCTGACCACCGTATCGCGCAGCGCGGGCGCCTGGACGAGAACGTGGTCGGCGTAAAAGCGTGCGGTCGAGATTTTCGCCTCGAGGAACTGGCGGTCCGCGGCGCCGGCGAGCTTGCTCTCCGCGGCGAGCGCGGCGCGGGCGATCTGCCAGCCGCCCGCGACGACGCCCATGAGCTTGAGGAACGGCACGGCACCGGCGAACACCCCTTTCACGTCCTTGCCGGCGTTGGCGACGATGTACTCCACTCCGTCAAGTACCGCCTGCACGCCTGCGGCGAAGATCGGCCGGATCGCCTGGATGTCGGGGTTCGTCGACTTCGACAGCTCGGCCTCGAACTTGCGCAGCTCGGCGATGTAGGCCTTCGCGGTCGCGCCGCCCTCGCGGGCGATCTTGCGGCCGACGAGGTCGCCTGCCTGGATGCCGGTGGTGCCTTCGTAGATGGTGGTGATGCGCGCATCGCGCAGATGCTGCGCGGCGCCGGTTTCCTCGATGAAGCCCATGCCGCCGTGCACCTGGATGCCGAGTGAAGCGACCTCGATGCCGGTCTCGGTCGACCAGCCCTTGACGACCGGGATCATCAGATCGACGAAGGCCTGATGGTCCTTTCTCCCGGTCTTGTGCGCGAAGTCCATCGCCGCGGCGACGACATATGCCAGAGCGCGCATCGCTTCGGTCTGGGACTTCATCAGCATCAGCATGCGGCGCACGTCGGGATGGCGGATGATCGGCACCGCGGCCGCGCCCTCGACGAGGTCGCGCCCCTGCAGCCGCTCCCTGGCGTAGGCGAGCGCGCGCTGGAAGGCGCGCTCGGCGATCGCCACCCCCTCCAGCCCGACGCTGAAGCGCGCTGCGTTCATCATGACGAACATGTAGGACAAGCCCTTGTTCTCCTCGCCGACGAGATAGCCGACCGCCTTGTCGAACACCATGACTGCGGTCGGGCTCGCATGGATGCCGAGCTTGTGCTCGATCGAGGCGCAGCGCGCGCTGTTGCGCTCGCCGGGCGTTCCATCGGGCCCGGGAAGAAACTTCGGTACGAGGAAGAGCGAGATGCCTTTGACCCCCTCGGGGGCGTCCGGGGTGCGTGCAAGCACGAGATGGACGATGTTCTCGGCCAGGTCGTGCTCACCATAAGTGATGAAGATCTTCTGGCCAGAGATGAGATAGTGGTCGCCGGCGCGCTCGGCCTTGGTGCGTACCAGTGCGAGGTCCGATCCCGCCTGGGGCTCGGTGAGGTTCATGGTTCCGGTCCACGCGCCGTGCACCATCTTTTCCAGGTAGGCGCGCTTCAGTGCGTCGGAGCCGCACAACTCGATCGCATGGATCGCCCCCTGGGTGAGCAGCGGGCAAAGCGAGAACGACATGTTCGCCGAGGTCAGCATCTCCTCGACCGCGGTCGCGACCAGCTTGGGCAGGCCCTGCCCTCCCCAATGCGCATCGAACGGCAGCGCGGCCCAGCCGGCTTGCACATACTGGTCGTAGGCCTCCTTGAAGCCCCGGGGCGTGCGCACCGCACCGTCCTTCCAGACAGACCCTTCCTGGTCGCCGGAGTAATTGAGCGGGTCGAGCACCTCGGAGGCGAATTTCGACGCCTCCTCGAGGATCGCGTCCACCGTATCCGGGCTCGCTTCCTCGTAGCCCGGCAGCTTTGCCACCTCGGCCAGGCCCGCGAGCTCGTTCAGGACGAAGCGCATGTCCTTGAGCGGGGCCTGGTAGGCGCTCATTTCTTCAGCTCCTGCACGAGCTGCGGCACGACCTGGAAGAGGTCGCCGACCAAGCCATAGTCGGCGACCTGGAAGATCGGCGCCTCCTCGTCCTTGTTAATGGCGACGATGACGCGGCTGTCCTTCATGCCGGCGAGGTGCTGGATCGCGCCCGAAATCCCGACTGCGACGTAGAGCTCCGGCGCGACGATCTTGCCCGTCTGCCCGACCTGCCAGTCGTTGGGCACGAAGCCCGCGTCGACGGCAGCGCGCGAGGCGCCCATCGCTGCCCCGAGCTGGTCGGCGAGCGGCTCGAGCACCTTCTTGAAGTTCTCTCCAGAGGCCATGCCGCGGCCGCCGGACACGATGATCTTGGCGCCGCTCAGCTCGGGCCGTTCCGACTTCGATACTTCGCGGCTCACGAACCGGGAGAGCCCGGCGTCGGCGGGCGCGGCGACAGACTCGATCGGCGCGTTGCCGCCGCTCGCGGCGACCGCGTCGAACGCGGTGGTGCGCACGGTGATGATCTTGATCGGATCCTTCGATTTCACCGTCGCGAGCGCATTGCCGGCGTAGATCGGCCGCACGAAGGTGTCGGCGGACTCGACGGCGATGATGTCGGAGATCTGCTGCACGTCGAGGAGCGCGGCGACGCGCGGCATCACGTTCTTTCCGTTCGACGTCGCCGGCGCGAGCACGTGGCCGTAAGATTTGGCGAGATCGACAATCAGCGCCGCTACGTTCTCGGCCAGGAACTCGGCGAGTTGCGGCGCGTCGGCGTGCACGACTTTCGCCACCCCGGCGACCTGCGCGGCCTCCTTCGCCGCCCCTTGCGCCTGATGGCCCGCGATCAGGAGGTGCAGCTCCCCGCCGATTTTCTGCCCGGCGGCTACGGCATGCAGCGTCGCCTTGCGCAACGAGGCGTTGTCGTGCTCGGCCACGACCAGTACGGCCATCAGATCACCTTCGCTTCGTTGCGCAGCTTGTCGACCAGCGCCCTGGCATCGGCCACCTTGACGCCCGCCTTGCGCTTGGCCGGCTCGGTGACCTTGAGCGTGGCGAGCCGCGGCGCAACGTCCACCCCCAACGCGTCGGGCTTCAGCACCTCGAGCGTCTTCTTCTTGGCCTTCATGATGTTGGGCAGCGTGACATAGCGCGGCTCGTTCAGGCGCAGGTCCGTGGTCACCACGGCGGGCAGCTTGATCGACTCCGTCTCCAGCCCGCCATCGACCTCGCGCGTCACCGTCGCGCTGCCCTCGGCGATTCTCACCTTGGACGCGAACGTGGCCTGCGGCCAGCCGAGCAGCGCGGCGAGCATCTGGCCGGTCTGGTTCGAGTCGTCGTCGATCGCCTGCTTGCCGAGGATGACGAGCCCGGGCTTCTCCCTGCCGCATACCGCCTTCAGCAGCTTGGCGACCGCGAGCGGCTGCAGCTCTTCGCCGGACTCGACGAGGATCGCGCGGTCGGCGCCGATCGCCAGCGCCGTGCGCAAGGTCTCCTGGCAGGCCGGCACGCCGCAGGAGACGACGACGATCTCGCTCGCGACGCCGGCTTCCTTCAGCCGCACCGCCTCCTCTACCGCGATCTCGTCAAAGGGATTCATCGACATCTTTACGTTCGCAGTCTCGACGCCGGTCCCGTCGGCCTTGACCCGGACCTTGACGTTGAAATCGACCACGCGCTTGGCGCTAACGAGGATTTTCATCGTCGAAAATTATACTTTCGACGAGTGCATCGAGCGCCGCCGCGCCCGTTTGAAACACGGCGACCGGATTGACGTCGACGGCGCAGACCCTGCCCTCCCAGCGCAGCATGGCCTCGCCCAGCCTCACCGCCATGCGGGCGAAGGCGGCGATGTCGCATGCCGCCTCGCCCCGCACGCCGTGCAGGAGCGGCGCGATGCGCAGCGCTTCGAGCTTCGCGACTACGTCCTGCTCTGAAAAGGGCGGCAGGAGCAGCCGGTAATCCTTCAGCGCCTCGAGATAGATGCCGCCGTCGCCGACCATGACGACCGGGCCGAAGCGCGGGTCGAGCCTCGCGCCGAGAGCCAGCTCGCGCGCCTTGCCCGCCTTGCGCGCCACGATCACGCCGTCGAACCAGCCGCCCAGCTCGCCGATGCGGCGGCGCAGGCGATGGAACTCCGCGACCGGATCGTCGACCTGCAACGCGACGAGCCCGACGTCGCTCTTGTGCGCAATATCGCGCGAGCATCCCTTGAGCACGACCGATGTCCCGAGCGCCTTGCAGGCAGCCCGCACTTCGTCTTCATCCCGGCACAGGCGATGCTCGATCACCGCGATGCCGGCTTGACCGAGCAGCGCCATGCCGGCCGCTTCGTCCAGCCGCCTCGCCGGGCCCGCGGCAAAGGCGCGCGGCACGGACGCCGGCGAACGGCGCAGCAGCGCCGCGTGGTCCGCGAGCTGCGCGAGAGCGTCCATCGCTTCGCGTTCGCGCGGGAACGTGGCGATTCCCGCTTGAGAGAACGTTTCACGCACCGACGCCTGGGGCGCGGCGAGCGCCGCCGTGGCACCGTAGCGCTGCTGGAAGGAGGCCAAATCGCGCGCGAATCCCTGGACGTCGTAGCCCGTGCCGGCGACGGGAAGAGCGACCAGCACGAGCTCGCACTGAGCGTGTTCTCCGATGACCGGCAGCACGTCGCCGAATAGCCGGGGGTTGCCGAGCAGCGCGCCCGTGATGTCGATCGGGTTGTCGACCGCCGCGAACGTCGGCAGCACTGCGCGCAGGCGCGCGGCGGAAACGGGGGCGAGCGGGATCGCACGCTCCTCGGCATAATCGGCGGCCATCACGCAGCTCGCCCCCGAGTTGCTGATGAACACCAGCCGGCGTCCAGCGGGGCGGCGCCCCTGTACATAGAGCTCGGCCGCGCTCACCAGCTCGTGCGGATCCGACGCGCGCCAGATCGCATGGCGCTCGAAGAAGGCATCGACGATGCGGTCCTCCGTGGCGAGCGCGCCGGTGTGCGAGCTCGCCGCCTTTTGGCCGCTGGCGGTGCGCCCGGCCTTGAGAGCGACGATCGGCAGGTCGCGACTGCGCGCAGCCTCGGCCGCGAGCGCGAGCGCCGCCGGATCCTTGATCGACTCGAGGTAGAGCAGGAGCAGGCGCACGCCGGGATCGGCCGCCACCGCGGCCGCAAGGTCGGCGACGGCGACATCGGCTTCGTTGCCGGTGGCGTGCACGTGGCGCACGCCCAGACCCCTGTCGCGCACGAGCTGGTAGATGGCCTGCGAGTTGGCGCCGCTCTGGCTGACGATCGCGACCGGACCGTCCCGTCCCTCCAGCTCGTGGAAAATGGTGGAAAAGTTCGCCACGGTGCCGGTGGCGAAATTCGCCAGCCCCTGGCAGTTGGGCCCGATCAAGCGCATGCCGGCGGCTTGCGCCGCCGCGACCATCCGGTTCTGCTTCGCCGATCCAGCTTCGCCCGTTTCCGCGAAACCGGAGGTCATCACCACCGCGACTTTCACGCCGCGCGCGGCGCAGGCCTCGACGGCCCGTACCGCTTCGTCACCCGCGACGGCGACGACGGCGAGATCCGGCGCACGCGGCGTATCCTCGATCCCGGCGAACGCGCGCAAGCCCTGCACGGCGCTCCGCGCCGGGTTGATCGGATAGATCGCGCCGCGGTAGCCGTAGCGCTTGAGGTAGAGCAGCGGACGCCCGCCGACCTTGTGCGGATTGTCTGAGGCGCCGATGACGGCGATCGACTCGGGGTCCAGCGCGGCGTGCAGCATGGCGGCAGGCATAATAAGGCCATGCTCGAAGGCAAGACGGTGCTCGTCACCGGCGCAGGCGGCGGGATCGGTCGGGATTTCGCGCTCGCCATGGCGGCCGCCGGCGCGAGCGTTCTGGTGAACGACCTCGGCACCTCGGTGGCGGGGGAAGGCGCGAGCGCCGGTCCGGCGCAGAAAGTCGCCGACGAGATCCGCTCGGCCGGCGGACGCGCGGCGGCGAGCACGGACAGCGTCGCCGACTGGGCCTCGGCGAACCGCATCGTGGAGGCCGCGCTCGACCATTTCGGACGGCTCGACGTCGTGGTGAACAACGCCGGCATCCTGCGCGACCGGTTCTTCTTCAACATGTCCGTGGAGGAATGGCGCGCAGTCATCGACGTCCATCTCAACGGGTCGTTCTACGTTGCGCGCGCCGCCGCACCGCACTTCCGCTCGCAGCAATCGGGCTGCTATGTCCACATGACCTCGACCTCCGGCCTGGTCGGCAACCTCGGGCAGGCAAACTACTCCGCCGCCAAGCTGGGCATCGTGGGGCTCTCCAAGTCGATCGCCCTCGACATGGCGCGCTACCAGGTACGCTCGAACTGCATCGCGCCCTTCGCCTGGAGCCGCATGATCGGCTCCATCCCGACCGAGACGCAGGATCAGCAGGCACGCGTGGAGAAGATGAAGAGCATGCACACGGCGAAGATCGCTCCGCTTGCGGTCTGCCTTGCGGCCGATGTCGCGCGCGAGGTCACCGGCCAGGTCTTCGCGGTCCGGGGGAACGAGATCTTCCTGATGTCGCAGAGCCGGCCGCTTCGCTCCGTGCATCGCGCCGACGCATGGACGCCGGAGGCGATCGCGGCGCACGCACTCCCCGCTTTGCGCTCGAGCTTCTATCCTCTCGAGCGCTCCCAGGATGTCTTCAACTGGGATCCGCTCTAGCCGGCAACGCCGCTACGCGGCCTGGGCCAGCCGCCGATTGGACTCGGCCAGTCGTTCAATCAGGACTCGCATGCACGCCCTGTTGAGCGCTGCCTGGCAGGCGTCGGACGCCGCGCGCATGGCCGCGGCCTTCACTTCGAGCACGCCGATGTCGCGCCGCGCGCTGACGGTGGTGCTACGCGGTTGTTCGTGCTCCGAGAAGTACAGCATCTCGCCGAAGCATCGCCCGGCCTTCACCGTGGCGAGCAGCTTGCCGGAGAGCGTCACGTCGACCTCCCCATCGGCCAGGAAATAGAGCGCGTCCCCGGGCTCGCCTTCGCGCAGGACGACGCTGCCGGCGGCGATCGTCTTCCACGCGCCGATCCGCACCAGCTCCCACAGCGCGACATCGTTGAAGTCCGCGAAGAACGGCGATTCGCGCAGCTTGTTGAACCTTTCGGAGTCGGAGAGCACGCCGCCGGCCTGGCGCAGCGCCGCGAAGGCCTGCGAGAGGTCGCGACCGAAGTCGAGCCACGACGCGTAGCGCGCGGCCGGGTCCTTGGCGATGGCCCTCATCACTACTGAGTCGAGCAGCGCGGGCAGCTCGGGCCGCAGCTGTGCCGGGCGCTGCGGCTCGGCGTTCAGTATGGCGTAGGTGAGGCCCGCCTGGGTGGACGCGGCGAAGGGCAGGCGGCCGGTCACCAGCCGGTACATCGTGACGCCGAGCGAATAGATGTCGGTCTGGTGCGTGAGCGGCTCCATCCGGATCTGCTCGGGCGACATGTAGGCGGGTGACCCGACGAGGCTGACCTGCGTGGTGTCGAGCAGCTTCTGCTGGAACGACGCGCCGAAGTCCCCGACCTTCGTCTCGCCGCTCGCCGAAAGCAGGATGTTGCCGGGCTTGATGTCGCGGTGGATGACGCCGTGGCGGCAGGCGTACTCGAGCGCGCGCACGCACTTGAAGATGATCTCGACGACCTTGCCGAGCGGCAGGAGCGTCGGCGCCTCGGCGTGCGCCTCCAGAGTCGTGCCCGCGACGTACTCCATGACCAGGTAGCTGCGGTCCGGGTCGACCACGGCGTCGAAGATGTCGACGATGTGCGGATGGTTCAGCTTGCCGGCAAGCGACGCCTCGGCAACGAACGCCTTGTGCATCATCCGCTCCTCGTGCTCGTCGGCGTGCTTGTCGAAGAGGAACACCTTGATGGCCACCTCGCGCCCGGCGAAGGGGTCGCGCGCGAGATACACCTTGCTCGTCGCGCCCGCGCCGATCTCGCGCAGCACCGGATACTTGCCGATGCGCTCGGGCAGCGCCACCCTTACCGCGCCGCGAAGGCAGCCACGTGCCGCACCAGCTCGGCCTCCTCATAGGGCTTGCCGAGGAACACGTCGACGCCGAGCTGCGCGGCCCGGCTGCGGTGCTTGGCCGCGGTGCGCGAGGAGATGACGATGATCGGGATGTCGGTGGTGCGCGGGTCGCCGCGCACGTTGCGCGCCAGGTCGAAGCCGTCCATGCGCGGCATCTCGATATCGACCAGCAACACCGCCGGCAGCTCGCCCTTGAGCTGCTCCAGCGCGTCGACCCCGTCCTTGGCGGTGAGCACCCGGTAGCCCTCGCGCTCGAGCAGGCGGCCGGTGACCTTGCGTACCGTGATCGAGTCGTCGACGACCATCACCAGCGGCGCACGCACCTCCCGCGCTGCGAGCTCCGGTACGCCGGTGCGCGCGACGGGAAGGGCGGCGCGGCCGACGAGCTGGATCGGATTGACGATCAGCACGATGCTGCCGTCCGGCATCACGGTCGCACCTGCGACGCCGGGAATGCGGGCAAGCTGCGGCCCTATGTTCTTCACGACCATCTCGCGGCTGCCCACCAGCTCGTCGACATGGAGCGCGACGCGCTGCGTGCCGCTGCGAACCAGGAGCACCGCGTTGTAGTCGGCGATGTGCGTGGCGCCGCGGCTGCCGAACAGCTGGTGCAGGTAGTGGAGCGGATAGTCGCTCTCGCGGAAGACGACCTTCGCCGCTTCGTAGCACGCCACGAGCTCGTCGGCCTTGACGCGCAGCACCTGCTCGACCGCCGCCGAGGCGATCGCAAAGCGCTGCGTCCCGGCGCGAACCATGAGCGCCTGGGTGACCGCCAGCGTGAGCGGCAGATAGATGGTGAAGTGGGTGCCGCGGCCCGCGGCGGCGTCGGCCTCGACCCGTCCGCCGATGGCGTTGACCTCGCTGCGCACCACATCCAAGCCGATGCCGCGGCCGGCCAGCTCGCTCACCGCTTCCGCGGTCGATAGCCCGGAGAGGAAGACGAGCTGCACGCATTCCTCTGGCGAAAGCGGCTGCTCGGCGGGAATGAGGCCCTTAGCCGCGGCACGCTCGCGAAGCCGCGCGCCGTCGATGCCGATGCCGTCGTCGGCGAGGGCGATCACCAATTGATTGGCCTCCTGTCGCAGCGCGATGGAGATGCGGCCGCTTTCGGGCTTGCCGGCCGCGACGCGCGTCTCCGGGGCCTCGATGCCATGCACCATCGCGTTGCGCAGCATGTGCTCGAGCGGCGCGGCCATCCGCTCGAGGACGCCGCGGTCGAGCTCGACCTGGCCGCCGTCGATGGCGAGCTCCGCTTTCTTGCCCAGCTCGCGCGCCGCCTGGCGCACCACGCGATGCAGGCGCTCGGAGAGGCTGGAGAACGGCACGGCGCGCATGCGCATGAGGTCCTGCTGCAGCTCGCGGCTGATGCGCGCCTGCTGCAGCAGCGCGGCGTCGGTCTCGCCGACGCTGTGCAGGAGTGCCTGCTGGAGCGACGCGGCATCGCTCAGGCCCTCGGCCATCATGCGCGTCAGCTCCTGCAGGCGGGTGTACCGGTCGAACTCGAGCGGATCGAACTCGCCTTCCCGCTCTTCCAGGACGGCGCGGCGCGACTGCATCTGGCTGTCCGCCTGGATCTCGACCTCGCGCAGCTGCGTGCGCAGCCGCGAGACGCTTTCGCTCAGCTCGCCGAGCGCCTGCTTTACCTGGCGCAGCTCCGCTTCGATGCGCGATCGCGCGATTGCCGCCTCGCCCGCCTCGGTGATCAGCCGGTCGAGCCGCTCGGCGTTGATGCGCAGCATCGGCGTCGAAGCCGCAGCGGGCGCGGCCGCCGCGCCGGGTGCCCCGAGCTTCTCCAGGTCGGCGGACAGGCGATCCATCTTGCCTTCCAGGTCCTCGAACAGCTCGGTCGTGAGCTCGCCCGCCTCGAGCGCGAACTCGATGCGGCTCTCCATGAGGTGCGTGAGCTCGCCCAGGCGAATTGCCCCAGCCATGCGCGCGCTTCCCTTCAGCGTATGCAATGCGCGTTTCACCGCGTCGGCTGCGTGGCGATCCTCGGGCGATGCCTGCCAGTCGCGCAGGTCCCTGCCGAGCTGCGGCAGCAGCTCGCGCGCCTCGTCGAGGAACACCGGCAGCAGATGGGCGTCGATATCGTCGCGCACGGTACGCTTGTCCTTGCGGCGCGCCGGGACCTGCAAGCGGTCTTTCAGCGCCCGCAACGCGGCGAGCGCATCCTCGCCGCCGCGGCGCGCTTCCCCGCGGCCCGCGGCCTCGACCATCGCGGCCAGCGTGTCGACGCATTCGCCGACGACGGCGGCGTCGCCAGGCTCGCCGGTACGTGCGGCCAGGGCAAGCCATTGCTCGAGCGCGGCGGCGAGCGTCGCGATGTCCGGGAAGCCGGCGGTACGCGAGCTGCTGGCGAGCGTGTGCGCGGCGCGCATGAACTCCGGCGACGCCTCCGCAGGCGCCTGCTCGCGCCACGCGCCGTACTGCGCCTTCAACGTGGCGGCGTGCGCCGCGGCCTCCTTGAAGTAAATCTCTCGCATGCGCACGGCTGGATCGTCCTGCGCGCGCAGGCCGGCCGCGAGGCGACGCAGGGGTGCTGGATCGACGAGGGGCGACTCCCCGGCGCGCAACTGGGCGATCCAGGCGGAGAAGCGCTGATGCGCGAGCGCTACCAGCTCGAGCAGCTCGGCCGATGCGGGCTGCTTCTGCTCCAGCCACTGATTCATGGCCCGCTCCACTTCCCACGCCGCCTCGCCGAGCTCCGTGAGCCCGACCATGCGCCCGCTGCCCTTCAGCGTATGGAAACCGCGCCGGATCGCCGCGAGCGCTTCCAGCTTCTCCGGCTCGGCGCGGCACGCCGCGAGCCCCGCTTCAACCGCCGCAACCACGTCCGCCGCTTCCTCGAGGAAGACCTGCAGTAGCTCGTCGGACGGCGCGCCCGCGCTCTGCGCGCCGGCCTTCTCGGGCATCGGCTGCTGCGCCGCCCGCGCGAGGAAGAGGTCGAGCGCCGCCTGCCGGGGCTCGCGTCCGTTCACGCAGGGGCTGATGAACAGCTCCAGGGCGCTGAGGCCTTCGGCCACCCAGTCCAGGCTCGCGCTGCCAGGCGAGAGCGTCGGCATCAGCGCCTCGCAACGCTCGAGCGCGGCGATGGCGCGATCCCAGCCGAGGACGGACAGCGCACCGTGGATCTGCCGCAGTTGCGGCGCCACGCCGCGCAGCTCGGCGAGCTCCTTCTGCCCCCGCGCGTAGCCGTCTAGCACCTGCTCGATCCGCTGCAGGTTCGCGAGCATTTCCTTGGCTACCTGGGAGCGAAGTTGCAGCGAGCTCACGTACTCGGTGAGCTCGCGGCGCAGGCCGGCCGGCGGCGCAACGGTCTTGCCCGCGCCGGCGGCGTCGGCAAGCCAGCGGCCGAGGAGGCTCACCTGCTCGTCGAGATCCGGCGCGGGATGAAGGAATGTCTCGAGGATGCTCTCGGCGAGCAGGAACGCGGAAGCCATCTCGGCGAGCATCGCTTCGCTGTCGGGCGGACGCGGGTCCGGCAGCGTCGCGGCCGCTTCGCCGACGGCTCGCAGGAGCGCGCTGAGCGGCGCGCTGGAGAGCGCGCCGACGCGCTCCTTCAGCGCCTGCACCCGCGCCCGGAAGGCCAGCGCGCCGCTCGGCTCGCCTTCCAGGTATTGCTGCCAGGTCTGCTGGGCGGCCTGGAGGCGCAGCCGCACGTCCTCGAGCACCGGTTGCAGCGTGTCGACATCCGGGCTGCGCGCGCCTTGCGCAGGCAGCAGGGCGTCGAGGCCATAGAGGCGCTTGACGTCGCGCAGGCGTTGCGTGAGCGGCGCGCAGCAGGCGATGGCATAAAGCAGGTCGCGCAGCAGGGGCTCGTTGTCGGGGCTCGCGTCCCGCCCCTGCGCAAGCTGCCGAATGTAGATGTCGATCTTGTTCCACAGCGATCGCGCCTGCGCGAGGCGTTGCGGGTCGGTAGCGTTCGGCAGGCCATCGGCCAGGGCGCCGGCGACCCACCACAAGGCGCGGCGCTCGGGCAGCAGGTGCGCGACCGAATGGATGACGTCGAGCGTGGCGCGCATCTCGTCCAGCGCCTGGGGCTCGCGTCGGATCCAGCCGAGGATGGCCCGCTGCCAGCGCGTGCGCTGCGACTGCAGGAACGCCGGCAATTCCGCCGCCTCGATGGCGAGCGGCCGGGGGTGCGAGGGGGCGGGCGGCGTCAGGTCAGGGAAGAACAGCTCGATCTCCGAGCTGTCCTCGCGTCCCTGGAGCTGCGCGAGCTCCCGGTATACGGGGAAGAGCCGCGTCGGCGCGTTCGGCTGCCCGCGCGCCACGTCGTCGACGAACTGCCTCAGCTCGAGCACCGCCCGGTCGAGCACTGCCGCGCCCTGGGCGCCGGCATCCTCGAGCCCGGTCAGGCTTCTCTCCAGTGCCTCGCAAAAGCGCGTCGCGCCGCTCAGTCCGACCATGTTCAGCGCACCGCTCACCTGGTGCAGGTGCTCGGGACACGCGGCGAGCGGCGCGGCGTCGCCCGGCGCCGTCCGGTACGCGGCGAGCTGGCGGCGCACGCGCTCCAGCGCCTGGTCCACCTCGGCGGTGATCCAGGAAAGAATCGTCGTGTCGGCCATCAAGCCCGTCACCGGCGCTTCACGCCAGCCTGAAGCCGGCCACCGACTTCTTCAGCCCGACGGCCAGCTCGGTCAGCTTGGTCGCCGAGAGCGCGGTCTTCTTCGTACCCTCGGTGGTGAGCTGCGTCACGCCGAGGATGATCTTCATCTTGCCCGCCACCTCGGATGCCGAAGCCGCCTGCTGCTGGGTGGCGTTGGAGATCGCGCCGATCAGCTCCGCCAGCCGGTTCGAGATCTTCTCGATCTCGCGCAGCGCCTGGTCGGCTTCGTCAGCGGTGCGCGTCCCCTCCACGACTTCCCGGGTGCTGCGCTCCATCGCCTCCACGGCGTCCTGGGTGTCGCGCTGAATGCTTTTCACGATCGTCCCGATGTGCTTGGTGGCTTCCGCCGAGCGCTCGGCGAGGCGCTGCACCTCCTCGGCAACCACCGTGAAGCCCCGTCCCGCCTCCCCCGCCGAGGCCGCCTGGATCGCAGCGTTCAGCGCGAGCACGTTGGTCTGCTCCGTGATGTCGGAGATCAGCTGCACGATCTCGCCGATCTCCTGCGAGCTCTCGCCGAGCCGCTTGATGCGCTTCGAGGTCTCCTGGATCTGCTCGCGGATGTCGTTCATGCCGCGGATCGCGTTCTGCACCGCCTCGGCGCCCTTGCCCGCAGCGGCGAGGGACGACTCGGCCACCCTCGCCGAGTCGTTGGCGCTCGCCGAAACCTGGTTCATCGACTGCGCCATCCGCGTCACCGACTGTCCGGTCGCCTGGATCTCCATCGCCTGCTTCTGCGTCGCCTGCAGGAGCTGCCCCGACACCGTCTGGGCCTCCTGGGTCGCCGCGTTCACCTGCTGCGCGGCGTTTGTGATGCCGGCCACCAGACGCCGCAGCTCGTCGATCGTGTAATTGATCGAATCGGCGATCGCACCGGTCATGTGCTCCGTGACCCGTGCCCGCACCGTCAGGTCGCCGCTCGCGAGGTTGCCGATCTCGTCCAGCAGCCGCAGGATGGCGTCCTGGTTCTCGCGGTTCTGGCGCTCGCTCTGCTCGGCCCGACGACGGCTGTCGTCGATGTACGTCTTGCCGATGAGCAGCAGCACGGCGAAGGCGAGCAGCGACACCCCGAGCATCGCCGCGAAGTTGAGCCGCCGGGCGTTGAGCAGGCCGTCGTAGCCGGCAGCGAGCTGCTCCGTCGCGCCGAGCAGCTTCTCGCTATCGTTGAAGATGTCGCGGGTGGCGCGCTTCGCGTTCACCAGGCGCTGCATGTTGCCGAGGATCTGGCTCACGCCCGCCTGGTACTCCTTGAAGGTCGCCTGCAGCTCGGCAAGCTTGCCGCGGATCATCGGCTCGTCGACCCGATCGATACGCAGCGCGCGGTCGCCCTGGGCGAGGCCCTGCACCAGGTCGCGAAAGGTGTTGGTGTCCTTGCCGAGCAGGAACGCCACCTCGGGGTCGACGATATCGCCCGCCAGCATGGCATTGGCGTTCTTCGCCATGCGCTGGGTCAGCATCACGAGCTGCGCGGCAATCGCGTTCTGCCGGGCGCCACCGCCGGTCTGCACGCTGAACGCGGCCACCTCCTCGGCGTTCTCGAGCAGCACCGGGTTGTTCTCGTTGATGGTGCGCACCGCGCCTGCCAGCGCGACCAGGTTGCGCTCCTCGCCGATCACCAGCATGGCGTTGCGTTCGGTCTTGCGCCACTCCGTTTCCAGCGCGGCGAGCCTGGGGCGCACCGCGTCCGGGGTCGGCGGCAGGTCCACCTCGGCGGCGGTGCCTCCTGCCGCGAGCAGGTGGACGAGCGAGGCGAACTCGTCGCGGCTTTCGCGCAGCTGCTGGAAAGCCACCGGGTTGCCTTGCGAAGCCTGCTGCGCCGCCTTGGCCAGGCGCTGCGACAGCATGCGCAGCTTTCCGACGGTCGCGACGTAGAGCGTGTCGAAGGTCGCCTCACGAGCGTCGTAGACGACGACGCCGACGTCGATCGCGAGGAGCACGACGAGCAACACCATCAGGAACTGCAGTCGTCGCCCCGCGCCGCGCCGGGCGAGGCCGGCAAGCACCCCGGCCATGCCGCCGGAGGAGCGCGCTGCCCCCGCGGCGTCGCGCGCGATGAAAGGTATCTTGAAGAATTCGAGCCTGTTTCCCATGGCGACTCCCTAGCGCAGAAACTTGCCGTCGCGGGCGATGATCGTCAGGTCAACGAACTTCGACGCGCTGTGATTGGTCGGCGAGAAGCCGACATAGAAGCCGCCGACGTCGACGTCGTTCATCCTCTCCAGCGTGGCGATCAGCCGCTCGCGGGTGAGCTCGCGCCCGGTACGGCGCAAGGCTTCGACGAACACTTTCGCGGCGATGAAGCCTTCGATGGTGGTGAAGGTCAATTCCTTGTGGCCGGCGCGCCGCATCAAACCCTGATACTCGCGCACTACGGGGACCGCGGCGCCCCACGGGAAGGGCATCACCTGCGAAATCGCCACCCCGACGCCCTGCCCGCCGAGGTCGTCCGCGAGCGCCTTGCTGCCGACGAACGAGACGTTGTAGAACTGCGCGGCGCTGCCCTGCTTCTTCATCTGGCGGATGAACTCCGCGCAGGCCTTGTACGCGCCGATCATGACCACCGCGTCCGGCTGCGCGGCGTTCAAAGTTTTCACCGCGCGCTCCACCTTGACCGTGTTCCGCTCGAAGATGCCCGTCGCCGAGATCTTCAGGTTGCGCCTCTCCATGGCGAGCTCGACCCCCTTGAGGCCCGCCTGCCCGTAGGCATCGTCCTGGTAGAACACGGCGATGTTCTTCGAGCCGGTCGATACGAGCTGCTCGACGATCTTCTCCGTTTCGTCGTAATAGCTCGCTCTCACGTTGAAGATGTAGTGGTTCACCGGCTGGCGCAGCAGCTCGGCGCCGGTGAACGCGCCGAAGAACGGCACCTTCGCCTGTGTGAAAATCGGCAGCGCGGCCGCCGAGGTGGGCGTACCGACGTAGCCGAAGAGCGCGAATACCTTGTCCTGCTCGATCAGCCGCTTCGTGTTCGGCACGGTGCGCGAGGGCTCGTAGCCGTCGTCGAGCGTGATGAGCCGGATCTTGCGCCCGCTTACGCCGCCGCTCGCATTGACGTAGTCGAAGTAAACCTTCGCCCCGTTGCGCATCTCCGTGCCGAGAGCGGCCGCCGGACCCGTGAGCGCGACCGACTGGCCGAGCACGATGGTGTCGGCGCTGACGCCGTTCTCGGCGAAGCTCGCAGGCGAGAAGAATCCTGCCGCGACGAGCAGGCAAGGAGCGATGCGCTTCATAGGCTGGCCTCCAGGAAAGCGGGGTGTTCGACGAGGGCCGGGATGTCGAGCTCCCTCCACAGCTTGCCGTGCGCATCGGCGAAGACGCCGCGCACGAACGCCGGCCGGCGCGGCGCGTTCTCGCCGTGCTGGCGCAGCGCCTCGGGATCGCGCAGACCGAGCGAGCGCTCGACGAGCAGCGCCGCCCCGGAACGAAAGCGCTCGTTGACGAGGAGCAGGCGGCATTGCTCGCCGGGCCTCGTGGGCGCTCCGCCGAGGAACGCCGCGAAGTCGGTCACGCAGTACAGGTTTCCGCGCACATTCGCCACGCCCTTGAACCAGGGGCGCGCGAGCGGCACGGCGGAGACTGCGGGCACGGGAATGACTTCGCCCGCCTCTGCGAGGTCGACCAGCCAGCCTTCGTCCCCGACCTGCAGCCCGAGCTTCGAGGCGATGCGCGCGCCCGCTTGGGCGCTCTGCAGGCGCTCGGAAAGCGCGAGCTGATACTCGCGCAGCGAGCCCGCTCGGGAGGCCGGCGTGGCCATCAGCCGAGCGCGGCGATCTTGGCGAGCAGATCCGCCGGG
The DNA here is from genome assembly GCA_036274735.1 of Burkholderiales bacterium. GTDB lineage: Bacteria > Pseudomonadota > Gammaproteobacteria > Burkholderiales > SG8-39 > SCGC-AG-212-J23. The sequence goes on from DASUFD010000027.1 coordinate 38,774, forward strand.
TTGACGGGCTTGACGACATAGTCGCGCGCGCCCTGGCGCAAGCCCCACACCTTGTCGGTCTCCTGCCCTTTGCTGCTGCACAGTATGATCGGGATGCTCTTGGTGCTCTCGTCCCTGCTCAGGGCACGCGTCGCCTGGAAGCCGTTCTGCCCGGGCATCACGACATCCATCAGCACGAGGTCTGGGCGCGATGTTCTGAGCTTGGCCATCGCGTCCTCGGCGCTCTCGGCCGTGGCGACCTTGAAGCCGCTCTTGGACAGGATCTCGCTCAGGTACTGGCGGTCGGTAGGCGAATCGTCGACGACCAGGATGTTGGAAATAGCCATGGCAATGCCTTTCAGTTGGAAACGGAAGAAGCTTTGACGTACTCGTTGACCGCCTCGACCAGGCCTTCCCGCGTGAAGGGCTTGGTGAGATAGCGATCGGAACCGGCCAGGCGGCCGCGCGCCCGGTCGAAGACGCCGTCCTTGCTCGAGAGCATGATCACGGGGGTCGACTTGAGGCGCGCGTTCTGCTTGATCAGCGCGCAAGTCTGGTAGCCGTCCAGGCGCGGCATCATGATGTCGACGAAAATGACGCGCGGCTGGTGGTCGGCGATCTTGGCGAGGGCATCGAAGCCGTCCTCGGCGAGAATCACTTCGTAGCCGGCTTGGCGGAGGAACGTTTCGGCGCTGCGCCGGATGGTGTTGCTATCGTCGATGACAAGGACTTTGACCGGTCCTGTTCCTACCGTGAGCGGTCCGACCGTGGTCTCGTTCGTCACTTACGGGCTCCTCCTGAAACCTGGCTTCCTCTTACAAGTCTTGCACTTACTGAAACTTCTTTAAGTGAAATAATTCATAGGACGGCACAATTGGACAACACGACAAAAAGCGTCGCCGAAGCACGACAAAAAAAGAAGAACCTTCGTTCCGATCTCGGCTGGTCGACGACCGATCGCATCGTCGTGCGCGGCAAGGATCTCCCGGGAGAGATCCTCGGGCGGGTGAATCTGGGCGATATGGCCTTCCTCGAGCTGACAGGCCGCCTCCCCGAGCCTCGAGAGTCGAAGCTTTTCAATGCCATGGTCGTCACCCTGGTCGAGCACGGCATGACGCCCAGTGCCCTGGCGGCACGCCTTACCTACCTCGGCGCGCCGGAGGCGATGCAGGCGGCGGTCGCGAGCGGTTTGCTGGGCCTGGGCAGCGTGTTCGTAGGCTCGATGGAAGGCGCGGCAAAGCTTTGCAGCGAAGCTCTCGCCGAGGGTGAGGCGGACATCGTCGATATCCTGGCCCGATACAAGCGCGTGCCCGGCCTCGGCCATCCGCTGCACAAGCCGGTCGATCCCCGCAGCGCGAGGCTGTTCGAGATCGCCCGGGAAACCGGCTACTACGGCAAATACTGCCGCCTCATGGAAGACCTGGCGCAGCGCAAGCAGCTGACCTTGAACGCAACGGGCGCGATCGGCGCGCTGGCTTGCGAGCTCGGCCTCGACTGGCGATGCGTGCGCGGCCTGGGCGTGATGGCGCGCGCGATCGGGCTGGTGGGCCACATTCTGGAAGAGGCCCGCGATCCGATGGCCGGGGAAATCTGGCACCGCGTCGAGGAGGAGGCTTCGGCGCATCTCAGGGACGAGCGATGAACCTCGCGCGCGACAACTATCCCGAGCTGCGCGACGCCGTGCGGGCGCTTTGCGGCCAGTTCGACTCCGCCTACTGGCAGGCGATCGACGAAAAGCGGACCTACCCGGAGGCCTTTGTCGAGGCGCTGACCCAGGCCGGCTGGATGTCGGCGCTGATCCCCGAGGAATACGGCGGCTCGGGCCTCTCGCTCACCGAGGCCTCCGTGATCATGGAGGAAGTCAGCCGCTCCGGAGGCAACCCCGGCTCCTGCCACGGGCAGATGTACAACATGAACACGCTGCTGCGTCACGGCTCGCCGGAGCAGAAGAAGAAATACCTGCCGAAGATCGCGCGCGGCGAGTTGCGCCTGCAGGCGATGGGCGTCACCGAGCCCGGCGCAGGCACCGACACCACGAAGATCAAGACCGTAGCGGTGCGCAAGGGCGATCGCTACGTCGTGAACGGCCAGAAAGTGTGGACCTCGCGGCTGCAACATTCGGAGCTGATGATCCTGCTCACGCGCACGACGCCGCTCTCGGAGTTGAGCCGCAAGAGCGACGGCATGTCGATCTTCCTCGTCGACACGAAAAGCCAGGGACTGGAAGCGCGGCCGATCCGCAACATGCCCAATCACGAGACCAACCAGGTGTTCATCGACAACCTGGAGGTGCCCGTCGAGAACCGGATCGGCGAGGAAGGCAAGGGCTTTCGCTACATCCTCGACGGCCTCAACGCGGAGCGCATCCTCATCGCCGCCGAATGCATCGGCGACGGCTATTGGTTCGTGGAGAAAGCGACCCGCTACGCCTCGGAGCGCGTCGTTTTCGATCGCCCAATCGGACAGAACCAGGGCATTCAGTTCCCGATCGCCGAGAGCTACATGGAGATCGAGGCGGCGAACCTGATGCGCTACAAGGCGGCGGCGCTCTACGATGCGCACAAGCCGTGCGGCGCCGAGGCGAACATGGCCAAGCACCTCGCAGCCAAGGCCTCGTGGGAAGCGGCCAACGTCTGCCTGCAGACCCACGGCGGGTTCGGCTTCGCCGCCGAGTACGACGTGGAGCGCAAGTTCCGGGAGAGCCGGCTCTACCTCGTAGCGCCGATCTCGACCAACCTCATCCTCTCCTACGTCGCCGAGCACGTGCTCGGCCTGCCCCGCTCGTTCTAGCGACGCTCGCCTCTCAGCGCCCGAGCGCGGGGAGCCAGGTCGCGATGAGCGGGAAAGCGATGATGAGGGCGATCAGGAGGAGCACGCAGGAGATGAACGGCACCGCGGCGAGGTAGATCTCGCGCATCGTGGTGCCCGGCGGCGCGACGCCCTTCATGACGAACAGCAGCAACCCGAACGGCGGCGTCGTGTAGCCGATCTCGAGCGAGAGCAGCATGATCAGGCCGAACCAGGTCAGGTCGAAGCCCAGGGTCTTGGCGAGGGGAAAGAAGATCGGCGCGGTGAGCAGCATCATCGAGAGCTGGTCCATGAAGCAGCCGAGGAAAAAAATGATGCCGATCATGACGAGCAGCATGCCGAGGGACGAGAAATGGAAGTTCGTCGCCCAGGCGATGAGGCCGCTCGAGGCGCCCGAGAAGGCGAGGATCTGGCTGAACGTCGCCGAGCCGAGGATGATGAGGAAGGCCATTACCGTGACGCGCAGCGCCGCATCCACCGAGCGGCGGAAGCTCCTCCACGAGAGCGCGCGGTAGCAGGCGGCGAGCACGATGACGCCGAGGCAGCCGACGGCGGCGGCTTCGGTGGGCGTCGCGTAGCCGGCCACCATGACTCCGATGACGAGCACGATGACGGCGAACATCGGCAGGATGTCGACCAGCACGAGGCGCGCCTTCTCGGCGAGCGAGGCGCGCTGCGCCGCGTAGGCGGGCGCGGCCTTCGGGTCGACGACGGTCCAGACGAAGATCAGCGCCGCGTACATCGTCGCGAGGAGCACCCCGGGGACGACGCCGGCGAGCAGCAGCGCGCCGACGTCGCTTCGCCCGAGCGTGGCGAGCAGCACCGCGAGCGCCGAGGGCGGGATGATGACCGCCAGGCCCCCGGTGCCCATGATCGGGCCGATCGAGAGGTACTTGCTGTAGCCGCGGCGCATCATCTCCGGGACCATCAGCGAGCCGAGCAGGGCCGTCGAGCCCATGCTCGATCCCGAGAGCGCGGCAAAGCCGGTCCCGCCGACCACGGTCACGTAGGCGAGGCGCCCAGGAACGTTGCCCATCAACCGGTCGATGGCGTTGAACATCCGCGCCGCGAGGCCGGTGTGATAGAACAGATCGCCCATCAGCAGGAACATCGGGATCGGCACCAGCGCGAAGCTCGTCATCGCGCCGAACCCGCTGTTCAGCATCTGCGCGACCCCGAGCGTGCCGCCCATGAAGACGTGAGCCGCGACGATGTTCGCGGCGAGGAACGCCATGGCGACCGGCATGCCGACCAGCATGAGCGCCACCAGCAGGCCGAACAGCAGCGCGATTGCCCAGTACCACTCCATCGCCTACTCGCCGGCCGTCAGGCCCGACCCGTACGGGCTCTCCCCGCGCACGAGGAGCCGCAAGAACTCGATCGCCATCATGCCGAAGGACAGCGGCATGAAGGCCATCAGCATCCAGCGCGGCATGTCGAAGGAGCGCACGTCCTTCTCGTTGCCGAGAAAATCCTGGACGGTGATGGCGCCACCGAACCAGGCGAGGATCCCGGCGACCGCGATGCAGGCGACGACGACCGCCAGCAGCAGGGCGCGCTGCGCGCGCGGCGGAACCGCCGAGACCACCAGCTCGATGTAGATGTGGCCCTTCTCGCGCACCAGCCAGGGCGCGCCCAGCAGCGGGATGAGCAGCAGGAAATACTCGGTGAAGGTGAAGAAGTGCGCCGAGCTCTGGAAGCCGAGGTTGCGCAGCGCGACGTCGCTGACGATCATCGCCAGCATCGCGACCATCAGCAGACCGGCGAGCCACGCCATCCCGTAGAGGACGGCGCGATACGCTTTGCCGATCAGGGCGCGGTCCCGGCTACTTCGGCAGCGGGCCCGGGGTGAAGAGCTCGACGATCCGCTCGAAGTTCTCCATGCCGCCCGCCTTCTGCATGCGCTCCTTCATGCGCGCCAGGCTCGCCGAGCGCGCGCCCTCGACGAAGCGCTTCGAGGCCTCCGGCGACTGGGCGATCGTCTTGATGCCGCGCCGCTCGAGCTCCGCCTTCTCCTTCTGCCAGAGCTGCTGCAGCGCCGCCTCGCTCGAGACCTCGTGCTCGATCGTCACGCGCTGCAGGATCTCGCGTGTCTTCGGCGAGAGCGCGTTCCACTTCTTCAGGTTGACGAGGATGTGCAGGTCGGTGGAGAAGAAGTCCGGCAGGATCCGGTACTTCAGATAGCGGTCCCAGTTCAGGTCCATGAGGCCGATCTGCGTCCACGCCGTGATCTCCACCGTGCCGCGCTCGAGGGCCGTATAGAGGTCCGGCGAGTTGACGTTGATCACCTGCGCGCCAAGGTAATTGGTGAGGAAGGCGTTGTAGATGGGATGGCCGCGGACCTTGAAGCCGCGGATGTCGATGTGGCCGGTCGAGTCGAGCTTGGGCTCCTTGGTCGACCAAAGGTCGAAGCGGATGCCGCTGTCCACCCAGCCGAGGTTGTAGACGCCGATGCGCTGCTGGTGGATCTTGTTGAGCAGATCCATGCCGCCGTTCTTGCGCGCCGTCGGGCCGTCGATCGTCGAGGCGGAGACCGCGTCGCACTCCGGGACCTGCGCCGCGTAGAAGGCGCAGGCGGTGTAGATCATGTCGACCACGCCGCTGCGCACCGCGCCCGGCTGCTCCATCATCGGGATCGCCTCCGGGCCGCCGCGCACCTGTATGCTGAACACGCCCTGGCCCGCCGCGTTCGCCTTCTTCACGAACTCGAGGAAGCTGCGCGAATAGACGAGCGAAGCCGGAAATACGTGCGTCGCCGTGATGGTGTCGGCAGCGAAGGCCGAGGCCGAGCAGGCCAGGCCGAGCGCCGCGACGAAGCGCAATGCCTTCATTTCTCCCCCTCCGGTGGAATGCCGAGTTGTCCTCGAGCCGCGCGGCATCTTACCATCCTGTCCGGTGACGACGGTCTTTACTGCGTTCGCGGAAACCGCCCGCGCGCACGGCGCCAAGCCATTCCTGCAAGTCCTCCCTGAAGAGGTCGAGCTCACGTACGGGCAGGCCTACGAGCGTGTCGAAGCGCTGGCGCGCCGTTACGCGGCGCGCGGCTTCGGCGTCGGCCACCGCGTCGCTCTCAAGCTGGCGAACTGCAGCGCTTTCCTGCTTCATTTCCTCGCGCTCAACCGCGTCGGCGCATCGGTGGTGCCGCTCAACCCCGACTGCCGGCCGGCCGAGCTCGAGTACGTGCTCGAGCACAGCGAGGCGGTGCTGGTCGTCGACTCACCCGCCGTCGACGGCTTCGATCCGCCCCCCGCGCCGAAGCCCGGCGAGGCGAGCGAATGCGCGCTGCTTTACACCTCGGGGACCACGGGCAAGCCGAAGGGCTGCCTGCTCAGCAACTTCTACTTCCTCTACGTAGGGCGTCGCTATGTGGAGGAAGGCGGGCTGTGCGAGCTGCGCTTCGGCGAAGAGCGCCTCATCACGCCCCTGCCGCTCTTCCACATGAACGCGCTCGCCGTGTCGACGACGGCGATGATCCTGACCGCCGGCTGTGTCGTCCAGCTCGATCGCTTCCACCCGCGCACGTGGTGGCGCGACGTGGTGCGCTCGCGCGCGACGATCGTGCACTACCTCGGCGTCATGCCCGCCATCCTGATGCGGCAGCCGGCTTCGGCCGATGAGCGCGCGCACGAGGTGCGCTTCGGCTTCGGCGCCAACGCCAACCCCGCAGACCACGCCGCCTTCGAGCAGCGTTTCGGTTTCCCGCTGATCGAGGCCTGGGCGATGACCGAGACCGGCGGCGCCGGCTACATCGCCGCGAGCCGCGAGCCGCGGCACGTCGGCACGCGCTGCATCGGCTTTCCTCGCGACGATCTCGATTTCCGCATCGAGGAGGACACGGGCGAGCTGCTGGTGCGCCAGCGCGGCGCGGATCCGAGGCGCGGCTTCTTCTCGGGTTACCTGAAGGACGATCGCGCGACCGCGGAAGCGTGGCGCGACGGCTGGTTCCACACCGGCGACTGCATGCGCCTGGGCGCCGACGGCGCGCTGCATTTCGTCGATCGGCGCAAGAACATCATCCGCCGCTCCGGCGAGAACATCGCCGCGCTCGAGGTCGAGGCCGCGCTCGCCGGCCATCCCGCCGTCGCGCAGGTCGCGGTCATCGCCAAGCCGGACGAGGTGCGCGACGAGGAGGTGATGGCGTGCGTCGTGCTCGCGCCCGAGCATGCGCCGACGCAGAGCACCGCGCTCTCCATCCAGGACTGGTGCCTCGAGCGCCTCGCCTACTTCAAGGCGCCGGGGCATGTCGCGTTCCTCGCCGAGCTTCCCGTGACCTCGACCAACAAGGTGCAGAAGGCGCGCCTCGCCGACTTCGCCATCGCGCCCGAGCGCAGCTTCGACCTGCGCTCGCGCAAGCGCCGCCCGTGAGCCGACGCGGCTACGAGGGGGTTGCCGTCGCGGCGCCGGTAACCGTGCCCTACGTGCGCTACTCGATCCGCGCCGCGCACTGGTGGCTGGCGAGGGCGCTCGCTTCGCTGTTGCAGGAGTCGGGTCTGGAGAAGGAAGAGCTGGACGGTCTCGCCGTGTCGAGCTTCACGCTCGCGCCCGATACGGCGATCGGCCTGACCCAGCACCTGGGCCTCTCGCCGCGCTGGCTCGACCACGTTCCGTTCGGCGGCGCGAGCGGCGTGGTGATGCTCCGGCGCGCGGCGCGCGCCGTGCAGGCCGGCGACGCCGAGGTCGTCGCGTGTCTCGCCGGGGACACGAATCACGTCGATTCCTTCCGCCTCACGCTCGCGAATTTCAGTCAGTTCGCGCGCGACGCCGTATATCCCTACGGCGCCGGCGGGCCGAACGCGAGCTTCGCCTTCCTCACCGCCTATTACATGAGCCACTACGGCGCCACGCGCGAGGACTTCGGCAAGCTGTGCGTGGCGCAGCGGGCCAACGCGCTGAAATTTCCGCACGCGCTTTTCAAGAACCCGCTGACGCTGCAGGAGTACCTTGGCGCGCGGGCGATCGCCGAGCCCCTGCACCTCTTCGACTGCGTCATGCCCTGCGCCGGCGCCGATGCCTTCCTCGTCATGAGCACCGATCGCGCTCGCTCCCTGGGTCTCAAGTCCTGTCGCCTTTTGGCAACCATCGAACGGCACAACGCCTTTGCGGCCGACCCGGTGCAGATGCGCGCCGGATGGGCTCTCGATCGCGCCGACCTCTACCAGCAGGCGGGTGCCGGCCCGCAGGACATGGACTTCGTCGAAACGTACGACGACTATCCGGTGATCTCGCTCATGCAGCTCGAGGATCTGGGCTTCTGCGGCAAGGGCGAAGGCGCCGCCTTCGTGCGTCGCCACAGCTTCACCTGGGACGGCAGCTTTCCCCTCAATACGTCGGGCGGACAGCTCTCCGTCGGTCAAGCCGGCGCGGCGGGCGGTTCGCTCGGCATGGTCGAGGCGCTGCGCCAGCTCACCGGGCAGGCGGCGGCACGCCAGGTCCAGGGCGCAAAGCTCGGCCTGGTCAGCGGCTTCGGCATGATCAACTTCGATCGCGGCCTCGGGTCGGGCGCCGCCATTCTTTCGTGCTAGAGCGGCCCAAGCGCAAGAATCCGGTCCTGCGCACGCGCCTGCCGACGCTGCCGCCGGCGGCGCGCAGCCGCATCGCGCTCGGTTTGACGGCCGCGGCCGCGCTCGGACGTTTCGAGCTGCAGCAGTGCACAAGCTGCGGCACGGTGCAGTACCCGCCGCGCGAGGCATGCCAGAAGTGCCTTTCCGTCAAACTCGCCTGGCGGACGCAGCCGCAAGGCGGCGAGCTGCTCTCGGCAAGCGTCCTGCACCACAGCAACGACCTCTTCTTCCGCGAGCGCCTCCCCTGGCGGCTCGGCCTGGTGCGCCTTGACTGCGGACCGATCGTGGTCGCGCACCTGCACGAGGAAGTGGCGCCGGCGCCTTCGCGGGTCAACGTGCAGGTCAAGCTCGATCGCGCCGGCCAAGCGGTGATGGTGGCGCTGCCAAACGAGGAGAATGCGAACATGGCCGAAGACCGCCAGCTGCGCGAATTCACCTGCGACCCGAAGTTCCGCAAGGTGCTCGTCACCGACGGCAAGACGCGGCTCGGCCAGTCCCTGGTCCATGCTTTCGCCGCCGCCAAGGCGGAGCTCATCTGGGTCGGCTACGCCGAGCCGTGGAAGAAGTTCGGCGGCTTCGACGAGCTGAAAAGCCTGCCGCAGGTCACGCTCCTGCCGCTCGACGTCACCGACTCGAAGAACGTGCGCGAGGTCGCAGGCGAGATCGGCGGCAAGGTCGACATCCTGGTGAACAATGCCGAGGTGCATCGCACCTATGGCATCGCCAACCGGCCCGGCGTCGATGCGGCGCGCGCCGAGATGGATGTCAACTACTTCGGCCTGCTGCGCCTCGCGCAGGAGTTCGGCCCGGCGATGCGCTCGCGCGGCGCCGACGGGCTGGCGAGCGCGGTCGCCTGGGTGAACGTGCTCTCGATCTATGCGCTCGCCAACTTCCCGCAGCACGGCACTTTCTCCGCGTCGAAGGCCGCCGCCTACTCGCTCGCGCAGTGCCTGCGCGCCGAGATGCGTCCCGCGGGCGTGCGCGTGGTCAACGTCTTCCCCGGCCCGATCGACGACGAATGGAACCAGCTCCTGCCGCCGCCCAAGCTCGCGCCGGCCAATCTCGCCAATGCGATCGTCAAAGCGCTGCAGGAAGGCGTCGAGGATGTCTATCCGGGCGACGTCGCGCAGGAATGGCTCGCGCGATGGCGCGACAATCCGAAGGCTTTGGAAAGGGAACTCTCGACATGAGCGCGCTTGCGCAGCTCGCGCAGGGTCTCGCGACCGGCAAGATCAGGGTCGTCGACCTCACCGAGACCCTCTCGCCCGAGTTCCCCCACATCTCGCTGCCGCCCGAAATGGGCCAGGCCTGGCCCTTCCGCATCGAGGAGGTCTCGCACTACGACGAGCGCGGGCCGGCGTGGTACTGGAACAACTTCTCCTGCGGCGAGCATACCGGCACGCACTTCGACGCTCCCGTGCACTGGATTTCCGGCAAGGACCTGGCGAACAACGCGACCGACAGCATTCCGGTCGATCGCTTCATCGGCCCGGCGTTCGTCATCGACTGCAGCCAGGAGTCGGCGGCCGACCCCGACTTCCTGCTCACCAAGCCCTACCTCCTCGAGTGGGAAAAGCGGCACGCCCGGATCGCGCCGCGCTCGTGGGTGCTCATGCGCACCGACTGGTCGAAGCGCAGCACGGATGCCGAGGCCTACCAGAACTACGACGAGACGGGTCAGCACACGCCTGGCCCCGACGCCGACGCCGTGCGCTTTCTCGTAGAGGAGCGCGACGTGCTCGGCTTCGGCACCGAGTCGATCGGCACCGACGCCGGCCAGGCGTACCACCTTCGGCCGCCCTACCCCTGCCATTACTACATGCATGGCGCCGGCCGCTACGGCCTGCAGTGCCTTACCAACCTCGACAAGCTGCCGCCGACCGGCGCCGTCGTCTTCGCCGCGCCGCTCAAGATACGCAACGGAAGCGGCAGTCCGCTTCGGGTGCTCGCGCTAGTGGAGGAGAAATGAGCAAGTACAGGATCTGGTTCCAAGGAGCCACCGACCGTGCGCTCATGGCGCCGTACATCGCCAAGGTCGAAGCGCATTTCAGGGCGGTGCTCGATCCGGAGTTCGACTTCACCTTCAACACGACGACGCCGCCGGCGACGACGACGCACGCGCTCACCGAGTACCGGGTCGGGCGCAACTTCATTCGCAATGCCGTGGAAGCGGAGCGCCAGGGATACGACGTCGTGGCGGTCACGCACTTCCAGGATCCCGGGCTTGCGGAAGCGAAGTCCGCCGTCGACATTCCCGTGCTCGGCTTGGGCGAGACGACGCTGCATTTCTGCCTCACGCTCGGACGCAAGCTGGGGCTCGTCACGATCAATCCCGCCTTCATCCCCTGGCACGAGGACCAGATCGTCAAGTACGGGATGCAGGGCCGGGTGGTCGGCGTGCGCGCGGTCGACGCGAGCGTGCTCGACTACATCGCCGCCTTCGCGGATGCGGAGGCATTCAGGAAATTGAACCCGCTCTGGGAGCGCGAGTGCCGCGCCCTGCTCGACGCCGGCGCCGATGTCATCGTCCCCGCCGGCGGCATCCCGATGATGCTCTTTGGCGGCGCGCACGGCGCGAGCATCGACGGCGCGCCGATCGTCAACGGCATGACGGTCATGGCGAAGAGCGCGGAGCTGGCCGTCAAGCTCAAGCGTGACGCCGGCATCGCGGTGAGCCGGCGCTCGAACTTTGCGCGCCCGCCGGAAAAGGCGCTCAACGAGTTCATGGAGCAGGGTTGACTCCGCAAACCCTGGCGCAAAAACTCGTCGCCCGCGCCGCCGGCAAAGAGAGCGTCACGCCCGGCGAGATCGTCACCTGCAAGGTCGACCTCGCCATGGTTCACGACTCGAGCGGGCCGCGCCGCCTCAAGCCGGTGCTCGAGCGTCTCGGTGCGAAAGTGTGGGACCCCGCGAGGCTCGTGGTGATCACCGACCACTACGTCCCCGCCTACGACGAAGAGAGCCGCAAGATCCTGCGCATCGCGCGCGAATGGGTACGCGAGGCGGGCATAGAGCGCTTCCACGACGCCGAGGGCATCTGCCACGTGGTGCTGCCCGAGCGCGGCTATCTCCGCCCCGGCATGTTCGCCGTCGGCGGCGACAGCCATTCGCCGACCGGCGGCGCTTTCGCCGCGTACATGTTCGGCGTGGGTGCGACCGAGATGCTCGGCGTCGTGGTCACGGGCAAGATCTGGCTCAAGGTGCCGCACACCATCGCGATGCATTTCGACGGCGCCCTCGCCGAAGGCGTGTGCGCCAAGGACGTCATGCTCTTCCTCATCGGCCGCTTCGGCATGGACGGGGGCGGCTATCACGCGGTCGAGTACCGCGGACCGGCGATCCGCAAGCTCGAAATGCAGGAGCGCATGACCCTGTGCAACATGACTGCCGAGCTCGGCGGCCAGACCGGCCTCATCGCCTCCGACGACGTGACCCGCGACTATCTGGGCGGCGAGATCGAGCTCTGGGACAGCGACCGGGACGCCGAGCTGCTGGCCGAGCACCGCTTCGATGCCGCGCACATCGAGCCGCAGGTCGGCGCGCCGCACAGCCCGGCGAACAGCCGCCCGGTGAGCGAGTTTCGCGAAAAGGTCGACGTGGCCTACATCGGCGCGTGCACCGGCGCGAAGCTCGCCGACCTGCGCATGGCGGCCCGCGTGCTGAAAAGCCGGAAGTCCCGGGCGAAGCTGCTCGTCGCCCCCGCGAGCGTGCGCGATCGGCAGGCGGCCGAGCACGAGGGCACGATCAAGGTCCTCCTCGAGGCCGGCGCCGAGCTCCTGCCCAGTTCGTGCGGTATGTGCGCGGGCTACGGCGAGCAGCTGCTCGCCGAGAACACGGTGGCGATCTCGAGCACCGCGCGCAACTTCAAGGGGCGCATGGGCTCCGCCTCGGCGCAGGTCTACCTCGCCTCCCCGTACACCGTCGCCGCCTCGGCCCTCGCCGGCCGCATCGCCGACCCGCGCGAGGTGCTGGCGTGAAGGCATGGGTCTTCGGCGACAACGTGGATACCGACGCCATTGCGCCCGGCCGCTACATGAAGCTCGGCATCGAGGAGATCGCGCGGCACAGCATGGAAACCGTGTTGCCGGAATTCGCCTCTTCGGTGAAGAAAGGCGATTTCGTCGTCGCCGGACGCAATTTCGGCGCCGGGTCCTCGCGCGAGCAGGCGCCCGAAGCGCTCAAGCACCTGGGCATCGCGGCGCTCATCGCCGAATCCTTCGCCGGCCTCTTCTATCGCAACGCCATCAATCTCGGCCTGCCGGCGCTCGTCTGCGCGCGGGCGAAGCGCATCCGGGCCGGCGACGAGCTCGAGCTCGACTGCGCGCGCGGCGAGCTCAGGAACCTGAGCACCGGTGAAGAGCTCGGCTGCGAGCCGATTCCGGCGTTCCTCATGACCCTCATTCGCGACGGCGGCCTGGTGCCGCATCTCGAGAAAAGGCTGCGATGCAATACGACCTCCTGATCAAGAACGTTCGCGTTGCGCGCCCCGGTGACTCCGTGGTGCGCGAGGCGGACATCGGCATTACCGGCGGAACGTTCGCCGGCATCGGCCCGAACCTCGGCACGGCGGCCAAGACGGTCTACGACGGCAAGGGCCGCCTCGCCTTCCCCGGGGTAGTCGACGCGCACATGCACTGCGGCATCTACTCGCCGCTCGCCGAGGACGCGGTGAGCGAGAGCCGCGCCGCCGCGCAGGGCGGCGTCACCTCGAGCCTGAACTACTTCCGCACCGGCCAGTACTACCTGAACAAGGGCGGGCCCTATCTCGATTTCTTCCCCGAAGTGCTGCGGATCTCGGAAGGACGTTTCCACGTCGACTACGGCTACCACCTCGCGCCGATGGATCGAGCGCATATCGCCGAGATCCCGGCGTTGATCGAGAAGCACGGCGTCGCATCCTTCAAGATCTTCATGTTCTACGGCTCCCACGGCCTGCACGGGCGCTCGGACAGCCAGCGCGACTTCCTCATGATCGCGCCGGAAGAGCGTTACGACCTCGCGCACTTCGAGTTCATCATGCGCGGCCTGCAGGCGGCGCGCGAGCGCTTCCCCGGCAAGGCCTCGCAGCTCAGCCTTTCGCTGCACTGCGAGACGGCGGAGATCATGACGGCCTATACGCGCATCGTGGAAACCGAGCGCAAGCTCGACGGGCTCGCCGCCTATCATGCCGCTCGCCCGCCGCACTCCGAGGGCCTTGCCGTGTTCATCGCCGCTTACCTCGCCAACGAGGCGGCGCTGCCGACGATCAACCTGCTGCACCTCTCCTCGCGCAAGGCGCTGCACGCGGCGCTGCAGATGGCCGAGGTCTTACCGCACATCGACTTCCGTCGCGAGGTCACCATCGGCCATCTCGTTCTCGATGTGAATTCCCCTTCGGGCGTGCTGGCCAAAGTAAACCCGCCGATCCGGCCGCGCGAGGACGTCGAGTACCTTTGGGAACAACTGCTCGCCGGCAAGGTCGACTGGGTGGTGAGCGACCATGCGTGCTGCCGGCACGAGACCAAGGCGGCGAAGAATGCCCTGGGCAACATCTGGCTGGCGAAGTCGGGCTTCGGCGGCACGGAATACCTGCTGCCCGCGCTGGTCTCCGAAGGGGCGAAGCGCGGCCTCTCGTACAACCGCATCGCCGAGCTCACCAGCCGCAACCCGGCGCGCCGCTTCGGGCTCAACTCGAAGGGCGACATTGCCGACGGGCTGGACGCCGACCTCGCGCTCGTCGACCCGCGCGAGTCCTGGACCGTGCGCGCCGCCGATTCCCAGTCCACCCAGGGCTATACGCCGTTCGAAGGAGTCGAGCTGGGCGCTAGGGTGAAGGCGACGTTCCTGCGCGGCGAGCTGATCTGCGAGAACGGGAACGTTCTCGGCAAGCCGCGCGGCCGCTATCTGCACCGGCCGACCCGCTGATGGAAGGCAAGCGCAAAGCGCTGGCGGAGCGGCTGCGCAAGCCCGGGCTGGTCGTGGCGCCGGGCGTCTTCGACCTCATCTCGGCGAAGATCGCCGACCGCATGGGATTCGACTGCCTGTATGCGACGGGGTATGGCATCGTCGCTTCCTATCTCGGCCTGCCCGACGCCGGGCTCGCCACGTACACCGACATGGTGGCAAGGGTCGCGCAAATCGCCGCCAGGACGAGCACCCCGCTCGTCGCCGACGCCGACACCGGCTACGGCGGCCTGCTCAACGTCCAGCACACGGTGCGCGGCTACGAAGACGCGGGCGCCTGTGCGATCCAGCTCGAGGACCAGGAATTCCCGAAGAAGTGCGGGCACATGCTCGGACGGCGAGTGCTCGCCACCGAAGAGATGGCCGCCAAGGTGCGCGTGGCCGTGGAGAGCCGCCGGGATCGGGATTTCCTCGTCGTGGCGCGCACCGATGCGCGCACCTCGCTCGGGCTGGACGAGGCGCTGCGCCGCGGCGAGCGCTACCTGCGCGCGGGCGCCGACGTGCTTTTCATCGAGTCGCCGGAATCGCTCGAGGAGATGCGCCGCATCGGCCGGGCGTTCGAAGGGGTGCCGCTCCTCGCCAACATGGTGCACGGCGGCGGCCGCACTCCGCTCGTAGACCGGGCGACGCTGCGCGAGCTCGGCTATCGCATCGCCATCTACCCGGCGCTCGGCTTCCTCGCCGTGGCCGCTGCCTTCGAAACGGCATTGCAGGAGCTGAAGGCGGACAAGGCGGTGTCGCTGCAGTTGTACGACTTCAAGGCCTTCAGCGCGCTCATGGGCTTCGATTGGGTGAGCGAGTTCGACCGACGCTACCGGGACGCGGACTGATGCAGATCCGTGACGGCCTGGTAGAGGCGATCGGCCACACGCCGCTCATCCGGCTGCGAGGAGCTTCCCAGCAGACCGGGTGCGAGATCCTGGGCAAAGCCGAGTTCCTCAATCCGGGCGGCTCGGTGAAGGACCGCGCGGGGCTGTACCTGATTCTCGACGCCGAGGAGCGTGGCCTTCTCGAGCCGGGGGGTCTGATCGTCGAGGGCACTGCGGGGAATACCGGCATCGGGCTCACGCTGGTCGGCAACGCGCGCGGCTATCGCACGCTGATCGTCATTCCCCAAACGCAGAGCCAGGAAAAGAAAGACATGCTGCGCCTCTGCGGCGCGGTGCTGCGCGAGGTCCCGGCGGTGCCCTACAAGGACCCGAGCAACTATGTGCACGTGTCGGAACGGCTTGCGAAAGAGATGGGCGCGTTCTGGGCGAACCAGTGGGACAACACCGCGAATGCCGACGGTCACTACCGCAGCACCGGCCCCGAGATCTGGGAGCAGACGGGCGGCAAGGTCGACGGCTTCACCTGCGCGATCGGCACCGGGGGAACGCTGGCCGGCGTGAGCTGCTTCCTCAAAGAAAAGAATCCCCAGGTGAAAATCGCGGCCGCGGACCCGATGGGCGCGGCGATGTACGGCTGGTTCAAGCACGGCGAGCTGAAATCCGAAGGCTCCTCGATCACCGAAGGCATCGGCCAGGGACGCGTGACGAAGAACGTGGCGATGGCGAAGGTCGACGACGCCTACCGCATTGCGGACAGCGAAGCGCTGCCGGTCATCTTCGACCTGGTGCGCGAAGAAGGGCTGGTGCTCGGCGGCTCGAGCGGCATCAACGTCGCCGCCGCGATCCGCCTCGCGCGCGACCTCGGTCCCGGGCACACCGTCGTGACGATCCTCGCCGACTCCGGCACGCGCTACCAGTCGAAGCTCTTCAACCGCGCCTTCCTCGAGAGCAAGGGGCTGCCTGCCCCCGCCTGGCTCTAGGCGGCGCCCTCGACGATCACCATGTTGAAGTCGGCGGCGCCGACCCGGTGGCTGCGCGCTTCCTGGTATTCGGGCGAGTGGTAGTAGCGCTTCGCGCTCTCCACGTCCTTGAATTCCGCGACCACGATCCTCGAGAACGGGATCTCGCCCTCGAGCGGGTGCTTCGCGCCGCCGCGCACGAGGTAGCGCCCGCCGTACTTCGCCGCGGCCGGGCCGGCGCGTTTCGCGTATTCCTGGTACTTCTCGGCGTCGCGGACGTTGATCTGGGCGATGATATAGGCGGGCATTGCGCTTTCCTTTTTTCAGAGGGACGGGAAATCTAGATGGATCTCGGCTTGAAGGGCAAATCGGTCCTCGTCACCGGCGGCTCGAAAGGCATCGGCCTCGCGTGCGCCAAGGCATTCGCCGGCGAGGGATGCCGCGTGCACATCGCTGCTCGCGACCCGCAGCGATTGAAGAGCGCCCGCGAAGAGATCCTGGGCGAGGCGACCGCGCATTCGGTGGACCTGCGGGACGGCGCGGCGCTGCGCCGGCTCGCCGCGGATTGCGCGGAGGTCGACATCCTCGTGAACAACGCCGGCGACATCCCGGGCGGCACGCTCGAGACGGTCGACGAGGCGAAGTGGCGCCATGCCTGGGAGCTCAAGGTGTTCGGCTTCATCAACCTCTCGCGCGAGCTCTACTCGCGGATGAAGGCGCGCAAGAGCGGCGTCATCGTCAACGTGATCGGCATGGCCGGGGAAACACATCCGTTCGAGTACATCTGCGGCGCGGTCGGCAACGCCGGGCTCGCCGCATTCACCAAGGCGCTCGGCAAGGGCGCAAAAGAGAGCGGCGTGCGCGTGGTCGGCGTGCATCCGCCCTCGACGCGCACCGACCGCATCGTCACGCTGATGAAGGCTTCGGCCAGGGCAAGGTTCGGCGACGAGAGCCGCTATGCGGAGCTGATGGGCAATGTGATCGAGCCCGAGCAGGTCGGCGACATGGTGGCCTTCCTTGCCTCGCCGAGGGCCGGGCAGCTTTCCGGCGTCGTCGTCAACCTCGGCGCCTAGTGCTTGGGCGGCGGGCGCTTCTCGAGGAAAGCGTCCATGCCCTGCCGGCCCTCGTCGTGCGCGAAGCTCGCGGAGATGGCGCACGAGGCGAGCTCGTAGGCCTTCGCCGCGCCGAGCTCGAGCTGCTCGTAGAAGGCGCGCTTGCCGGTCGCCACGGTCACCGGCGGCTTCTCGGCGATCTTGCGCGCCAGCGCCTCGGTCTCGCGCACGAGGTCTTCCGCAGGCACGACGCGGTTCACCAGGCCCCATTCCAGCGCCTGGCGCGCGTCGACGAGCTCGCCGGTGAGCAGCATCTCCATCGCGCGCTTGCGCGAGACGTTGCGCGCTACGGCGACGCCCGGCGTCGAGCAGAAGAAGCCCCAGGTCACGCCCGGCGTGGTGAACTTCGCGGCCTCCGAGGCGACGGCGAGATCGCACTGCGCGACGAGCTGGCAGCCGGCGGCGGCGGCCGCGCCCTGGACGCGGGCGATGACGGGCTGCGGCAGCGACGTGAGGGTCTGCATCATCCGGCTGCACTTCGCGAACAGCGCCTCGATCTTCGGCAGCTCCTCGAGCGCGCGGATCTCCTTGATGTCGTGACCGGCGCAGAAGCCTTTGCCCGCCGCGGCGAGGATGACGACGCGGATGCTCGTGTCTTTCTCGATGCTTTCGAGGGCCTGCTGGAGCGAGGAAAGCATCTCGCTCGTGAGCAGGTTCATCTGCGCCGGACGGTTCATCGTCAGCGTGCAGATGCTGTCGCGATCCTCGCGGAGCAGGATCGCCTCTTCCGTCTTTGGTATTGCGCTCATGTATCGATCGCCGTGGCGGACTTCGCCTTCTCGCGCAGCAAGAACTTCTGGATCTTGCCCGTGGAGGTCTTCGGCAGCTCGCCGAACACCACCGCGCGCGGCGCCTTGAACCTCGCGAGCTGCGCGCGGCAGAACTCGATGATCTCCTGCTCCGACACCGCTGCGCCGGCCTTCAGCTCGACGAAAGCGCAGGGCGTCTCGCCCCACTTCGCATCGGGCTTCGCCACCACGGCCGCGCCGAGCACGGCGGGATGGCGGTACAGCACGTCCTCGACCTCGAGCGACGAGATGTTCTCGCCGCCGGAGATGATGATGTCCTTGGAACGGTCGCGGATCTTCACGTAGCCGTCGGGCTGCATGACCGCGAGGTCGCCGGAATGGAACCACCCGGCGCGGAAGGCCTCTTCGGTGGCCTTGCGGTTCTTCAGGTAGCCCTTCATCGTGATGTTGCCGCGGAACATGATCTCGCCCATCGTCTCGCCGTCCGCCGGCACCGGCCGCATGCTCTGCGGGTCCATCACCGCGAGGCCTTCCTCGACGTGGTAGCGCACGCCCTGCCGCCCGTTGAGGCGAACCTGGTCGGCGAGCGGCAGCGCCTGCCATTCCGGGTGCTTCGCGCACACGGTGGCCGGGCCGTAGACCTCGGTGAGGCCGTAGACGTGCGTCAGGTTGAATCCCATCTTCTGCATGCCTTCGATCATCGCGGCGGGCGGCGCGGCCGCGGCGACCAGCGCGCTCACCTGGTGGTCGATGCCGCGCTTCATCTCCTCGGGCGCATTGATCAGCGTCTGGTGGACGATCGGCGCGCCGCAGTAATGCGTGACGCGATGCTGGCGGATCAGGTCGAAGATCGCTTTCGCCTCGACCTTCCTCAGGCAGACGTTGGTCCCGGCGTTCGCCGCCATGGTCCAGGGGAAGCACCAGCCGTTGCAGTGGAACATCGGCAGCGTCCACAGGTACACCGAGTGGTGCGGCATGCCCCAGACGAGGATGTTGCCGACGCCGTTGAGGTAGGCGCCGCGATGGTGATAGACCACGCCCTTCGGGTTACCGGTCGTGCCGGAGGTGTAGTTGAGCGAGATCGCCTCCCATTCGTCGAGCGGCCAGCGCCAGGCGAATTGCGGATCGCCCTCCTCGAGCAGCGCTTCGTAGGTCGTCTCGCCCAGCCGCTTGCCGCCGCGGAACTGCGGGTCTTCCGCGTCGATCACCGGGATCTTCCTTTCCAGCAGGCCGAGCGCCGCTTCGACGATCGGCGAAAACTCGCGGTCGGTGATCAGCAGGCGCGCCTCGCCGTGCTCCAGCATGAAGGCGATCGCCTCGGGGTCGAGGCGCGTGTTGAGGGTGTTCAGCACGGCGCCCGCCATCGCCACGCCGAAGTGCGCCTCGTACATCGCCGGCGTGTTGGGCAGCATGGCCGCCACGGTATGGCCGACGCCGACGCCGCGACGCGCGAGCGCCGAGGCGAGGCGTCGCGACCGCGCGTAGGTCTCGCGCCAGGTGTAGCGCTGCTCGCCGTGGATCACCGAGACGCGGTCGGGATAGACGTAGGCGGCGCGCTCGAGGAAGGAAAGCGGCGTGAGCGGCGCATAGTTCGCCGGGGTCTTGGGCAGATCCTGCTCGAAAATGTTACGCGCAGCGTCGGCGGGCATGGTCCAAGTATAGCGGCCCGGCGCATTGACGCTTCACATGGCCGGCGCTCAAATCGGCGCATGCGAAAAGGCGTCTACGTCCTGCTGCTCGCCATAGGCCTCGCGGCATTCGCGCTCGCCGCGCTCGCCGCACAGCTTTTCTCCGCGCCCGCGTGGCTGCCGCTCGGCCTGTCGCTCGCCGCGCTCGGCGTCGCCATCGCGGCGCTCGCCAAGATCCGGCTCTTCGAGTTCGCGCCCGAGGTGCTGGCCGGCGACGTGATCCTGCCGCGCTCGAGCCGCACCGCGGGCGACGCGCGCTTCCTGCTGCCGCTGCAGTTCACCAACGCCGGCGCCGCGGACGGCATCGTGGAATGGGTCGCGGTGCGCCTGACGATCGACGGCGACACGCAGCATTCGGTGCTCCTCTCGCCGATCGCCGAGATCGACATGCAGCGCTTCCTGCAGGCGAAGCGCCGCCTCGACCCGGACAACGTGCTCGAGCCCTTCACCGCCTTCGCGCTCGAGGGCCGGCGCTCGGCCGCCAAGTTCGTGCTCTTCGACCTCGCGGAGAAGGGCCGCACCCCGCCGCTGCATCTCGCCCCCGGGCGCTACGGCTTCGAGCTCTTCGTCAAGTCCACGGCGCACCGCGCGCCCAAGCTCGAGCGGACCTTCGAGCACGTGCTCGATGCGAAGCAGATCGAGGAGTACCGCAACGACGCGAGCGTCTACCTGATCAACTACCAGATCAGCCTGCCGAGCGCGCGCCGCGAAATCGGCGGCGGCGAGTGGCTGCCGCGCGCCGCGCGCCTCTCTAGCTAGCCGCGAGCTTTCGCCACAGCGCCGGCCCCTTCGCCTCCTTCTCCATGGCGTCGAGGTAGCGCTCGTGCAGCGCCACCTCGTCGGCTGCGGCGGGCAGGACGATCAGGTTGGCGACGTCGATCCGCAGGGCGGCGAGGGCCGCGGCCGCCGCGGCCGGGGTTTCGAGCTCCATGACCAGGCTCTCCTGGCCGCGCGTCATGGCGAGATAGCACTCGGCGAGCAGCCGCGCGTCGAGCAGCGCGCCGTGCAGCTGGCGGTGCGCGTTGCTCACGAAGTAGCGCTCGCAGAGCGCGTCGAGCGAGTTCTTGCGGCCCGGGTGCAGCTCGCGCGCGAAGGCGAGCGTGTCGGTCACCTTGAGGACGTGCTCGGCGAGGCGCCCGAGTCCGGCCCGCGCGAGCTCCGCGTCGAGGAACTCGACGTCGAAATCGGCGTTGTGGATGAGGAGCTCGGCGCCCTGCACGAAGTCCAGGAACTCGCGCGCCACCGCGGCGAATTTCGGCTTCGCCGCGAGGTCCTCGCGCGTCAGGCCGTGCACCCGCGTCGCGCCGAGATCGACCTCGCGCTCCGGATTCAGGTACACGTGAAACTGCCGCTCGCTCACCCGCCGCGAGAGGATCTCGATGCAGCCGATTTCGATGATGCGGTCGCCGAGCTTGGGGTTGAGGCCGGTGGTCTCGGTGTCGAGGACGACTTGGCGCATGTTCTTCTTCTCTTCCCTGTGCTGTCCACTTCGTCGCCCCCGCGAAAGCGGGGGCCTGCGTCCCTAGCTCGGTATCCCCTTGTTCGCGAGCGCGTCCGCCCGCTCGTTCTCCGGGTGCCCGGCGTGACCGCGCACCCAGTGCCACTCTACCTCATGTCGCGCCGCGAGCTCGTCGAGGCGCTGCCAGAGGTCGGCGTTCTTCACCGGCTTGCGCTCGGCGGTGCGCCAGCCGTTGCGCTTCCACTGGCGGATCCAGGCCGAGATGCCCTTATGCACGTACTGCGAGTCCGTATAGAGCCGCACCCGGCTCGGCCGCTTCAGCGCTTCGAGGGCGCGGATCACCGCCGTCAGCTCCATGCGGTTGTTGGTGGTCGACGCCTCCCCGCCCCAGAGCTCGCGCTCCGCGCTGCGCGTCGCGCTCTTCAGCCTGAGCAGCGCGCCCCAGCCGCCCGGACCGGGATTGCCCCGGCAGGCGCCGTCGCTGTATATCTCCACCAGCTCATCGCGCATGCGGGTGATGATGGTGGTTCTTGTGCGTTCTCTGGGTCACGGGCGCCAACGCACGGCGCCGCGCCCGCTCCTTGCGCCAGGCCGGCGTGACGAGCCGCAGGCCGGCGACGCGCTTCACCGCGCGCACCACGTAGACGCCGCCGAGCACCGGCCACCAGCGCGCGCCGGCCTTGTCCATGAACGCGAAGCGCTCGAGCCACACCTTGCTCGCGACCGGCGGGACGTAGCAGCCGATCTTGCCGCCGTTCAGCTCGAAGCCGAGCACGCGCAGCCAGTCGCGAAGCCGCAGCAGGCCGATGAAGTGGGCGTCCCACGGCGCGCCGGCCTTCTCGAGGAACGGCGTGAGCTGGCGCAGCCGCCAGAGCGACGCGGTATTGAAGCCCGAGACGATGACGTGCCCTTCCGGGCGCAGCACGCGCTCGGCCTCGCGCAGCACCTGGTGCGGATTGGCGTGGAACTCGAGTACGTGCGGCAGCACCACGAGGTCGAGGCTCTGCGACTCGAGCGGCAGCTGCAGCGGGTCCGCGGCGAGCGCGGCGCCCGGCTCGAGCGCGAGCGTGAAGCGGAACTGGATGCGGTTCTGTCGCAGGAAGTCGACCTCGGGTAGTCCGACCTGCACGGCCCGGTAACCGAATACATCGTCAACCGCGCTGTCAAACTGGGCGCGCTCCCAGCCGAGCACATAGGCTCCCTGGGGCGTCGCCAGCCAGGCGGAAAGCGACGAGCGCTCCCCGTTATACTTTTGCGATCCGTTCTGCAAGAAGGACTGCCGCACGATGCTCGCCGAAGTCGGTTATGAAGTCGCCGCAGTCAGGGCGTTCAAGGACAACTACGTCTGGACGCTGCGCAACGCCACCCATGCGGCGGTGGTCGATCCGGGCGACGCCCAGCCCGTGCTCGATTATCTCGCGCAGGAGAAGCTTGCGCTCGCCGCGGTGCTCGCGACGCATCACCATCCGGACCACGTCGGCGGCATCGCCCGCCTGCTCGAGCGCTGGAGCGTCCCGGTGTACGGGCCGCGGGGCGAGCCCATCGCCACGGTGACCCGGCCGGTTTCGCAGGGCGACACGGTGGAGATCGGGCAGCTCGGCGCCCGCTTCTCGGTGCTCGACATTCCCGGCCATACGCGCGCGCACATTGCCTATTATGGCGGCGGCGCCCTCTTCTGCGGCGACACGCTCTTCGCCTGCGGCTGCGGGCGGCTCTTCGAAGGCACGCCGGAGCAGATGTTTGCGTCCCTCGAGAAGCTGCGCGCCCTTCCCGACGACACGAAGATCTATTGCGGGCACGAATACACGCTCGCCAACATCGGCTTCGCCAGGGCAGTGGAGCCCGGGAACGCGGCGCTCGAGCGGCGCGAAGCGCGCGACCGGCGCCTGCGCGAAGCCGGTCGCCCTACCCTTCCCTCGACGCTCGGCGACGAAAAGGCCACCAACCCGTTCCTGCGCTGTCGCGAGACGGCGGTCATCGAGTCGGCGAACAAGTATCTCGGCGCGCGCATCGCCGATCCGGTGCGCGTATTCGCCGCCATCCGTGAGTGGAAGAACCGGTTTTGACGGCGCGCCTGCGAACCCTCGCCCTCGCCTGCCTCAGCGCGCTCCTGTACGCCTGCGCCTCGCCGCCGCCTGCTTCGCCACCCCTCCCCGTTCCGGAACCGCCGCCGCCCGCAGCACAGACCACTGCCCCAGCGCCGGCGGCGGTCGCGCCGCCGCCCGCTCCGCGCGGCGAGCCCACCGCCGTGGTGGTGCCGCCGGCCAAGCCGGCGCCGCCGATCGACATCGCGAAGCTTCCGCCTTTCAAGGGCGAGCGCGAAGTCGTGCCGCCGCGCCTGGCGGTCGCGACCGTCGACCGCACCGTTCCCGGCGTCGACGACCTGTGGCAGCGCGTGCGCAAAGGGTTCGCGATGCCCGACCTCGACAACCGCTACGTGCGCCAGCAGACCGCCTACTACGTCGGGCATCCGGAGTACCTGCAGCGCATCTTCGACCGCAGCCGCCTCTACCTGTATCACATCGTCGGCGAGATCGAGCGGCGCGGCCTGCCCACCGAGCTCGCGCTGCTCCCCATGGTGGAGAGCGCCTTCAATCCGATGGCGTACTCGCGAGCGCACGCCACCGGCCTGTGGCAGTTCATCCCCGGCACCGGCAAGCGCTTCGAGCTCGACCAGAACTGGTGGTACGACGAGCGGCGCGACATCGTCGATTCGACGAGCGCGGCCCTCGATTACCTGACGAAGCTGCACGAGAGGTACGGCGACTGGCAGCTCGCCCTCGCTTCGTACAACTGGGGCGAAAACGGCGTGGCGCGCGCGATCGCGCGCAACAAGAAGCTGAAGCGGCCGACCGACTACTCGCACCTGCGCATGCCGCGCGAGACGCGCTACTACGTGCCGAAGCTGCAGGCACTGAAGAACATCATCCTCGATCCCGAGCGCTACAAGGTCGACCTCGAGCCCATTCCGAACGAGCGCTACTTCGTCACGCTCGCCGAAACACCGGACATGGATCTGCAGCTCGCGGCCAAGCTCGCCGAGATGCCGATCGAGGAGTTCATCGCGCTCAATCCCGGCTTCAAGCGGCCGCTGATCCGCTCCTCGGCGCAGCCGCGCCTGGTCCTCCCGGCGGAGAAGGTCGAGGTGTTCTACGACAACCTGGAGAAGTACGACGGCGATTCGCTGGTGTCGTGGGAGGTCTATCACCCCAAGCATGGCGAGACGTTCGGCCGGCTGGCGAAGAAGTTCCGGGTGACGATCGCCGAGCTGAAGAAGGTGAACGGCGTGCCGGCGCGCTCCTGGCGGGTGCCGAAGGTCCTGGTCGTGCCGATGAGCGCGGAGGCGCGCGAAGCGGTGAAGCTGCCGGTCATGTATCGCCCGCCGATTCCGGTCTACGGATCGGTGCGGGCGGTGCACCGCGTGAAGCGCGGCGAGACGCTGAGCGGCATCGCCAAGCGCTACCACGTGAGCGTTGCCCAGCTCAAGCGCTGGAACCGCGTCGGCAAATATCTCCACGTGGGTCAGAGAATCTACATTCACAAGAGGACCTTTTAGCAGGCGCAACGGCGCGTCCTGTGCCACTATGCGGGCCGCACTGCGATGGCCAAGACCGTCTACTGCCTCACCGCCTGTTTGGTCCTCCTCGGCGCCTGCGCCTCGCCGCCGCCCACGGTGGTGCCCGCGGAAACGCCCGCAGTGCCGGCCACACCTGAAGAAGCGAGCCCAGCGCCTGCCACACCGCCTGCCGCGCCTGCGCCCGCGGCCGTGACGCCACCGGCGCCGGCACCGCTCCCCTCGGCGGCAACGATGCCCGACACGACGCCGCTGCCGCCCTTCGACGGTCTGAACACCGTCCTCGCGCAGCCGCCGGCGGTCAAGACCATCGATCGCACCGTGCCGCCGGTCGACCTCTGGCAGCGCGTGCGCCAGGGCTTCGCCATGCCGGACCTGACCGGGCCCCTGGTGCGCGAAAAGATGGCCTACTACGCGGCGCGCCCCGATTACCTGCAGCGCGTCTTCGATCGCAGCCGGCTCTACCTCTTCCACATCGTCGAGGAGCTGGAGAAGCGCAACATGCCCACCGAGCTCGCGCTGCTGCCGATGGTCGAAAGCGCCTTCAACCCGATGGCCTACTCGCGCGCGCACGCCTCGGGGCTCTGGCAGTTCATCCCGGGAACCGGCAGGCGCTGGGAGCTGCAGCAGAACTGGTGGTACGACGGTCGGCGCGACATCGTCGACTCCACCAACGCGGCGCTCGACTACCTTGCCTATCTCTACGAGATGCACGGCGACTGGCAGCTCGCCCTCGCCTCGTACAACTGGGGCGAGAACGGCGTGGCGCGCGCCATGGCGAGGAATCGCGCCGCCGGCAAGCCGGCCGATTTCGAGCACCTCTCGATGCCGCTCGAGACGCGGCACTACCTGCCGAAGCTGCAGGCGCTGAAGAACATCATCCTCAATCCCGAGGCGCTCGGCATCACGCTCGAGCCGATCCCGAACCAGCCCTACTTCGCGACCACCACCAAGCTGCGCGACATCGACATCCGTCTGGCCGCGCAGCTCGCCGAGATGCCCGTCGACGAGTTCATCGCCCTCAATCCGGGCTTCAGCCGGCCGCTCATCCGCGCCTCGGTCACGCCGCGCATCGTCCTGCCGGCCGACAAAATCGACGTCTTCCACGAGAACCTCGAGAAGCTCGACGAGGGCTCGCTCGTCTCCTGGAAGAGCTACACGCCGCGGCGCGGGGAGGGGCTCGAGTCGATCGCGAAGAAGTACGGCATGAGCGTCGCCCAGCTCAAGGAAGTGAACGGCATCCCGGCGCGCAGCCGCGTCGTGCCGCGGCTGATGGTCGTACCCGTGAGCAGCCACGCCGCCGCGGAGATGGGCAAGCTGCCGATCATGTACGCGCCGCCGATCGTCGCGAAGGGCAAGCCGCGCGTGCGGCCCAGGAGCAAGGCGAAAAGGACGGCTAGTCGATAGCCGGCACCGCAGCGAGCAGCTCGCGCGTGTAGGGATGCTTCGGCCGGCGCAGCACCTCGTCGACTCCGCCGTGCTCGACGATCTTTCCGCGGTACATCACCGCCACCTCGTGCGCGAGATACTCGACCACCGCGATGTTGTGCGTGATGAAGAGGTAGGCGAGGCCGCGCCGCTCCTGCAGAGTGCGCAGCAGATTGAGGATCTGCGCCTGCACCGAGACGTCGAGGGCGCTGGTCGGCTCGTCGCAGACGATGAGCTGCGGCGCGACCGCGAGCGCGCGCGCGATCGCCAGGCGCTGGCGCTGGCCGCCGGAGAACTCGTGCGGGTAGCGCGCGAGGGCCTCCGCCGGCAGCCCGACCTCCTGCAGCAGCTCGGCGAGGCGACGCAGGCGTGCGGCGTCGTCGTCGAGGACGCGCAGGCTGCGCATGCCCTCGAGCAGGATCTCCGAGACGCGCAGGCGCGGGTTCAGCGAGCCGTACGGATCCTGGAAGATGATCTGCAGCGCGGCGCGCTGCGCGCGCATCGCGGCGCGCGGCAGGCCGGTCAGCTCGACCCCGGCGTGCTGCACGCTGCCCGCCGTCGGCTCGATCAGCCGCAGGAGCGCCTTGCCGGTGGTGGTCTTGCCGCAGCCCGACTCGCCCACCAGGGCGAGCGTACGGCCTTCGCGCAAGGCGAACGAGACGCCGTCCACGGCCTTCACATGGCCGACGGTGCGGCGCAGCAGCCCGCGGCGGATCGGGAAATACACCTTCAGGTCCTTCACCTCGAGGAGGACCGCCGCCTGCGTCGCTTCCGGCGCGCCAGCGCCGGTTTCAACGGACGGCTCGGCGCGCGGGCCGGCCGCGCCCGCTTCGCGAAGGTGGCAGCGCGCGAAGTGATGCGGGGCCGGCTCGCGCAGCGCCGGCGCTTCGACGCGACAGCGTGCGTAGACGCGATCGCAGCGCTCGGCGAAGCGGCAGCCGGCAAAAGCCTGGCTGAGCGGCGGCACCTGGCCGGGAATGACCGCCAGGCCGCCGGAGCGGCGCTGCGGCGTGGGCAGCGCCGCGAAGAGCTTCTGCGAATACGGATGCTGCGGCGCGCGGAAGAAGTCCGCCTTCGCGGCGAGCTCGACGATTTCGCCGGCGTACATCACGGCGACGCGGTCGGCCATGCGCGCGACGATGCCGAGATCGTGCGTGATGAGCAGCAGCGTCATGCGACGCTTCGCCTGCAGGCCCGCGAGCAGGTCCAGGATCTGCGCCTGGATGGTGACGTCGAGCGCCGTCGTCGGCTCGTCGGCAATCAGCACTTCGGGCTCGACGGCGAGCGCCGCGGCGATCATCACGCGCTGCTTCTGTCCGCCGGAGAGCTGGAAGGAGTACTCGTCGAAGCGCCGCTCGGGCTCGGGGATGCCGACCGATTTCAGGAGCTCGAGCGCCCTGGCGCGCGCCTCGGCGCCGCGGATGGAAGTATGTCTTTCGAACACTTCCGTGATCTGCCGGCCTACGGTGAGCACCGGGTTCAGCGCGCTCGCCGGCTCCTGGAAGATCATCGCGACGCGCCGCCCGCGCACCGCGCGCATCGCGGCTTCCGGCAGCCCGAGCAGATCCAGTCCGTCGAGCGCGACCGCGCCGCCGACGATGCGCCCCGCCTCGGGCAGCAGCCGCACGAGCGAGAGCGCGGTCATCGACTTGCCGCAGCCCGACTCGCCGACCAGCGCGAAGCATTCGCCGTCGCGCAGTTCGAAGCTCACGCCGTCGACCGCGCGCACCGTGCCGCGCGGCGTGTCGAGCACGGTGCGCAGCTCGTCGACCGCGAGGCTCATGCGGGCGCGGCGCCGATGCGTACGCGCGGGTCGAAGCCGTCGCGCACGGCATCGGCGAAGAGGTTGGCGGCGAGCACGAGCAAGACCATGAATGCGAGCGCGGCGGCGAGCGACCACCAGACCACCGGGTCGCGGCCCATTTCCAGCCGTGCGGCGTTGATCATGGTGCCGAAGCTCGTGGTCGCCGGATCGACCCCGACGCCGACGTACGAGAGCACCGCTTCGGCGAGCACCAGCCCGGAGAAATCCATGACCAGCGAGATGATGACGATGTGCGCGACGTTCGGCAGGATGTGGCGCGCGAGGATCCGCGCGTCGGACACGGCGAAGGCGTGCGCGGCCTGCACGAAGTCGAGCGTCGAGAGCTTGAGCGCCTCGCCGCGCAGCAGCCGCGTGAGCCCGGTCCAGCTCGTCACGCCGAGGATCAGGCAGAGCATGAGCAGGCGAAAGTCCGCGCGCTGCGCCACGGTCGGGAAGCTCTCGGCGTGCCCGTCGATGTAAACCTGCATCATCAGCACCGCGGCGGCGATCAGCAGCACGCCCGGGATCGAGTTGAGCGTCGTGTACACGTACTGGATCACGTCGTCGACCCAGCCGCGGAAGTAACCGGCGATGATGCCGAAGGCGATGCCGAAGGGCAGCATGGTGACCGTGGCGAGCGTGCCGATCACGAGCGCGGTGCGCACCGACTTCAGCGCCTGGTAGAGCACGTCCTGGCCGACCTTGTCCGTGCCGAGCACGTGATACTCGAAAGAGAGCACGTAGAGCGGTAGCGCGATGGCGAGCACGAGCGACAGGGTCCAGCCCGCGGCCGACCAGGGAATGTCCGGCGAACGACGCGCCGCGCCGCCAACGACTCTGAAGAGGAGAAACGAAAGCACCAGCGCTGCGACGAGGCCCGCTGCCGCGCGAAGGGCGATGTCCGCCGGGCGATCCGACTCGCTCTCGAGGTCGCGTCCGCCATAGGCGAGCCGCGGGTAGTCGCGGATCGACTTCCCTTCCGGCGTCTCGATCTGCTCCTTGGCATAGAGCCGCGTGGCGAAAGGCGCCGAGTAGGTCTTCTCCCGGTTCGTGCGCAGGTGCGACAGCGCGACGTCCAGCACGGAAAGCACTTCGCTCGAGTACAGGCGGCTACCGGCGAGCTGCGGCCGGAAATGCAGCGAGTCGAGCAGTCCGGCGGCGGCGAAGGCGCCGAGCACGACGAGGGAGGCGAGCGCCGCGCGGCTCTGCAGCACGCGGCGCCACGGCGCGGCGAGGTGCGCGTGACGGCGGCAGTACAGGAAATAGATGCCGGCGGCGGCTACGAGAAGCCAGAGCAGCACGTCGGTGACGAGGAAGACCGGCATTACTCGAAGCGAATCCTCGGATCGACGAGCGTGTAGGAAAGGTCCGTGAGCAGGAGCCCGCCGATATAGAGCACCGAGCCGAGGAATACCATCGCCCGCACCACGGCGAAGTCCTGCGCCTGGATGGCGTCGATGGTGTAGCTGCCCAAGCCCGGGATACCGAAGAACGACTCGGAGATGAGGCTGCCGAGGAAGAGCGTCGGGATGACCACGACCACGCCGGTCAGGATGGGAATCATGGCGTTCTTCAGCACGTGGCGGAACATCACCGCGCTTTCCCGCAGGCCCTTGGCGCGCGCGGTGCGCACGTAGTCGCGCGAGAGCTCCTCGAGGAAGAGCGTGCGATAAAGGCGCGCCCCGGGGCCGAAGCTCGCGATCACGCCGATCGCCACCGGGAGAATCACGAACTTGGCCGCGCTCAAGCCCCCGGCGTAGCCCGAGATCGGCACCAGGTGCCAGAGCTTCGAGGCGACGAACTGGCCGCCGATGATGTAGAAGAGCCCGGAGATCGACATCATCGCCACGCACAGCGTCACGCCCCAGAAATCGAGATAGCTGCCGCGGAAGAACGCGAGCAGCATGGCGAAGGCCACGTTCACCGCCAGGCCGAAGATGAACACCGGCACGGCGAGCGCTAGGCTCGGGCCCATCCGCATGCGGATCTCGCGCGCGATGTCGCGCCCGTCCTCCGCCGCGCCGAAGTCGAGGACGAAGAGGCGCACGGACTTCTGGAAGAAGACCGTCTGCGTCGCCTTGCCGAGCCCCGGCGCGCGCGCGTTCCAGAGCAGCGGCTTGTCGTAGCCGTGGTCGGCCTTCCAGCGATCGATCGCCTCCTGCGTGACGCGCTTCGTGCCGAGCTGCATGCGCGCCATGTCGTCGGGCGTGTTCACCACGAAGAAGAGCGTGAAGGTGATCAGGTTGACGCCGATCAGGATCGGGATGGCGTACAGGACTCGGCGGATGATGTAGGCGAGCATCTAGCTCGAGGCCGGCCGCGCGGCCATGCGCTCGCGGCGTCGATACGAGAGGAACGCCGGCACCGCCGAGAGAACGAGAAGGCCGATGATGCCGAGCAGCGGCCAGACGACCGGCTCGTTCCACTCGCGGCGCAGCACCTCGCGTCGCGCCGCGTCGATGCGTAGGTACTTCATGTTGTTGCGCGCCATGGTGTTCGGCTTTTCGTTGCTTACCCAGACGTGGCTGAGCGTGTAGTCCTTGGGATGGATGCCCCAGATCCACGGCGCGTCGCGCCGCACGATCTCGACCATGCGGTCGATGAGGCGCTGTCGCTCGCGCGAATTCGGCATGTCCTTCACCTCGCGGAAAAGCGCGTCGTACTCTGCGTTCTCGTAGTTCGCCGCGTTCTCGCCCTGGCTCTTCACCCTGGACTGCGGCCCGTAGAGCAGGAAGAGGAAGTTCTCCGGATCGGGATAATCGGCGTTCCAGCCGAGGCGGAAGATCTGCGTCGCACCCTTGCGGATCTTTTCCTGGAAGCGGTTCCAGTCGGTGGTGCGGATCTCGAGCTGGATCGAAAGCTTGGCGAGCTGTTGCCGGTACCAGTCGAAGAGCGCCTTGTCGCCGGGCCCGCGCGCGACCGTATCGAGATAGAGCACGAGCGGCTCCCCGGTCTTCGCGTCCCGACCGTCGGCGTAGCCGGCCTGCGCGAGCAGGCGCCGCGCCTCCTCGAGCGGACGGCGCTTCGGCGCGCCGTTCTGCCATGCGTACACCACCGGGTTGATGCCCGCCCTGCCCTCGCGATAGCCGAAGATGCCCGGCGCGAGCGGACCCTGCGCGGCGAGGCCGCGGCCGTTGGCGAAGATCGAGATCTGCTCCTCGACGTCGAAGGCGATCGAGATCGCCTGGCGGAGCTTCCGCGCGCGCTCGGCGGCTTCTCCTCCCATTTGTCCGCCGACGACCGGATCGAGCCAGTTGAAAGCGATATAGAGGGTGGAAGCGGAGACCGACGTGCTGAGCGCGATGCCCTTCTCCGCCATCTCCGGCGTCACCGTCGCATCGCCTTCCACCGCTACGCGCACCGCCTGGTCGAACTGGTCGGAGCCGATGCCGGAGGTGTCGTAGTAGCCCTGCAGGAACTTGTTCCAGTAGGGAATGGCCTCCTTCTCCCGGCTGAACACGACGCGGTCGATGAACGGCATGGTCTTGCCGGCGTCTGCGAGAAGGCCCGCCTCGCGGTCGCCCGGCGCACCTTCGCGCGGATAGGGCTCGCCGCGGAAGTTCGGATTGCGCTCGAGCACCATGCGTGCGTTCGGGTTGTTCTGCGTAAGCATGTACGGCCCGGTGCCCACCGGCCACCAGTCGAGCGTGAGGTTCTTCTCCGCCATGCCGTGCTGCGCGAAGAATCGGTCGGCCTCCCAGGGCATGGGAGCGAAGAAGGGCATGGCGAGCCAGTACACGAACTGCGGATAGCGGGTCTTGAGAACGATGCGGAACGTATGCGAGTCGACGCGCTGCACGCCCTCCAGCGGATAGCGGCGCAGGTCGAGCCACTCGCCTTCGCGGTCGGCCTTGCGCAGCGTCGCGGCGTACTCGTCGAGGCCGACGATGTACTGCGCCATGAGGCCGAAGATCGGCGAATGCAGCCGCGGGTGTGCAAGGCGCTTGACCTCGTAGACGTAGTCGTCGGCGGTGAGCTCCCGCGTTCCGAGCGGCAGCGCATAAGGCGTGTCGAGCGAGGCGATCTTTCCCGCCGGGAGCTCGAGATTGGAGGCGACGAGGGCGGGATGCGGCTGGTAGCGGATGCCGGGCCGGATGTGGATCTCGTACGCCACGCGGCCGCCTTCGAGCTCGCGCGGCTTCGGCACCTCGAGCGCCGTGAGCGGCACGAGCTCGTAGGGCCGCTTCAGGTAGTGATACTGAAGCGGCGGCTCGTACACCTGCTGCGTGAACGTCGACTCGTCCTCGGTATACGACTGCACCGGATCGAGATGCTTCGGCCGCTCGATGAAGGCGGTGTAGAAGGTGTTGCTGCCGCGCTCCGAGGCAGGGTAAGGATCGTTCCAGACGTCGCCGCAGCCTGCGACAAAAGCGAGCGCGATCAGGAGGATGCGCACGTGGCAAGTATAATCGCGCGATGCCCATCCTCGCCGGCAAGAAGATCCTCGTCACGGGCCTCCTCAGCAACCGCTCGATCGCCTTCGGCATCGCCGCCGCAGCACGGCGCGAAGGCGCGTCGATCGCCCTCACCTACCAGAACGAGCGCTTCAAGCAGCGCGCCGAGGACATGGGCGCGGAGCTCGGCGCCGACATCGCGCTGCCGTGCGACGTCACCAGCGACGATGAAATCCGGAACCTTTTCGGCGAATTGAAAAAGCGCTGGGATGGGCTGGACGGCGTCGTGCACGCCCTCGCCTTCGCGCCGCGCGAGGCGATCGCCGGCGACTTTCTCGACGGGCTCTCGCGCGAGGCGTTCCGCCAGGCGCACGACATCTCCGCCTACAGCTTTCCCGCGCTCGCCAAGGCGGCGCTTCCCATGCTCGAAGGCAGGAAGGCCGCCCTGCTCACGCTGACCTATCTCGGCGCCGAGCGCGTGGTGCCCAACTACAACACCATGGGGCTCGCCAAGGCGAGCCTCGAAGCCGCGGTGCGCTATCTCGCCGCGAGCCTCGGCCCGCGCGGCATCCGGGTGAACGGCATCTCCGCCGGCCCGATCAAGACCCTCGCCGCCTCGGGCATCGGCGGGTTCGGCAAGATCCTGAAGTTCGTCGAGGAGCACGCGCCCCTGCGCCGCAACGTGACGACCGAGGACGTCGGCAACGCCGCCGCGTTCCTGCTCTCCGACCTCGCCGCGGCGGTGACCGGCGAGATTCTTTACGTCGACGGCGGCTTCAGCCACGTGGTGGCCGGAATCGGGGACGGAGCCCGAACTTCCTAGGATCTACTTCTTCTCCAGATTGGCCGAATCGACCGAGATGTCGGCCTTGCTCTTCAGGCTCGCCACGTAGGCCTCGTAGTCGGCCGCGCCGAGCATCTGCGCGGCCTGTGCCTCGAGCTGCTTCTCCTGCCCCTTGGGCGTCTGCTCGATCACCTTCGAGATGCGAAGCAGCAGGTAGCCGTCGCGCGCGGGCAGCCCCACGTAGGCCGGCAGCTTGGAGGCGTCGGCGGCGACCACCCGGCGCAGCGCCTCCGCCGGCAGGCCTTGCGCGTCCTGCCGCGATACCTGCTTCGCCGCGCTCCAGGACGACACCGCATTGTCTCCTTTGCGCAAGGCGGCGAGCTTCGCCTCGCCTTCCTTGTGCGCGAGCTCGACCGCCTCGCGCTCGCGAAGCTCGGCGACGATCTGGTCCTTCACCTCGGCGAACTCGCGCTGCTTGGCCGGCTCGTGCGCGATGACGTGCGCGGAGACGAGCGTGCCCGGCGCCACCTCGATGGCGTCCGTGTTGCGCTTGTCCTGCACCGCGTCGGGCGAGAAAAGCGCGGCGAGGAGCTTAGGATTGTCGAGCGCGCCGAGCTCCTGCGCGCGGCCGCGCTCGATCCAGTCTGTGGTCTGCAGCGGCAGCTTGTAGCGCTCGGCCGCGGGCGCGAGGCTGTCGGATTGCTCGTACACCATGTTGCTGAAGCCCTCGGCCGCCTCGGCGAACTGCTTCGCGCCTTTCTGCTGCGCGAGCTCCCCGGCGATGTCCTTGCGCACTTCGTCGAGCGGCCGCGTCTTCGCCGCCTGCACGCCGGTGACGCGCACCACGTGCCAGCCGAACTCGCTCTGCACGACCCGCACCTCGCCCTCCTTCATCTGGAACACCGCGTCCTCGAAGGGCTTCACCATCATGCCGTGCCCGAACCAGCCGAGGTCGCCGCCGCTCTGCGCCGAGCCCGGGTCCTGCGAGTGCTTCTTGGCCAGCTCGGCGAAGCGGCCCGGATTCTTCTTCAGCTCGGCGAGCAGCTTGTCCGCCTCTGCCCTGGTCTTGACCAGGATGTGGCTCGCGCGGCGCTGCTCCTCCACGCGCATCTGGCTGGCGCGCGCGTCGTAGGCCGCCTTGAGCTCGGCCTCGGTGGGCGGATCCTGCTTCGCCAGCGCCTCGGCGGAGAGCACGATGTACTCGGCGCGCACGCGCTCGGGCGTGCGGTAGTCCGCCTGGTGCGCGTCGTAGTGCGCCTTGACCTGCGCGTCGGAGACCTTGACCTGCGCCAGGAAGTCCTTGTCCGAGATGCGCGCCTCGGAGACCTCGCGCTTCTGCGTCTCGATCGCGGTGAGGCGCGCGGCCACCGCGCGCGGCGCGATCGCGGTCTCCGAGATCGAGCCGGCGAAGCGCGCGAGCGGGATGTCGCGCTGCAGCTCGGCGACGTTGCCCTGGTCCGAGATGCCGCGGCTCGCGAGGTAGGCCGAGTACTTCGCGGTCGAGAACTTGCCGTCCTCCTGGAATTCCGGCGCGCTGGTGATCGCCTCGATCACCGCCTCGCGGCTCATCATCATGTGCGCGCGCAGCGCCTCGCGCTCGAGCAGGCGGCGCTGGATCAGGCCCTCGAGCACCGCGCGGCGCGTCTCGGGCGTGTCGAGGATGCTCGGGTCGATCGAGCCGCCGAAGCGCCGGCGCAGCTGCTCCTGCTGGCGGCGCATCTCCTCGGCGAACTCGCCCTGCGAGATCTCCAGGCCGTTCACGTTCGCCACCGAGTCGCGCGCGCCGCGAAAGCGCGTATAGGACTCGATGCCCCAGGTGGCGAAGGTGAGCGCGATCAGGCCGAGGAACACCTGGATGACGCGCTTGTACTTGGTGACGAGATCGAACACGGGGACCGCTCGGCGTGGAAAGGGTGAATTCTAGCGGACGATGTAGCCCAGCTCCGGCGCGAGCGACACGCCGAGCGCGGCGAGCGCCTCGACCACCTTGCGTCCGGATTCCGCGGTGGGCCCCAGCACGCAGCGGTCGGTGGTGCCGAACACCGTGCGCGCCGTCGGCGGCGTGCGCAGCGAGTAGATCCAGTTGCCGGGACGCTCGAGGTCCGCAGGCAGGAAATCGCGCCCGCTCGAGTCCTCGATCTTGAACAGGATCCAGTCCGAGTACGGCGTGATGAAGGTCGGCGCGCGCTGTCCGGTGACCTTGCGGTATTCCCCCGCCGACCATGTGCCTTTCTCGGTGAAGCGGCACGGCGCCACGGTGAGCTCGCCGGCGAGCAGCGAGCTCGCCGGCTCGGACTTGACCTGCTGCAGGAAGGCGAGCGCGAGATCGGTGGGGACGAGCGCCGCGGCGCGCGCGCGGGCCGCTTCGTCGGGCGCGCGCGGCGGCTGGCGGCACGCGCCGAGCGCCAGCGCGAGCGCCACGACGACCAGCGCCTGGAATGCGCTACCTGAGCGTGACCAGCGCACCGAGCATGTCATCGGAGATCTTCTGTCCCTCGGGAACGGCGGAAACGAGGTTACCCGAAATCCTGCGCACCACGAGCGGCACGCGGCGGCCGTCGGCGAGGTTGGCGTACACCCGGTCGCCGATCTTCACCGCCGGGTCGGGCGCGTGCACGACGAGGAAGCCCCAGTTGTGGTCGAGCTTCACGACCTTGCCCGCGCGCGCCGGCTTGGCGGCGGCGAGCGCTGGCGGCGCAATGGCCGCGACCGGCGCGGGCGGCGCCGCAGGCTCGGCCCTGGGCGGCGGTTTCACGGTTCTCTTCTCGACCGTCCTCGGCTTGGGCTTGAGGATGGGCTTCACTTCGGCTACCGGCGCCACCGGCGTTTCGAGCGCCGCCGCCTGGACGACCGGTGCAGGCGCCTGGGCAACCGGTGCAGGAGCGGGCTTCGGTGCTTCCCGCCGCTGCAGCCCTATTCCCGCCAGCGCCACGAGGACGACGACGGCCGAGAGTCCCGCGATCAGCCTGGCGCGCCCGCGCTTCCTCGGCGGTTGCGAGGCGAGGCGCACGGTGGCCTCGGCGGCGAGCTCGGGTGCATCCGGAAGCGGCTTGCCTTCGAACACGCGCCGCATCCAGTCGGCGAACTCGCGCGCCGTTTGCAGCCGGTCGTCGGGCTTCTTCGCCAGCACGCGCTTGACGAGCTGGTCCCACTCGGCGGACAGCGTCGGGTTGAGCACCGAAGGCTCGACCGGATCCTGCCGCAGCACCTTCTGCATGATCGTGGTCGGCGAGCCGCTGAACGGCCGGTCGCCGGTCAGCATCTGGTAGAGCATCACGCCGAGGCTGTAGACGTCGGTGCG
>DASUFD010000028.1:0-11505 GCA_036274735.1 Burkholderiales bacterium
TGCCCGATGGCGTACTGCACGACGAGCGGCAGCGCGACGAGCCCGGCCATCTGCGCGAGCACCGCGTAGGACGCGGCCTGCGCGCGCCGCTCCACGAACCAGTTGTTGAGCGCGCCGTAGATGCCGAGGTCGAAGGGCCCAGCCCAGTTCATGCGCGCGATGCAGAAAAGCACGTAGAACACGAGGAGCGACGGCGTGAGCGACAGCAGGATAAGGACAACGCTGTTGACCAGCACGGCGACGGAGAGCACGAGCCGCGAGCCGCGCCGGTCGAGCAGCGGGCCGATCGCGGGCGAGAGGAGCGCGGCGAGCACGCCGCCGAGGGACACCGCGCCCGAGAGCGCCGTGCGCGACCAGCCGAACTCGCGCGTGAGCGGCTCGACGAAGATCGACACCGTCGCCACCGCCGCGCCCTGGCGCGCGAAACCGACGCAGCAGAGCGCCGCGAGAACGACCCAGCCGTAGTAGAAAGGAAGCCGCGCCGCGAGCGCTCGCACGCGGCGAATTCTAGAGAAAGGAACGCCGATGCCGGCCTATTGGGTCGCAAGATCGAAGATCAACGATCCCGCCGCCTACAAGAAGTACGCCGACCGTGTCCCCGCGATCCTCGCGCGCTTCGGCGCAAGGGTGCTCGCGCGCGGTGGCCGCTACGAGATCCTCGAAGGACCGCGGAAATTCCACCGCTTCGTGGTCGTCGAATTCCCGAGCCTCGAGCAGGCGCTCGCCTGTCATCGCTCCGCGGAATACCAGGAGGCGGCGTCGTTCCGGGGCGACGGCGCCGGGGAAGTCGAGCTCGTGATTGTGGAAGGCGGGGACGCCACCTAAGATTGGCGCCACCACTATTGGAGGGCGAAGCGAGATGATCAAGCTGACCGTGAATGGACGGGCGCGCGAGGCCGACGTCGAGCCCGAGATGCCGCTGCTCTGGGTGCTGCGCGACGTCCTCGACGTGAAGGGACCGAAGTTCGGCTGCGGCATCGCGCAATGCGGCGCGTGCACGGTGCACGTCGACGGGGAGGCGATCCGCTCGTGCTCCTATCCGGTTTCCGCCGCCGCCGGCAAGCGCATCGTCACTCTGGAAGGCCTCGCGCCGCGCGGCCGCCTGCACCCGGTGCAGAAGGCTTGGATCGACAACCAGGTGCCGCAGTGCGGCTATTGCCAGGGCGGACAGATCATGGCGGCGGTGGCGCTGCTGCGCAAGAACGCGAGTCCCTCGGACAAGGACATCGACGAGGCGATGACCAACATCTGCCGTTGCGGCAGCTATGCGCGCATTCGCGCGGCGATCCGCGCGGTCGCCGACTCGAAGGCCAAGGTATAGGAGGCGGCGATGACGACGCGACGCGAGTTCCTGAAGATTTCCGCCGGCGCGGGCGGCGGACTGATGGTCGGCTTCCACGTGCCCGACTTCGTGACGCCTGCCGAGGCGCAGACGCTCTCGCCGGAGATCAACGCCTGGGTGCTGGTGCGCCCGGACGAGCGGGTGATCATCCGCTACGCGCGCGCCGAGATGGGGCAGGGCAGCATGACCTCGGCGGCGCAGCTCGTCGCCGAGGAGCTCGGCTGCGAATGGAAGCGGGTCACGGTCGAGTACGCGGACACCAATGCGCAGGTGCGCCGCAAGCGCGTCTGGGGCGACATGGCCTCGGTCGGCAGCCGCACCATCCGCAACTCGCAGGAGTACCTGCGCAAGGGCGGCGCGCAGGCGCGCGAGATGCTCGTGGCGGCGGCCGCGCAGGCGTGGAAGGTCGAGCCGGCGAAGTGCAAGGCGGCGAAGGGCGTGATCACCGGCCCGGGCAAGCGCAAGACCACCTTCGGAAAAGTCGCGACGGCGGCGGCCAAGATGACGCCGCCCGCGGACGTGGCGCTCAAGGACCCGAAGGACTGGACGATCGCGGGCAAGCCGATCGCGCGCGTCGAGATTCCGGACATCGTCACCGCGCGCATCCGCTACGGCATCGACGCGCAGCTTCCCGGCATGGCCTATGCCGCGGTCGCGCAGTGCCCGGTGTTCGGCGGAAGGGTGAAGTCCGTGGACGAGGCGGCGATCCGCGGCCGTCGCGGTGTGCTGAAGGTGCTGAACATGGACGAGTACGTCGCCGTGGTCGCCGACAACTGGTGGCGCGCCAAGGAGGCGCTCAAGGCGCTGCCGGTGGAATGGGACTACGGCCCGAACGCTTCGGTGACGAGCGAGACGATCAAGGAGCGCCTGCGCGCCGGGCTCGACGCGGACACCGACGTCGTGGTGGCGAAGCAGGCCGGCGACGTGGCGGCGGCGCTGCAGGGCGCGAAGGTGATCGAAGCCGACTACTACACGCCTTACCTCGCGCACGTGACCATGGAGCCGATGGGCTGCACCGCGCTCGTCAAGGAGGGCCGCGTCGACATCTGGACTTCCACCCAGAACGCCGAGGCCTCGCACGCGGCGGCCGCGGCGACTGCCGGGGTGCCGCTCGAGAACGTGTACACGCACCGCACGCAGCTCGGCGGCGGCTTCGGGCGGCGCGGCGGCGCGCAGGACTTCGTGCGCCAGGGCGTGCAGATCGCCAAGGCCATGGAAGGCACGCCGGTGAAGATGCTGTGGACGCGCGAAGAGGACATGCAGCACGACTTCTACCGGCCGGCGAGCATGATCCGCTTCCGCGCGGCGCTCGATGCGGACGGCAAGCCGACCGCCTTGTACTCGCGCGTCTCTGCGCCCTCGATCATCGCCACGCTGCTGCACCTGCCGCTCAAGGAGGGCATCGACCCGCAGGCGGTGGCGGCGATCGCCGACCAGCCCTACCAGATCGCGAACCTGCGCATGGAGTACGCGCAGCGCAACTCGCACGTGCCGGTGGGCTTCTGGCGCACGGTCGGCCACTCGCAGAACCCGTTCATGCGCGAGTCGTTCATCGACGAGCTGGCGCACGCGGCGGGCAAGGATCCCTACGAGTACCGCCGCAGGCTGCTCGCGGAGAGCTCGCGCGAGCGCAAGATCCTCGATGCGACGGCGAAGCATGCCAAGTGGGACGCCAAGCCGCCGCAGGGCGTGCACCGCGGCATCGCGGTCACCGAAGGCTACGGCAGCTATACCAGCGCGGTGTGCGAGCTTTCCGTGAGCGACAAGAACGAGGTGAGCATCCGCCGCCTGGTGCTCGGCATCGATCCCGGCCATGCGGTCAACCCGGACAACATCCTCGCGCAGATGCAGGGCAGCGCGGTGTTCATGCTCTCCGCGCTGTTCTGGGGCGAGATCACCCTCAAGGAAGGCCGCGTCGAGCAATCGAACTTCGACAACCACCGGGTGATGCGCCTTGCCGAGATGCCGAAGGTCGAGCTCGTGCTCGCGCCCACCGGCGGCTTCTGGGGCGGCATCGGCGAGCCGGGGCAGGCGTCGATCGGGCCCGCGGTGTGCAACGCGATCTTCGCCGCGACCGGCAAGCGCGTTCGCTCGCTGCCGCTCAAGAACGAGGGGTTCTCGCTGGCGTGAAACGAAGGGGCTTCATCTCGATCTTCGCCCTTTTCCCCCTGGCCGGGGAAATGCGCAAGGCTGCCGCAGAAACGACGGCAAGGCGAGGCAAGGTGAAGCTGGAACTGCCGGTCCTCGCCGACAACGGCAACTCGGTGCCGATGAAGGTGAGCGTGGAGAGCGCGATGACCGAGGCGGAGCACGTGAAGGCGATCCGCCTCGTCTCCGAGCGCAATCCGGAGCGCGAGATGGCGGTGTTCTACTTCGGCCCGCGCTCGGGCGCGGCGGAGGTCACCTCGCGCGTGCGTCTCGCCGGCAGCCAGACGGTCACCGCGATCGCCGAGATGTCCGACGGCTCGCAGTGGATGGACAGCGCGCACGTGCAGGTGACGCTCTCGGCGTGCGTCGACGGGAGCGGGTGATGGTTGCGCGCGTGCAGATTCCCGAGGGCGCGAAGCGCGGCGACGTGATCCGAATCAAGCTGCTGATCCAGCACCCGATGGAAACCGGCTACCGCCTGGACCTCGACGGCAAGAAGGTGGCGAAAAACGTGATCCGCTCGCTGCTCTGCCGCTACAACGGGGTCGAAGTGTTCCGCGCGAAGATGTCGCCCGGCATCGCCGCGAACCCGTACCTGCAGTTTCCCATCGTCGCGGCCGAGAGCGGCGAGCTCGAGTTCACCTGGGTCGACGACGCGGGCGTGCAGGGGCGCGCGACGCATCCGATCACAGTCGCTTAGCGAAACCTGAAAGGCGGCAGTCCGTCGTCCCCGCGCAGGCGCTAGTCCGCCTTGCCTTGGTCCAGCGTGCGCCCCTCGAGCGCGAAGTCGACGAGCGCTACCGCGAGCGCGAGGACGAGCGGCCCGAGGAAGATGCCGATCGGGCCGAACGCGCCGACGCCGCCCAGCACGCCGATGAACACCGTCAGCGTGCCGACTTGCGCGCGGCCGGAGACGAGCCACGGCCGCAGGAAGTTGTCGATGGTGACGACGAAGCCGCCCCAGGCGAGGAGAAAGATCGCGGCGTAGTAGCGGCCCTGCAGCACTAGCGCGATCACCGCCGGCACCCAGACGACCGGCGTGCCCGCCATGGGCACGAGCGCGAGCAGCGCGGCGAGCACGCCGAACACGACCGGCGAGGGCAGGTGCACGATCGCGAAGCCGATCGAGATCAGCGCGCCCTGCACCAGGGCGGTGACGCCGGTGCCGTACACCATGGCGCGCAGCACCGAGGCGAGGTGGCCGAAGAGGCGGGCCTTGTCCTCCGGCGCGAGCGGCACCAGCTCGCGCAGCGCGGCGAACATCGCGCGGCCGTCGCGGATGGCGAAGAACAGGATGAAGAGCATCAGCAGGAACCCGACCACGGTGCCGAGCGCGCCCAGGAAGGCGCGCTGGCCGAGCGAGGCGAGGGAGCCGAGCACGGTGCGCGCCGCCTCCACCGCCCACGCCTGGACCTGGGCCAGCGAGACGCCGACGTTCTCGTCGAGCCACGCGAGCACCGAGCCGACGAGCGGCACGCTGTCGAGCTCGGCCGCGGAAGGTGGCTTGTGCGTCGCGGCGTACTGCTGCGCATAGCGCAGGAGCTCGGCGACCTGCGCGGCGAAGCTCGCGCCGAGCCCCGCGAGCGGGCCGACCAGGATGACGAGCGTCGCCGCGGTGAGCAGCCCGGCCGAGGCGGTCGGGCGCGCGCTGCGCTTCACGATCCAGGCGTGCGTCGGATGCAGCAGGAAGGCGATGAAGAACGCCCAGGCGATCGGCGCGAAGAACGGCGCGAGCACGAGGTAGAGCAGGTACGCTACGGCGAGCAGCGCGAGGAGCGCGAAGGTGCGCGCGTAGAACTGGTGGTCGGTCACAGGGCGGCGAGCTCCGCGGGGTCGATGCGCACGCTTGCCGCCGCGACGTTCTCCTCCAGGTGCTCGAGGTCGCTCGTGCCCGGAATGGGCAGCACGAGAGGCGACTTGGCGAGCAGCCAGGCGAGCGCGATCTGCGCCGGCGTGGCCCTCGTTTTCTTCGCGAGAGACTTGACTTTCGAAGATCGCAGGGCCGCGCCGGCGCCCAGCGGGAACCAGGGCAGGAAGGCGAGGCCGAGCCGCTCGCAGGCGGCGAGCACGTCTTCCGAGCTGCGGTTGCCGATGTTGTACTCGTTCTGCACGGACACGACCGGCACGATTTTCCTCGCGCGCTCGAGCTCCGCGACGCTCACGTTCGAAACGCCGACGTGGCGGATCTTGCCCGCGCGCTGCTGATCGGCGAGCGCCCCGAGGGAATCCTCGAGCGGCACCCTGGGATCGGGCGCGTGCAGCTGGTAGAGGTCGATACGCTCGAGGCGCAGGCGCTTCAGGCTCCCATCGAGCGCGCTGCGCAGATGCCCGGGGCGGCCGTCCTCGTCCCAGCGCGAGGCGCGCGGCCGCACGAGGCCGCCCTTGGTGGCGATGACGAGGTCCCGCGGATAGGGATGCAGCGCTTCGGCGATCAGCTCCTCGTCCACGTAGGGGCCGTAGGAGTCCGCGGTGTCGATGAAGTTGCAGCCGAGCTCGTAGGCGCGCCGCAGCACGCGGAGCGCATGCGCGCGGTCCCGCGGGGGTCCCCATACCTGCGGCCCGCAGATGCGCATCGCGCCGAAGCCCAGGCGGTGGACGCGCAAGTCACCTATGGTGATGTCCAGTTGCCAGCTCTCTCAACATTCCCGCCAGCCCGAGCGTGACCCGGGCCATCCGCTCGTAGTCGAGCTTCTCCGGCGTGTCGGTCGGGAGATGATAGTGCGGATAGCGGTTGAACGCGGTGTCGGTCACCATCAGCGCCGGGAAGCCGTGACGGCGGAACGACCAGTGGTCGGAGCGCGTGATGCCGGGCACGAAGGCGGGCGCCGCGAGCGATTGCGAGGGGAAGTCGGAATGCTTGCGGAACAGCCGGTGCGCGCGCCGCACCAGCCGCCATGCGCCGAGATCGCCGACGAAGGCGATGAAGTCGGCGCGCTCGGGATAGAACCAGCCGATCACCGGCGGGTAGCGCTGGCTGCGCGGCGCATCGCTGTAGCAGCCCAGCATCTCGAGCGAGAACATCGCCGTGATGCGCTCGCCGCGCTCGCGGGAGCGCTTGGCGTAGACGAAGCTGCCCATTTCCTCGCCGTGCGAGTAGGGCAGCTCTTCGTTCGCGAACGCCACGAACCGGATTTGTCCCGCAGGCGCGATCCTGGAGAGCTCGATGAGGGCCGCCACCCCGGAGGCGTTGTCGTCGGCGCCGGGCGAGCCGGGCACGGTGTCGTAATGTGCGCCGACCACGACCGGTCCCTCGCCGATCTCTACGTTGCGCACGGCGCGGCCGGCGCTTCGATACTCGTGACGGCGAAAGCCCGGGCCGAGCTCGCGCTCGATATAGCGTGCCGGCGTCTCGAGGTCGGCGTTGCGCTCCGAGGCGGCGAGCGCCTGCACGTGCCGCCTGAGGCTGTCAGCTAGAGTGGGAAGCATCCCATTTTCCGCGGTGCGTCACGTGTGGTTGATTTCCCAACCGCACGACGCGCAAGATTCTCGCCCATGCAAGCCACCGGCGGCAGCCTTCTCGGCAGCATCTCGGATTTCTGCCGCCGCACCGGGATGGCCGAGTCGACCTTCGGCCGGCGCGCCGTGAACGACGGCAAATTCGTGGCCCGCCTGCGCGACGGCGCGCGCGTCACCCCGGAGACGCTCGAAAGGGTCAACCAGTTCATGGTGAGGCACGGCGCCGCGGGCGCGGGCGAGGCGCCGCCCGAGCTCCTGCCGCTCATCCGCGCCACCACCGCGCAGCCGCAGGCGGCCGCCGCCGCGCGCGAGAAGGCCGAGCCGGAAAAGAATTTCCGCTTCTTCGACAACCGGCAGAAGTACCTGCTGTTCGTCAATACCTGCAGTGAGAAAGACGTGATCGCGCGCCGGGTCGGGCTCGAGCTCGGCCAGATCCATCCGCGGCCGCCGGCGGTGCGCGTCTTCGACGCGGGCATGGGCGACGGCACGGTGCTCGCGCGCGTGATGCGCGAGATGCACCGGCGCTTTCCCACGGTGCCGTTCTATATCGTCGGCAAGGAGATCAGCCTCGAGGACGTGCGGCTGTCGCTGCGCCGGATGGCCGATCGCTTCTTCGAGCACCCGGCCACCGTCGTCGTCGTTACCAACATGTACTACAGCGAGGCGCCATGGCTGCAGCCGCGCGCGGTCGAGGCGGCGACCGCGATGGTGTGGCACGAGGTCTCGCTCGCCGGCGCCACGTCGCACGACTTCAGCGAGCAGATCGCCGCGCTCGAGCCCTTCCTCGCGAAGAACTGGCAGGCGCGCCACAGCCCGCGCACCGGCAACCCGATCTACGAGCACCCGACGGCGCTCGTCCTTTATCGCGAGGACTACCGGTTCCTCCTCGACGACGTGATCCCGCGCCGCGGGCAGGGACGCGCCGACTACGACATGGTGATCGCCTCGCAGCCCTATCGCCTGCGCGCGCCGCTCGAGTTCAAGGCGCAGAAGGTGGTGGCGCCGCTCGTGCGCGCGCTCGGCCAGGGCGGGCGGCTGCTCGGCATCCATTCCTACGGCCACGACCCGGGCCTCGAGATCGTGCAGCACGTGTGGCCGGGGGAGAACCCGTTCCTGCACACGCGGCACGACCTGCTGCGTGCGACGAAGAGCGAGCTCGGGCGCGAGGCGCGCCGCTACAACTTCAACGCCTACGCGGATGCGCGCGCCATCTTCCGCTACGACATGCACACGCTGCCCTCGGAGATCTCCTCGAGCATCGGCACCTCGACGCTGTTCGCCGCGTGGAACGCCGCGATCTATGTCGCGCAGATCGACGACGTGCGCCTCGGCGAGGCGCTGCGCGGCAGCCGCTACCTCGACGCGACGCGCGAGGTCCTGCAGAAGCACGGCAGCCTTTGGTTCCAGGACGAGTCCTATGTCGTTTCCCGAAAGCGCGACTGAAACCGCCGTTGCCGAAGAAGTCTCC
This sequence comes from Burkholderiales bacterium, assembly GCA_036274735.1. Taxonomy (GTDB): domain Bacteria; phylum Pseudomonadota; class Gammaproteobacteria; order Burkholderiales; family SG8-39; genus SCGC-AG-212-J23. The sequence continues at coordinate 8,415 of DASUFD010000028.1, forward strand.
GGGCTCCTCGTCTCGGGGTCGCTGGAAATCTCCCCGCGCGAGCTGCATCGCGCCGGCGAGGTGGCGTCGCTGCGTCCCGCGGGAAGCTGCGTCTACATTCCCTCGCTCCCCGGGCTGCCGCTCTCGCGCACGCTGGAAGCGATCGCCGCCATCCGGGGCGCGGGACTGGACGCGGTGCCGCACGTCTCGGCGCGCCGCATCCTCAACCGCGACGAGTTCCGCGACTTCCTGAAGCGCGCGGCCGCCGAGCACGGCGTGCACCGCGTGCTGCTCCTCGGCGGCGACGAGCCGCGGGCGAAGGGGCCGTTCCAGGACAGCCTGCAGGTGCTGGAAGAAGGCCTGCTGCGCGACTGCGGCATCCGCGAGATCGGCATTGCCGGCTACCCCGAAGGCCATCCGCGGATCCCGCTCGACGCGCTGGAGAAGGCGATGGCGCGCAAGCTCGAGCTCGCTCGCGAGCAGTCGATCGGCGTGTACGTGCTGACGCAGTTCTCCTTCGCACCGCCGCGCGTGATCGAGTACTGCTCGATGCTCGCGCGCCTGCATGCCGCGCTGCCGGTCTACGTCGGCATCGCCGGGCCGACCGATGCCGTGGCGCTCGCGCGCTACGCGCAGCGCTGCGGGGTGAGCGTGTCGCTGCGCGCGCTGCGCGGCCTCGGCACCGGCATCGCGCAGCTCGTCGCGAACACCGATCCGCGCGACCAGGTGGCCGCGGTGGCGCGCTACAACCGCGGCCGCGAGCCGAGCAACGTCGTCGGCGTGCACCTCTACAGCTTCGGCGGCGCCGTGCGGACAGCCGCCTGGATGCGCGAGCTGATCTGAGCGAGAAGCGCTGGGCGCTCGCGCTGCTCGCGCTCGTCTCGCTCGCCGGCCCGCTCCTCGAGATGCTGACGACCGGCGAAGTGCAGGACTTCGGCCGCTTCGCAATGGTGGAAACCTTCATCGGCATCGCGCTCATCTACTGGTGGTACCACGCCGACAAGCGAAGCCGCGGCTACGCCGCCGGCCCGCTCATGAACGGCGGCGTGATCGTCGCCGCGGTCGTCGCGCTGCCGATCTACTTCGTGCGCTCGCGCGGCTGGAAGCGCGGGATCGCTACCACCGTGGCGGCGCTCGCGGTCTTCGGCATCACGCTCGCCCTCGGCGAGCTCGGCGAATGGCTGGGAGCCGCGCTGCGCTAGCGAGGAGAGCTTCCTTTCCTCAAGGGCGCACGGCCGGCGCTTCGATGAGCAAGCCGCGTCCTCGCCACGCGAGGTAGGCCTCGAGCTCGAGGAGCAGAGGATCACCGTAGGCCGGCATCTCGGCGTGCACGCCCGAGAAGCAGGCGCGCAGCCGCCGCTCGAGCGAGCCGAGCGTCTGCCAGCGCAGCCGATAGGTGGGATAGCCGTTCGGCTGGCCTTCGCTGATCGTCTCGGCGCCGAGCTTCTTCCCGGCATTCGCGTCGTGGCAGTGCGTGCAGGCGAGGTTCATCTGGCCGCGGCGCCGCAGGTACTCCGCGCGGCCTTTCGCGACGTCCTGCTCGGAGAGCCGCCCGCCGATCGGCCGCCCGCGCGACTGATAGGCGATGTACGCCGTGAGCGAGAGCAGCGACTCGGATTCGTAGGGGAAGGGCGTGCGATGGCGCACCATCGCTTCGAGCGTCACGATCTTTCCCTGCGCCACGCGCGGATAGCGCGCGGCGACGCCTTTCATGGAGGCGTGGCAGGAGGCGCACTCGGCAGCGAAGATCTTCGCGCCTTCGTCGACCCAGAGCATGCCGGGATTCTCGGCATCGCTCGCCTGCAGCCGCCGTATCTCCGCGCTCGCGTAGTCGAGCCCCGAGCGTTGCGCGAGCGCCGTGGCAGCGAAAAGCAGAAGCGCAAGGAGCGCGAGCGCCTTCACCTCAAGGTAAGAAGGAAGGCGACGACGTCGTCGATCTGCTCGTCGCTGAGGAGCGGCTTGCCGCGATATCGCGCCGCGACCTGGTAGAGCCCTTGCGTGCGGCCGTAAGGCGGCATGACCGTATCGGGATTGTTGCGCGACGCGTCCGCGATACGCGCCTTCAGCTCCGCCGCGCCCAGACGCGCGCCGACGCCCGCGAGCGAGGGGCCGATGTCGCCCTGGGGTCCCCGCGTCCCCGGGACGCGGTGGCAGAGGAGGCAAGTCGCCTCGCCGTTGCCGGTAACGATGGCACGGCCGTTCTCGGGGTTTCCCGCGTACGCGGCGATGGGCAGCAGCAACGCCGCGGCGAGCTTCATCCCCGTCCGACGAAGGGCATATTCGTAGCCATGATGGTCATGAACTGCACGTTGGCGTCGAGCGGCAGCTTGGCCATCATCAGCACCGCCTCGCCGACGTGCTTCACCTCCATGCGCGGCTCGACCATGGTCTCGCCGTTCGCCTGCAGGATGCCGCGCGCCATGCGCTCGGTCATCTCCGTGGCGGCGTTGCCGATGTCGATCTGGCCGCAGGCGATGTCGTACTTGCGGCAGTCGAGCGAGATCGATTTCGTCAAGCCGGTCACCGCATGCTTGGTCGCCGTATAGGCGACGGTGTAGGGCCGCGGCGCGTGCGCGGAGATCGAGCCGTTGTTGATGATGCGGCCGCCGCGCGGCTCCTGCGCCTTCATGATCTTGATCGCCTCCTGCGAGCAGACGAACATCGCCGTCAGATTGACGTCGACCACCGCGCGCCAGGTCTCGAGCGGCAGGTCCTCGAGCGGCATCGCCGGCGCGCCCATGCCGGCGTTGTTGAAGAGCACGTCGAGGCGGCCCCACGCGCTTTTCGTTTTTCCGAAGAAATCCCTGACCACCTCCGGCTTGGTGATGTCGCCGCAGAGCACCATCGCGCGCTCCTTCGCGCCGCACTCGGCGGCGGTCTTCTCCAGCAGCTCGCGGCGCCGGCCGATCAGGCCGACGTGGTAGCCGTCGGCGAGCAGCGCGAGCGCGGCGGATTTTCCGATGCCGGTGCCGGCACCGGTGACGAGGGCGACTTTCTTCTGGGTCATGAGGTTCTCTCCGAGGTTTTCAGGAATTCTAAGACCGCGCGATCGAAGCGCTCGGGCTGCTCGAGGTTCGAGACGTGCCCGCCGGGCAGCTCTTCGAGCCGCGCG
>DASUFD010000029.1:0-3459 GCA_036274735.1 Burkholderiales bacterium
GCATCGGTACCGGAGGCGGCCGGCGGCGGCGGCAGCTTTTCGAGCGCCGCCGCGAGCGAGCGCGGTTCCTCTTTCGCGAGCCGGCTCGCCACGAACTGCATCACCTCCACGTTGCGCCGTCCGTCGCGAAAGAGCGCGAGCTGCGCGATGACGTAGACCGCCGGCTGCCCGGCAAGCGAGGGCGTGACCGGGCGGCTGGAGATGGCGTTCTCGCCATGGCAGGCGAAGCAGGTTGCGAGCGTCTGCTGCCCGTGTGCGGCGAACGGCGCGACGAGTGCGAGCCCCGCGAGGAGTTGCCGGATCACCGCAGCCGAGAAAGATAGTGCGCGAGCGCCTGCAGCCCCTTGTCGTTCAGCGGGTAGACCGCATCGGGCATCGCCGCCACGCCGCCGCCGCGGCGCTTGCCCGACTTGAAATCGCGCAGCGACTTCAGGAGGTAGCTCTCGCGCTGGCCCGCGAGGCGCGGGATGTTGTCGCGGCCGACATAGCCTTCCTGGTGGCACGAGGCGCAGTGGTTCGCCTTGGCGAGCTGCTCGCCCGCCTCGCTGAGCTCGGGCCGCTCGTCCTTGCCGAGCTCGAGCTTGGGCGGCGGCAGGGAGGCGAGGTAGGCGCCGATGTTGCGGATGTCTTCGTTCGAGAGCAGCTTCGAGATCGGCGTCATCGCCGCATCGAGGCGCGTCTCGGTGCGGAAGTAGACGAGCTGCCACTGCACGAAGTTGTCGGGCTGAGCGTCGAGGATCGGCGCAACCTCGCCTTGCGGCGCAGCGCCGCTGCCATGGCAGGCGAGGCAGGGCTCGTACTTCGCCTTGCCCGCCGCGGGGTCGGCCGCGCCCGCTGCGGCGGCCATCAGGCCGGCCGCAACGAACGCTGTCCCGCAAACCGCTTTGCGCAGGGAAACTATTTCTTGTAGCTGATCTGGTAGATCGCGCCGGCCCAGTCGTCGGCGACGAGCAGCGACCCGTCCTTCGCCACGATCACGTCCGCCGGACGGCCGTGAAAGTCCTGCTTGCCCTTGATCCAGCCCGAAGCGAACACCTCCTGCTTGGCGTTCTTGCCCTGCGGATCGACGACGATGCGCACGATGCGCGCGCCCTGGTACTGGTGACGGTTCCAGGAGCCGTGCTCCGCGAGGAAGATGTTGTTGTGATACTCGGCCGGGAATTGCTTGCCGGTATAGAACTTCATCCCGAGCGGCGCGACGTGGTAGCCGAGCTTCACCACCGGCGGGGTGAATTCCGAGCACTTGTGACCCATCGCGTACTTCGGGTCGGGAATGTTGCCCTGATGGCAGTACGGATAGCCGAAGTGCTCGCCGATCTTCTTGATGTGATTCAGCTTGTCGCTCGGCACGTTGTCGCCCATCCAGTCGCGCGCGTTCTCCGAGAACCAGTAGTCGCCGGTGCGCGGATCGACGTCGCCGCCGACGCTGTTCCTCACGCCGAGCGCGACGATCTCCGCGTTGCCGTTCTCCGGGTTGACGCGCCGGATCTGCGAGACGCTCGTCGGCGGCAGGCACTCGTTGCACGGCGGGCCGAGCGGCACGTACACCCAGCCGTGCTTGTCGAATACCAGGTACTTCCAGCCGTGCGCCGGATAGGACGGCATGTCGCTGTAGACGACCTTGCCCTCGCCGAGGTTGTCGATGTTCGCCTCGGCTTTCTCGTACTTGATGATCTTGTCGATGTCGGCGACGTAGAGGTCGCCCTTGTAGAAGGCGACGCCCGTGGGCATTTTCAGGCCCTTGATCACCACCTTGACCTGCTTGTCGCCGGCCGCGCCGCTCACCGCATAGACGTTGCCGACGCCGAAGGCGCCGACGAAGAGCGTGCCCTTGTCGCCCCAGGCCATCTGCCGCGCGCTCGGGATGTTGGCCGCCCACAGGCTGATGTGGAAGCCCTTGGGGAGCTTGATGTTCTTGAGGGTCGCCTGGATCTCCTCCAGCGGCACGCCGGTGGCTGGCGGCGCTTTCGGCGTGAGGCCCTTCTGCGCCTCGGTCTCGTCGCCGAGGAACCAGTCGGCCGGCGGATGGTCCCAGAACTCCTTCTTCGTGGAATCGTAGCTCTTCAGCCCCTGCGCGCCCGCGGGAGCGGCGAGGGCGGCGGCGAGCGCGACAACGGCGACGCCCGTCAATCGCTTGGATAAGGACGACATGAGGATCTCCTCCGTGGTTGAGCCGCGACGATTAAATGCCGCGGCCTGCCCGCTGTCAACGAATCAGGCGAGATGCTTGCGGAAATGCTCGACCGTGCGCTCCCAGGCGAGCTTCGCGGCCTCCGGCTTGTATCTCGGCGTCGAGTCGTTGTGGAAGCCGTGCTGGGTGCCGGGATAGACGTAGGCCTTGTACTCGACCTTGGCCTTCTTCAGCGCCTCCTCGTAGGTCCGCCACATCTCGTTGATGCGCGCATCGTGCTCGGCGAAGTGCAGGAGCAGCGCGGCCTTGATGTAAGGCACCGCCCCCGTGTCCGGCGCGGCACCGTAGAAAGGCACCGCCGCCTGCAGGTCGGCGCCGAGCGCGGTGGCGAGGTAGTTGACCGTGCCGCCGCCCCAGCAGAAGCCGGTCGCGCCGAGCTTCCCGCTCGAGATCTTGAGACCCTTCAGCCAGCGGGCGCTGTTCAGCATGTCGGTGCGCAGCTTCGGCTGGCTGAGCTTCGCCTGCATGTCGCGACCGTCGTCGTCGTTGCCCGGATAGCCGCCGACCGGCGCGAGGCCGTCGGGTGCGAGCGCGAGGAAGCCGGCCACCGCCACGCGGCGCGCCACGTCCTCGATGTACGGGTTGAGGCCGCGGTTCTCGTGAATCACCAGCACGGCCGGATGCGGGCCGCCCGAGCTCGGCTGCACCAGGTAGCCGCGCATGGTCGTGCCGTTGCCGTTGGGCGACGGATAGGTGACGTAGCTCGCCTTGATGCGCGGGTCGGTGAAGGAGACCTGCTGCGCTCTCGCGTAGTCGGGCAGGAGCGCCGTAGCGGCGGCAAGCATGCCCATCGCCCCGGCGCGCTTCAGGAACTCGCGACGGTCGATCCGCCCGTGGCAATACTCGTCGTAGAGGTCGAAGACCTTCTGGTCGATCTCGGCCTGGGTCACGGCGCTCATGCGCATCTCCTCGCTCCTGGTGGTGGTCTCGAACTGTAGCGCGGCATCGACATCCGTTTAGTACGTTTTGCGATCCTCGGGTTGGCCGCGTCCCCGTAGACTCGTGCTCGCACCGAAGAAAACAGTCGCCGTGGTTGAGAAAATCCAGCCGGACCTCAAGCGCATGCGCCTTCGCACGGGGCTGCTCCTGCTCGTGCTCGCCACGGCGGTACCGGTGGTGGCCTTCGCCCTGCTCGCCTCGGCGCTCGTCGTCAAGCACCAGCAGGACAACTACGTAACGGCGGTAAAGGATCGTAACCGCGCCTTCATGAGCGCGGTGGACGCGGAGCTAAAAGCGGCGATCGTCGCCCTGCGCGCGCTCGGCGCCGC
>DASUFD010000030.1:0-7591 GCA_036274735.1 Burkholderiales bacterium
TTCGATCCTGGTCACCTGGGTGCACACCGGCTCGCCCTACGTCGTGCCTTCGGCGATGTCGAAGGCGGGCCTGCACGTGATGACGAAGTCGCTCGCGGTCGAATGGGGCCGCTACGGCATCCGCCTGAACGCGATCGCGCCCGGGCCTTTCCCGACCGAGGGCGCGCAGAAGCGGCTGCGCCCCGAAGGCGGGTTCGAGGATTCGTCCAAGATGAACCCGATGGGGCGTGTGGGGCGCATGAGCGAGCTGCAGAACCTCGCCACCTTCCTGATGGCCGACGGCTGCGAGTGGCTCACCGGCGAGACGGTGGCGATCGACGGCGGCGGCTATCTCGCGACCGGCTCGGGCGCTTACTTCACCGAGCTCGACAAGCTCTCCGACGCCGACTGGGAGCGCATGCGCGCGCTCATCCGGGCGCAGAACGAGAAGGACCGGGCCGCTCGAACCACATGAGTGAAGCACCGAAGCTCGTGCCGCGCCCGGCGGCGACGCTGATCCTGCTGCGCGACTCGCCGTCCGGACCGGAAGTGCTGATGCTGCAGCGGACGAAGAGCGCGGTGTTCCTCGGCGGCGCGTACGTCTTTCCCGGCGGCTCGCTCGACGCCGGCGACCACGATCTCGCCTCGCGGGTCATCGATTTCGACGCGCAAGAGCCGCCGATCGCCTACTGGGTCGCCGCGGTGCGCGAGTGCTTCGAGGAAGCCGGCGTGCTCATCGCCTGCGATGTCGAGCGGCGGTCGATCCCGGCGGAGCGCGCGGAGCGGCTGATGGCCTGGCGCGAGCGTCCGTTCGCCGAGCTGCTGGAGAAGGAAGACCTCTACATTCCCGCGGGCGAGCTCGCTTACTTCGGCCATTGGGTCACGGCGCCGGGGCGCGCGCGGCGCTTCGACACGCGCTTCTTCGTCGCCGCCTGTCCGCAGGGCCAGCGCGGCAGCCACGACGCCAACGAGACCGTGCACGACCTGTGGCTAACTCCGCGCGAGGCGCTCGAGCGCGCCGAGCGCGGCGAGATCGAGCTCGTGTTCGCGACGCAGCACACGCTGCGCGACCTCGGACGTTTTTCGTCGGTGAGAGATGCCCTCGCCTATGTGCGCAGCCTCGAGGAGATCGAGGTGAACCGCGCCTGCTGGGCGCAGGGCCGGGACGGGCCGAAGCTCTTCCGCCGCGCCGATCCGCAGTACCACGAGATCCACTGGTGCGATCCGGAAGAGAGCGGAAAGACGACCTACGACATCGTCGCCGCCGAGCCGAAGCGCCTCGACCGCTACGTGACGCGCATCACGGCTCCCAACCCGGGAATGATGACCGGCCCCGGCACCAATACGTACATCGTCGGGCTTTCGCAAAGCGAGGGCGAGCGCGCGGTCATCGATCCGGGCCCGGACATTGCCTCGCACATCGAGAAGATCCTCGAGTTCCGGCCGATCCGGTGGATCCTGTGCACGCATACCCATCTCGACCACTCGCCCGCCGCCGCGGCCATCAAGGCGGCCACCGGCGCGCAGGTGCTCGGCCGGCCTGCGCCGTCGGGGCAGGACGCGAGCTTCAGCCCGGACTTCGTGCTCGAGAACGGGCAGCGCGTAGACCTTCGCGGCCTCACGCTGCGCGCGATCCACACGCCCGGCCATGCATCGAACCATCTCTGCTACCTGCTGGAAGAGACGAAGATGCTCTTCACCGGCGACCACGTGATGCAGGGCTCGACGGTCGTCATCAACCCGCCCGACGGCGACATGCGCGCCTACCTGGCCTCGCTCGAGAAGCTGCTCGGCGAGGAGATCGCGATCATCGCTCCGGGGCACGGCTACCTGATCGGCGCGGCGCACAAGGAGCTGCGCCGGCTGATGACGCACCGGCGCGCGCGCGAGGCCAAGGTGCTCGCGGCGCTCGGGCGCCTCGGCCCCGCCTCGCTCGAAGAGCTGCTGCCGCTCGTCTACGACGACGTGCCGGCGCGCGTGCATCGCGTCGCCGCGCGCTCGCTTACCGCGCACCTCGACAAGCTGCTCGCCGACGGCGCGGTGCGTGCCGCCGCGGAAAAATTCGCGCTGGTAGAATCGCGCGCCCCGTCGAGAACAACCTGAAGAAGCCGCAATAGACTTCGACTACGACCTTTTCACGATCGGCGGCGGCTCGGGCGGCGTGCGCGCGAGCCGCTTCGCCGCGGCCTACGGCGCGCGCGTCGCGATCGCCGAGTCGGACCGCTTCGGCGGCACCTGCGTCAACGTCGGCTGCATCCCGAAGAAGCTCTTCTCCTACGCCGCGCACTTCCGCGAGGACTTCGAGATCGCGCGCTCCTTCGGCTGGATCCTGGGAGGCGAGCCGCGCTTCGACTGGCCGACGCTCCTCGCCAACAAGGACAAGGAGATCGCGCGCCTCAACGCGGTCTACGAGCGGGTGCTGCAGGTGGCCGGGGTCACCATTTACCGCGGCTTCGCCACCGTGGTCTCCCCGCACGAAGTTTCCCTGAACGGCAAGACCTATTCGGCCAGGCACATCCTGGTCGCGACCGGCTCCTGGCCCATCGTGCCGGCGATCCCGGGGCACGAGCTCGCCATTACCTCGAACGAGGCGTTCCACCTCGAGAAGCTGCCGCGGCGCATGCTGGTGGTCGGCGGCGGCTACATCGCGCTCGAGTTCGCGTCGATCCTGCATGGCCTGGGCGTGCAGACCACCCTCTCCTATCGCGGCCAGCGCCTGCTCCGCGGCTTCGACGGCGACATCGGCGAGCGCATCGCCGAGGAGATGACGCACAAGGGCGTGAAGATCCATTTCGGCGGCGAGCCGGCCTCCATCGTCAAGCACCCGCGCGACCTCGAGGTCTGCTACACGGACGGCCCGCACCAGCGGACCGATATGGTGCTCTTCGCCACCGGACGCAGGCCGAACACGGCGAAGCTCGGGCTGGAGAAGGTCGGCGTGAAGCTCGCAGCCAGCGGTGCCGTGCTCGTTAATGAATTTTCCACAAGCAATGTCGAGTCGATCCACGCCATCGGCGACGTCACCAACCGCATCAACCTCACGCCGGTGGCGACGGCGGAAGGCATGTGGCTTGCGCGCACCCTCTTCCGCGGCGAGCCGACACCCGTCGACCACGAGAACGTGCCGACCGCCGTGTTCAGCGACCCGAACGTCGCCACCGTCGGCCTTGGCGAGGAGGCCGCGCGCGAGCGCTACGGCGAGATCGACATCTACAAGACCTACTTCCGCCCGCTCAAGCTCACGCTCGGCGAGAAGAAGGAGCGCGTCTTCATGAAGCTGGTGGTCGAGCGCAAGAGCCAGCGCGTCCTCGGCGCGCACATGATCGGCCCCGACGCCGGCGAGATCATCCAGGGCGTCGCCATCGCGGTGAAGCTCGGCGCGAGCAAGGCGCAGTTCGACGCGACGATCGGCATCCACCCGACGATCGCCGAGGAGTTCGTGACGATGCGGGAGAAGGCCGGGCCGAACCCTTAAGCAGGGCCGGACCGAGCTCGGGGTGCGGAACTACTGGATTGGCGTTGTTTCCCGGGCGCACGTCGCGATCGGCGTTCGGGGCGGGTTCGTCCAATTGAACCATGGCAAGAAGGCGCCGCTGCAGAAGCTGCGGGCCGGCGACGGCGTGGTGATGTACTCGCCGCGCGAGTCCTACCCGGACGGCGCGCTGCTGCAGGCGTTCACCGCCATCGGCACCGTCGCGACCGGCGAGGTCTACCAGGTCGAGATGAAGCCCGGCTTCACGCCTTACCGGGTCGAGGTGCGATTCGCGCGCTGCCGCGAGGCGCCGATCCGGCCGCTGCTCGGCCGGCTGTCCTTTATCAAGGACAGGGCGCATTGGGGGGCGGCGTTCCGCTTCGGCTCGCTGAAAATCCCGGCGGCGGATTTCGCGGTGATCGCGAACGCCATGCAGTGCGCGGCAATTCTCACGGCGCCGCCCGGCGGCCTCGGGTAGTCTGCCTTCCCATAACGACAACTCTAAGGGAAACCCGATGCGTCGCTACACGCTGGCAAGCCTGCTCTTATCCGCGATGCTCCTGTGGGGCTGCGCGCATACGGTGCTTGTACCGGTGCCGCCGCGCGTCGACCTCGCCGGCTACCGCACGATCGGCATCGTCGACTTCTCGGCCAATGCCGAGCCCGCGCTCGGCGCGCGCGCCGCGCGCCTGATGGAAGAGCACGTCCAGGCCGCGCAACCCGGGACCCGGGTCGTCGAGCTCGGCAGCCGCGACTGGGTCCTCGGCTCGGTCGGCAGCCCGCAGCTCGACGCCGCGGCGCTGAAGAAGATCGGCGCCAAGTACTCGGTCGATGCGATCTTCGTCGGCGACCTCGCCTATGCCGAGCCGAGGACCGACGTGCGCGTGATCGACGTAGCGAAGCTCGAAGGCGCGGTGAAGACCGAGCTGCGCGCCGACATCTCGAGCCGGCTGCTCGAGACGGCGAGCGGTGCGAGCGTCTGGAGCCGCTCGGCGTGGGCGAAGCGGCAGATCGGCAACGTGAGCGTCTCCGAGCGTGGCGTGAGCGGCGGCATGCGCGACCCGAACCCGCGGGAGGCGATGCTCCCCGGGCTCGTCTATCAGCTGACCTACGATTTCCGGCCCGGTACCGTTCGCAAGCGCGTCGACTAGAAACAGCCGTAGCCGGTCCGCGGCGGGCCGGGCACAATGGGCGCCATGAGCACGGCGCTCCTCATCGTCGACATCCAGAACGACTACTTCCCGGGCGGCGCCATGGAGGTCGTGGGCGCCGCCGGCGCGGCCGCGCAGGCCGCGAAGCTGCTCGCGCTCTTTCGCGAGCAGGGCCGGCCGGTGATCCACATGCAGCACGTTTCCACGCGCCCCGGCGCGACCTTCTTCCTGCCCGGCACGCCGGGCGCCGAGATCCACGCGGCGGTGCGGCCGCAGGGCGACGAGCGCGTCTTCGAGAAGCACTTTCCGAACAGCTTCCGCGACACGCCGCTGCTCGACCATCTGCGCCAGGCGAAGGTGTCCGCGCTGGTGATCGCCGGAATGATGACGCACATGTGCATCGACACGACGACTCGCGCGGCGGCCGACCTCGGCTTCGCCTGCGCGCTCGCCCACGACGCCTGCGCCACGCGCGCCCTCGCGTTCAACGGCGTGCAGGTCCCGGCGGAAAGCGTGCAGGCGGCGTACCTCGCCGGACTGAACGGCCTGTTCGCCAGGGTGCGTCCGGTGAGCGAGCTCGCCGCCGAGCTGCGGCCCTAGCCGGTTGTCCTCCGGCCTGGAGTTCGCGCTCGGCGCGATGCTCTTCTTCGGCCTGGGCGACCTCGTCTACAAGCGCGCCGCCGCCGCCGGCGTGCCGGCGCACCACTTCCTCATGGTGCAGTCATGGGGCTTCGCGGCCGCGGTCACGCTGTACGCGGCGCTCACCGGCACGCTGCGCTTCGTCGCCGGCTCGCTGTGGGGCCTCGCCGCCGGCGTTTTCATGTTCACCGGCTTCTACAACTTCGCGCGCAGCCTGCACGAGGGCGCGATCTCGATCAACGCGCCGGTGTTCCGCCTGAGCTTCGTGCTCACGGCGGCGCTCGCCATCGCGCTCCTCGGCGAGCCGCTCACCGCCTGGAAGGTGTCCGGCATCGCCCTCGCGCTCGCTGCCGCGTGGCTGCTCCTCGGCGGACCTTCGGCCGGCGAGCATCGGGAAACGCTCTCGTCGCTCACCAGAGTCGCCGTCGCGACGGTCGCGGTCGGCATCGGCAACTTCATCTACAGCCTCGGCCTGCGCGCGGGCGCCACGCCCGCCTCGATCATCATCGCGCAGGCGGCGGTGGTCGTCAGCCTCTCCACGCTGCTCGTGCGCATCTCCGACGGGCGCATCCGCCCCTCGGGCGCGGTGCTGCGCCACGCGCCGCGCGCCTCGCTCGCGCTGGCGCTCGCCTTCGTGCTCATGGTCGAGGCGATCGGGCGCGGCCAGGCGAGCGTCGCGGTGCCGATCGCGCAGATGGGCTTCGTCGTCACCGCCACGCTAGGCTTTGCGCTCCTCGGCGAGCGCTTCAGCGCGCGCAAGGGTGTCGGCATCGCGACCGCGCTCGCAGCCTTGGCGAGCCTTGCGCACGGGTAGTTGCGAACCTGACCCCGAATTCTCAGCGCGTCTTGATGCGCCGGTCGCGCAGGCGGCCGAAGGGCACGACCAGCACGGAGCGCAGGCCCTCGATCGGCGAGAGCTGCGAGAGCGAGCGCGAGGCTTCCTCGACGAATTGCGAGATCACCTGGCGCTCGCTGTGCTCGCTGCCCTCGTTGATGCGCGAGAGCGCGTGCAGCACGTACCAGCCGAGCAGGAAGGAGATGCCGAACAGGAACTCCCAGTGCTGGAACTTGATCACCGTGATCTGCTGGGAGGCGCTCGCCGAGGCCCAATGCACGATCACCTGCAGCTCTCGGGCGGAGAACCAGTCGGCGAGCGCGCCGCCGGTAAGCGAGGCGAGGCCGCCGGCGGCAGCGCCGGAGAGCCCGACCACCGCGAGGAACGAGGTGCCGCGCCCCTGCGGCGCGAGCTTCAGGCCGAGGTTGCCGGTGGCGAGACCGATGCCGCCCGAGGCCGCGCCCATGATCACGTGAATGAGATAGAGCAGCGGCAGGGTGAGCGCATGCACGCTCGGGATGGCGGTGAAGGGAAAAGCCACGAGGCAGCCGAGATACGCCGGCAGGGCGACGGCGAGCAGCGCCTTGTTGGTGAGCGTATCGGAGATGCGCCCCCAGAGGTAGAGCGTAAGCGCGTTCGCCACCTGGCTGAAGACCCACAGCGTGGTCACGGTTCCCAATCCGTAGCCGAGCTGCTGCAGCAGATACACGGTGAGGAAGGGCGCGGCGAGATTGGAGGCGAAGTTCCAGGACGCCATGAAGATGATGACGCGCCGGAAGTTCGGCTCGAGGAACGGCGCGCGCAGCATGCCGAGCAGCGGCAGGCGCGGGCCGGTCGCCTCCATGCGCGGCTCGGGGACGCGGCTGAGATAGTAGGTGCTGATGAAGCCCGCCGCCGCGGCGGCGGCGAAGGCGATGGCGTAGGCGTGCAGCTTGTTGGTCCCGGGCCAGTGCTGCACCATCTGCCCGGCGGCCGTGGCGCCGAGCGAGGCGAGCACCGTCGACCAGAAGAGCCGCCGCGAGAAGAGCGCGCCGAGCCCCTGCCCGGCGAGGAGCTGGTGCATCCAGGCGTTCACCGAGCAGCCGCCCACCGAGCCGAGCACGGTGATCAGTGCCTGCGCGGCGAGGAGCAGCAGGAGGCGCGTCGCGTCCTGCTGCACGAAGGCGAGCAGCGTCAGCGAAAGGATCACCAGGCGCGAGGTCGTCGTCGCGACGAACGCGATCTTCTTGCGCTGGCGCACCCGCTCGACGAGCGCGATTGCCGGGATCTGCGCGATCTGCGCGAAGAACGGAATCGCGGCGAGGATGCCGATATGCAGCGGCGTCGCGCCGAGCTGCAGCGCGAAGCCGACCAGCACCACGCCGCCGTACAGCGACCCGACCATGCTCGCCCAGGCCGCATCGCGCACCAGCGCCCGCTTGCCTCGCTCGAGGGCTTCGGGCGAGACGTTCGGCTGGGGGTCGAGGAACATGCGCGCTAGGTTTTTTTGACGGTCGCTCGCGCCGCCGGTTCCGG
>DASUFD010000031.1:0-3294 GCA_036274735.1 Burkholderiales bacterium
GAGGCGTCGGTGGTCGCGCTTCTCCGCCTCCTCGAGCATCTTCAGGTACGCGTCCTGGTCCTCCTTCTTCGCCCAGGCGGTGCCGTAGATGCGCTGGAGCATCTCGTTCTTCGAGTCGCCGCGCCAGTACGCTCCGGCGACCCGCATCAGCTTGAAGTTCTTCAGCTTCCCGGTCGAGGGCACGTGCGGCCCGCGGCAGAGGTCGATCCAGTTGCCCTGCCCGTAGAGCGAGATCGTCTCCTTCGCCGGGATCGAGGCGATGATCTCCGCCTTGTACCTCTCGCCCAGCGACTTGAAGAAAGCCACGGCGTCGTCACGCGCCATGGTCTTCCTCTCTACAGGCAAGTTTCGAGAAGCAATTTCGTGCATTCGCTTCTCGATAGCGGCGAGGTCTTCCGGCGTGAAAGGCCGCTTGTAGGAGAAGTCGTAGTAGAAGCCGTTCTCGATCACCGGCCCGATCGTCACCTCGGCGTCGGGATAAAGCTCCTTGACCGCGTGGGCGAGCAGGTGCGCCGTCGAGTGGCGCAGCAGATCGTTCGCCTCCGGATCCTTGTCGGTGACGATCGCCACGTCGGCGTCGTTCTCGACGCGATAACCGGTATCGACGAGCTTGCCGTTCACCCGCCCGGCGAGCGCCGCGCGCGCGAGGCCGGCGCCGATCGAGCTGGCGATCTCGGCAACGGTAACCGGGCCCGGATAAGACTTCGTCGAGCCGTCGGGGAGACGGATGTTCGGCATCTACTGAGACACTGGGGAAGCGAGATTATGCATTCATCTCGACAGCCATTTCCAGGTCGGCCGGTCGAGCGGCTCCATGCCGGCGACCCGCGTCTCGCCGAGCGCCTTCTCCAGCATGAGCGCGTGGCATCCCGGCTGCTCCTCCAGCGCGGCGATCAGCCGGGGCGCGTGCGACACCACGAGCACCTGCGAAGCCTCGGCGGCGCGCGCAATCAGCCGCGCGAGCGCCGGCAGCAGGTCGGGGTGCAGGCTCGTCTCCGGCTCGTTCAGCACGAGCAGCGCCGGCGGCCGCGGCGTGAGCAAGGCCGCGATCCAGAGCAGATAGCGCAGCGTGCCGTCGGAGAACTCCGCCGCGCGCAAGGGGCGCAGAAGCCCCTCCTGATGCATTTCGAGCTCGAACCAGCCCTCGGCATGGCGCACGGCGATGCGCGACCCGGGAAAGGCATCGTCGACCGCCCGCGCCAGCGCATCGCGGTCGCCGATTTCTGTGATCGTCTGCAGCGCGGCGGCCACGTCGGCGCCATCGTTCGCCAGCACCGGCGTATGAGTGCCGACCTGCGGCAGCCGCGCCGGCGCCTCCAGATCGGCGCGGAACTGATCGTAGAACCGCCAGCCGCGCATCTGCTCGCGCAGCTGCAGGAGCTCCGGCGCGCTCACCGGATCGGCGCAGTGCGTGAGCATGCTGTCGAAGCTCGCGAGGCCTTGGGTGATCTCCTTCCAGTCGCCCTTGGGCTCGCGGCTGCGCACGAGCGCGCCGCGACGCTCGGCGAGGAGCGCCGCCGGACGGGGCATCGGTCCGTTCCAGACCGCTTCGAGCTTGATCTCCGGGTCGCGCGAGAACGCCGAGCGCGAGGGTGCCGGGAGCCCCAGGTCGATCGCGTAGCCGAAATCCTCGCCGGCGAAGCCTAGACGCAGGCTCACCCGATCGTTTCTCACCGTGCCCTGCACCGGATGCTCGCGCTGGCGCACCGCGCGCGAGAACGATTCCGGCCCCGCCCACAAAGTCGATGTCAGCCCACCCTCGCGCGCGAGCGACGCGATGACGCGGCCTTGCGCGACGTCGGCGAGCAGACGCAGCGCCCGGTACACGTTCGACTTGCCGCTGCCGTTCGGACCGGTGATGAGATTCAGCCGGCCGAGCGGCACGATCAGCTCGCGAAGCGAGCGATAGCCGCCGAGGGCGAGTGTGGAGATCACGGTTTCACAGAACTTGCACTTGAGTGGCGCCCGACGCGTCGAGATGCGCTAAAACTACAACCGGAGGTCGAGTGGCGGAAGGGAGAGTCGATAGTCCCGAGTCGTGGCGGACGGCGTGGCTCGTCCTCGCGATCCTGTCCGTGTCCTATGGCTCGCCGCTGCTCGTCGTCGTCGGCATGAAGCCCATTCAGGAGGCGCTGGGCATCGACCGGTCGGTTATGGCGCTCGCCAGCTCGCTCGTCTGGCTGGGGACCGGGTCTGGCGGGATCCTGATGGGCTGGCTTGCCGACCGCGTCGGCATCCGCCGCACCGTGGTGATCGGCGCCTGCATGATCGCGTGCGGGCTCGCGTTCTCGTCGCTTGGCAGCGTCTGGGCGCTTTATGTTGGCCATGGGCTGATGGTCGGCCTGCTCGGCAACGCCGGCATCTATCCACCGCTCCTCGTGTACGTGAGCCGGTGGTTCGAGCGCCGGCGCGGCGCGGCCATCGCGCTCATCTCGTCGGGGCAGTACGTCGCGGGCGTGGTGTGGCCCTTCTTCCTCGAGCGCGGCTTCGCGCTCGTCGGCTGGCAAGCCGTGATGCTGTGTTACGCCGCGCTCGTCGTCGCCCTGGTCCTTCCGGCGACAAGGTTGCTGAAGCCGCCGCCGCCCTTCGGCGAGGCGGCGCCGGGATCCGTCGCCAGGGCTGCGCGCCAAGGCGGGACCAGCACCTTGAAGCCCAACGTGATGCAGGCGCTCATTTGCCTCGCCGCCTTCTGCTGCTGCATTCCGATGGCGGTGCCCTCCGCCCATATCGTCGCCTTCTGCGGCGATATCGGCATCAAGCCCACGCACGGCGCGGCGATGCTTTCGGTGATGCTCGGCTGCGCCTTCCTGTCCCGTCAGGCCTGGGGCGCGCTCGCGGACCGCATCGGCGGGCTGCGCACCGTGATGGCGGGGTCGCTTTGCCAGGCGCTCGCCATCGCCGGCTTCCTCGCCACGCAGGACGAAGCGGGCCTCTTCGCCGTGTCCGCTGCGTTCGGGCTCGGCTTCAGCGGCATCATCCCGGCCTACAGCGTCGCGATCCGCGATCACTTCCGCTCCGCGGAAGCCTCGTGGCGCATCCCGCTCACGCTCTTCACCGCCATGAGCGGCATGGCCTTCGGCTCCTGGCTGGCCGGCGCGCTCTACGACCGCTTCGGCTACTACGCTCCGGCGTTCGGCACGGGCGTGGCATTCAACCTGGCCAACCTCCTCCTGGTCGGCTTCCTGCTCTTGACGCTCAGCCGGCCAAGACTCCGGAATGTGCCCGCGGCTTAGGTGCTGAAGGAGAATTTGGTAGGCGCGATTGGACTCGAACCAACGACCCCTACCATGTCAA
>DASUFD010000032.1:0-2110 GCA_036274735.1 Burkholderiales bacterium
TATCGCAAGGAAGTTGGCAAATAGCGGGCTGCCGCCGAAAGGCGGCGCGCTCGCCCGGCTCGTGCGCGCCATCGACGGCCTCGCGCTCGCCGGGGCCGCGCTGGGCGCGCTCGCGCTCGCGGCGATCTGCCTGATGATGGGCGCCGAGATCTTCGCGCGCTACGCGCTCAATACCGACCTGCCGTTTTCCTGGGAGTACAGCAGCTACCTCATGTCGGCGGCCTTCTTCCTCGGCGCCGCGCACGCGCTGCGGTGCGGCACCCACATAAGGTTGGGGCTCCTGCAGCTCCTTCCCTGGCGCGGCGCGCGGCTCGCCGGAGAGCTCGTCGCCACCATCCTCGGCCTCGCTGTCGCGGCGCTCATCATGTGGTCGCTCGCCGACCAGGCGTGGCAGGCGTGGGAGCGCGGCGCGGAGTCCTTCACGCCGATGCAGACGCCTCTCGCGATCCCGCAGGCCGCGCCGGCCCTCGGCGCGGCGCTGCTTTGTCTGCAGCTCGCGGCGCGTCTCGTCGCCGTGCTCGCCGGCCTGGAGCTCGAGACGCCGGCCGATGAGCTCTCGGTGAGCGAAGAGCGATGATCGGCGCCGCCTTTCTCCTCCTTCTCGTGCTCGCGGCCCTGCTCGTGGCCGGCGTCTGGGTCTTCGCCAGCATGGTGCTCACCGGCGCCTTTGCGCTCGCCGCGTTTCGCGATATCCCGATCGAGCCGGTCGTCGGCCGCATCCTCTGGAACGCAACGACGAACGCCGAGCTCATCGCCCTGCCGCTCTTCATCCTGATGGCGGAGATCCTGTTCCGCACGCGGCTCTCGGCCATGCTCTTCGCCGGGCTCGCGCCCTGGACCTCGCGGCTGCCGGGGCGGCTCCTGCACGTTAACGTGCTCGGTTGCACGATGTTCGCGGCGATCTGCGGCTCCTCCGCAGCGACTGCCGCCACGGTGGGCCGCATCACGCTCAGCGAGCTTTCCGCGCGCGGCTACGATCGTCGGCTCGCGCTCGGCTCGCTCGCCGGCGCCGGCACGCTCGGCTTCCTCATCCCGCCGAGCATCATCATGATCATCTACGGCGTTCTTGCCGAGACGTCGATCCTGAAGCTTTTCATTGCCGGCATCGTCCCGGGCCTGTGCCTCGCGCTCGGCTACATGGCGGCCATCGCCTTGCTCTCGCGCGGCGCGCGCAAGGCGCCCGGGGCAGAGCGCTACGGCTGGGCCGAGCGCGTGCGCGGCCTGGCCGACCTCGCGCCGACCGTCTCGCTCATCGCGGCCGTGGTCGGCACGCTCTATCTCGGTATTGCGACACCGTCCGAGTCGGCCGTGATCGGGGTTTTCGGCGCGCTGCTCGTCAGCGCGCTGCACCGATCGCTCAACTGGCAAAACATGCGCGCGGCGTTCATGGCCGCCGTGCGCACCTCTTCGATGATGGGAATGATCCTCGCCGCCGGCATCTTCCTCTCGGTCGCGCTCGGCTATGTCGGCCTGCCGCAGTTCCTCGCGCGCGAGATCGCTTCGCTCGAGCTGCCGCCGCTCGCGCTGGTCGGGCTGCTCGCGCTTCTCTACCTGGTGCTCGGCTGCTTCCTCGACGGCACGTCGATGATCGTCATGACCCTGCCGATCACGCTTCCCCTGGTGGTCAGCGCCGGCTTCGACAAGATCTGGTACGGCATCTTCCTCGTCGTGCTGGTCGAGCTCGCGCAGATCACGCCGCCCATCGGCTTCAACCTGTTCGTCATCCAGTCGCTCACCGGCGAGCCGGTGCGGCGCATCGCCGCGTACGCCCTGCCGTTCTTTTTGGTGACGCTGGCATTCACGCTTTTCATCACCTTGTTCCCGCAGCTCGTGCTCTTCCTGCCCGGGCTCGCGGGGTCACGTTAGGGAGGCTGCAACAATGGACCAGAAGACCGACTACGCCAGGATCTTCGGAGAGGTGAAGGACGAGCGCGTGCTGCAGCTGGAGCAGGCGCTGCTGCGCATCCCGAGCTCGAGCTTCCAGGAAGGAGAGATCGCGGATTTCCTTGCCGGATGGCTGAGCGACCTGGGCTGCGAGGTGCAGATGATGCATGTCGTCCATCCCCATTTGCCCGACAAGAAGAGCCGCCAGCCGGTGGCTCGCCTGCGC
>DASUFD010000033.1:0-6452 GCA_036274735.1 Burkholderiales bacterium
TCAGTCCTACATTGAAGCACTCAAGTCGCGCATCGAAGGCGAAGGCATCACGGCGGACGTATTCGAAAGCAGGCTGCCCCATCAGTTCGTCGCTTGCATGTGGACGGCGGGCCGCCGAAGGGCGCTGGCAAAACGCGCGGCTCGCTACGATGCCGTGATCGTCCTGGGCTGCGACGCGGCGCTGGAAACCGTCCGCTCGGCCCTGCCGGCCGGTTACCGGGTGATCGCCGGCATGGAGATCGAGGGACTCATGACCGTCGTGCCGATCGTTCACTTCCCGATGAGCATATCGCTCGAGGTGGGCAGTGTGGCCGGCGTGGTGCTGCAGCCGCCTGGAGCCCGCTAGGCCGCCGCGCGCTTCTTGCGCAGGCGCTCCTTGGTCTTCGCCACGTCGACGATGAAGCGCGAATGCTTGCCGCGGCAGATCGTTTCACCCTTCTCGCTCGCCGACACGTCGAAGAGCGCGGCGCGTCCGGAGAGGGAGGCGAGGGTGACGTCGATGGTGACGTCCGCGCCTTCGAGCGTGGGGGCGAGATGGTCGATCTCGACGCGGGTGCCGACCGAGTCTTCGCCGGGGTCGAGGTGCTGGAGGAGCAGGTCGCGGCAGGCGATCTCGATGTCGCGCACGAGCATCGGCGTGGCGTAGACGCGCGCGTCCTCGCCCATGAAGCCGATCGTGCTGTCACGGCCGACGTGGAAGCTGCGCTTGGCGGCGAGGCCGCTGTGGAGGCTGGGTTTCATCGTTTCCCTTTCTAGATTCCGAGGTAGGCGCCGCGCACGGCGGGGTCGGCGAGGAGCTCCGAGCCGCTGCCCGAGACGGTGAGGCGGCCGGCTTCGAGCACGTAGGCGCGCCCGGCGATGGCGAGCGCCGCGGTGGCGTTCTGCTCGACGAGCAGGATCGCGGTGTCGGCGGCGCGAAGGCGGTCGATGCAGGCGAAGATCTCGGCGACGAGTCGCGGCGCGAGCCCCATGCTCGGCTCATCGAGAAGGAGAAGGCGCGGCTTCGCCATCAGCGCGCGGCCGAGCGCCAGCATCTGCTGCTGGCCGCCGGAGAGGCCGCCGGCGGGATCGCGGCGCCGCTCGGCGAGGACCGGGAAGAGGCCGTAGACGCGCTCGAGGGACGCTTGCGTGTCGTCGCGGCCGCGTCGGTAGGCGCCGAGGCGCAGGTTGTCCTCGACCGAGAGCGGCGAGAAGACCTGGCGGCCTTCGGGGACCTGGACGATGCCGAGCGCGACGCGGCGCTGCGCCGAGAGGTTCTGGATTTCGCTTTTTTCGAAGGTAATTGCTCCTGAAGAAGCATGAACCCCCGAGATCGCGCGGAGCAGCGTGGTCTTGCCGGCACCGTTCGCGCCGAGGAGCGCGACAAGCTCGCCCGCGCGCACCTCCAGATCGATGCCGTGCAGGACCGGAATGCGGCCGTAGCCGCAGCGCAGGCCCTCAAGCCGCAGCACGGGTGGCTCCTGGGCCGAGGTAGGCCTCGATGACGCGTGGGTCGGCGCTGACCGTGCGCGGGTCGCCGTCGGCGAGCTTGCGGCCATAGTCGAGGACGACGACATGGTCGGAGACGCCCATGACGAGCTTCATGTTGTGCTCGACCAGCACCACCGTGATGCCGCGCGCGCAGATGCGACGGATCAGCTCGTCGATCTCGCGCGTCTCGGCGGCGTTGAGGCCGGCGGCGGGCTCGTCGAGGAGCACGAGCTTCGGCTCGGCGGCGAGCGCGCGCGCGAGCTCGAGGCGCTTGAGCGCGCCGTAGGGCATGCTGTCGGCGCGCGCGTCGCGCCAGCGCGACAGGCCCACGTCGTCGAGGAGCCGCTCGGCCATGGCCCGGCAGCGCTCTTCCGCCTGTCGAAAAGAAGGAAGGTGAAGAAGCGTGCTGGCGAGGGTGCATCGGGCGCCCAGCCAGCCCCCGGCCATGACGTTCTCGAGCGCGCTCATGTTGAAGAACACCTGCAGGTTCTGGAAGGTGCGCGCGATGCCGGCGGCGGCGAACTCGTGCGGCGCGCGGCCGGTGAGATCCTGCCGGTCGAAATGGATCGCGCCTGCATCCGGGCGATAGATGCCGGACAGGACGTTGAGCAGCGTGGTCTTGCCCGCGCCGTTCGGACCGATGATCGCGTGCACCGCGCCGGCGGCGAGCTCGAGGTCGACCGCCTCGAGCGCGCGCACGCCGCCGAAGCGCCTAGAAACGTTTTCCGCGCGTAGCAGCAAAGGCTTTTTCCAAAGTGGGCCCGAGCGCCGACGCGAGCGTCGGGACAATGCCGCGCGGCATGAAGATCATCGTCGCCATGAGCACCGCGCCGAGCACGACCATCTCGTACTCCTTGAGCACGGTCAGGAGCTGCGGCAGCGTCGTGAGCACCGCCGCGCCGACGATCGCGCCGAAGGTCGAGGCCATGCCGCCGAACACCACCATGGTGACGAGCTCGATCGAACGCAGGAACGAGGCGCTCGCCGGCGTGATGAAGCCGGAGTAGTGCGCAGCGAGCGCGCCCGCCGTCGCGGCGAAGAGCGCCGAGAGCACGAAGACGAAGAGCTTGTGCCGCGCCGCGTCCACGCCGAGCGCGGCGGCGGCGGTCTCGGAGCCGTGCAGGGCGCGCAGCGCGCGCCCATGCGGCGAGTCGACGAGGTTGCGCGCGAGCCAGACCGCGGCGAGGAGCGCCGCGGCGATCAGCCAGTACCAGGTTCTTTCCCCTGCCAGGGTCCAGGCTGCGATTTTCAGCGGGGGAACGGGCATGCCGTCGGGGCCGCCGGTGATGCCATCCTCGATCGAGAGCACGATCGAGACGATGATGCCGAAGCCGAGGGTCGCCATGGCGAGGTAGTGGCCCTTCAGGCGCAGGATCGGCCGGCCGATCGCCCAGGCGAGAAGGCCCACCGCGGCGACCGCCGTCGGAAGCGAGACGAGCGTCGGCCAGCCGTAGCGGGAGGCGAGCAGCGCCGAGCCGTAGGCGCCCAAGCCGAAGAACGCGGCGTGGCCGAGCGAGATTTGCCCAGCGTAGCCGATCAGCAGGTTCAGGCCCACGCAGGCGAGCGCGTTCAGGCCGACGAGGATCGCCACCTCGTAGGTGTAGTTGTTGGCGAGCGCGAGCGGAGCCGCGGCGAGGACGGCCGCGAGCGCGAGGAGCGGCTTCCTAGACCCGCTCGGCCGCGCGGCGGCCGAGGAGGCCATCGGGAAGGAAGACCAGCGCCGCCAGGATGATGAGAAAAGCAAAGACATCCTTGTAGGCCGAGGAGACGTAGCCGGCGCCGAGCGCCTCGACGAGGCCGAGCGCAAGGCCGCCCGCCACCGCGCCGGCCGCGGAGCCGAGGCCGCCGAGGATCGCCGCGGCGAAGCCCTTCAGGCCGAGCATCACGCCGGAGTCCCAGGAAGTGAAGGCGATGGGCGCGATCAGCACGCCGGCGAGCGCGCCGAGCGCCGCGGAAAGCGCGAACGAGGCGGCGAGCGTGCGGCGCACGCTGATGCCCATCAGCTCGGCGGCGAGCGGGTTGTACGATACCGCGAGGATCGCCTTGCCGGCGAGCGTGCGGCGGAAGAACCACGTGAGCAGCGCCACCGCCGCCGCGCCCGCGCCGAGCACCCACAGCACCTGCGGCAGCAGCGTCGCGCTGCCCGCAGCGCCTCCCAAGACGATCGGCGTCTCGCCCGAGAAGGCCGGCAGGCGGTGGATCTTCTTGTCCCAGACGAGCGTCGCGAGCCCGCGCAGCAGGATCGAGGCGCCGATGGTGATGATGATGAGCGTCACCACCGAAGCGCCGCGCGCGGGCTCGATGGCGAGCTTCGCGAGGAGCAGGCCGACCGCGGTCGCCGCGGCGATGGAAATGACTATGGAAAGCGGAAGAGGTACCCCGGCCTCGACCAGCGCCGCCGCGGTCATGCCGCCGATCATCACGAACTCGCCCTGCGCGAAATTGATGACCTGGCTCGCGTTGTAGATGATCGCGAAGCCGAGCGCGACGAGCGCGTAGATCGCGCCCGCGGTGAGGCCGGAGAGGAGGGTTTGGGTTAGCAAATCAACCCCCCGCTCGCCTCCGGCTCGCGGCCCCCTTGTCGGGGGGCGGGCGGCACGCTCGCATCACTTCACCAGCATCCAGTCGCCCTTGCGCACTTCCAGCATGCGGAAGGCGGAGAGGTCGAGGCCCATGTGGTCCTGGGTCGACATGTTGACGACGCCGCCGGTGCCGACGTAGCCGCGCGTCGCCTCGAGCGCGTCGCGCACTTTCGCTTTCTCGGTCGAGCCGGCGCGCTGCATGGCGTTCACGGCGAGCATCAGCCCGTCGTAGGCGTGGCCGCCGAAGGTCGACACCTCCTGGTGGAAGCGGCCCTCGTAGTCGCTCTTGTAGCCGACGACCACCTTCTTCTGCGGATCGGCCTCGGGCAGCGTCTCGGCGACGAGGAGCGCCGCGGCGGGCAGGCGCACGCCCTCGGCCGCGTCGCCCGAGAGCTTGACGTACTGCTTGGAGGCGACGCCGTGCGACTGGTAGAGCGGCGCGCTGATTCCGAGCTGGCGGTAGTTCTTGGTGACGATGGCCGGGCCCTGGCCGAAGCCCGCGTTGAGCACCGCCTGCACGCCCGGCGTGGCCTTGATCTTGGCGAGCTGCGCGGTCATGTCGGTGTCGGCCGCGCCGTAGGTCTCGTCGGCGACGATGGTGACGCCGTGCTTCGCCGCGACTTTCAGGCACTCGGCGCGCATCGAGCGGTCGAAGCCGCCGGTGCCCGAGATGAGCGCTGCGCGGGTCGCGCCGCGCGCGCGCATGTCGACGAACACCTTCTCGCAGGCCATGCGGTCGGTGTGCGGCGTCTTGAACACCCACTTCTTCACCGGCTCGATGATCACCACCGCGCCGGCGAGCGAGATGAAGGGCACCTGCGCCGCCTCTGCGAGCGGCACGGCGGCCATCGTCTCGCCGGTGGTCGACCCGCCGACGATGACGTCCACCTTGTCCTGCTCGATGAGGCGCTTCACGTAGCTCCTCGCCTTCTCCGCGTCGCCCGCCGAGTCGTAGGCGACGAGCTCGAGCTTGCGGCCGAGCACGCCGCTCGCG
Organism: Burkholderiales bacterium; assembly: GCA_036274735.1. Taxonomy (GTDB): domain Bacteria; phylum Pseudomonadota; class Gammaproteobacteria; order Burkholderiales; family SG8-39; genus SCGC-AG-212-J23. The sequence goes on from DASUFD010000033.1 coordinate 5,047, forward strand.
GCGTTCAGCTTGTCGACGTAGAGCTCGAGCGTCTTCTGCTCGGGATCGCCGAGGAACGCCGCGGGGCCGGTGACGGCCAGGAAGGCGCCGATGCGGATGGGGGCCTGGGCCAGGGCCGGAAGCGCGAAAACGAGCCCGAGGATCGCGACGAGGCTGCGCACTATCATGATTCCTCCTTTGGCAGTCCTCGCAACGTAGACTCGCGTCCTGGGAGGCGGTTTGATTCAAGTTAAGAAAATCCGGCGTGCCCGCCGTTCCGACCTCGCGCCGGTGATCGACATCGACGCGCGCATCACCGGGCTGCGCAAGCCGCGCTACTGGGCGGAGATCCTGCGCCGCTACGGCGGGCGCGACCCCCAGCGCTTTTTCCTGGTCTTTGACGACGGCAGCAAAGTTCACGGCTACATCGTCGGCGAGGTCCGCGACTGGGAGTTCGGCTCGCCGCCGTGCGGCTGGGTGTTCGGCCTCGGCGTGCGCGCCGACGCGCGCCTGCGCGGGACCGGCGCGCGACTGCTCGAGGCCATCTGCGAGGCTTTCCGGCAGCGCGGCGTCGACAAGGTGCGCACGCTGCTTGCGCGCGACAACTCGCTCGTGCTCGCTTTCTTTCGCAGCCAGGGAATGATGGCCGCGCCTTTCATTGCGCTGGAGCGCGATCTCTGAAGCTGCAGAAGAACACCTTCCTCGCGCTCTACAGCGTGCTCGAGTTCGCGGCGCAGCCCGCGCGCCAGTTCTCGGCCGGGGAGATTGCGGGAAAGTACGACGTGTCGCCGCACCATCTCGCCAAGGTGCTCGCGCGGCTGCGGCGCGCGGGGCTGGTGAGCGCCGCGCGCGGCGCGGGCGGCGGCTACCGCTTCGCCGGCAACCCGAAGCGGGTCACGCTCCTCGACGTCATCGGTCTCTTCGAGCGCATCGGCGCGGGCAGCGCCGCGCGCCCCGCACGCCGGCGCGATCTCGAGCAGGCGCTCGATCGCGTGCTCCTCGAGATCGACGAGACCGCCAAGGCGACCTTCGGCTCGATCACGCTGGAGACGATGCTCAAGCTCGCGCGAAAGCGCTGAAAAAAGGGGTCAGGACCCTTTTTCTTTAGTCGGCGATGCCAGAGGCTCGCCGAAAAAGGGTCCTGACCCCTTTTTTCAGTAGGTCGGGGCGGGGAGGCGCTCGATCGCGACGTTGACGCAGGCGACACGGCCGGCATTGCGGGCGCGTTCGATCGCTGCCGATAAATCCTTTCCGTGGAAAACGTCTTCGCCGTGCGCGCCGAGCGCCGCCGCCGCCGCGCCGTAGCGCGTCGGCAGGAGCTCGAGCCCGTGCGCGCGCGCCTTGCCATAGGCGCGAAGCTGGATCTGGTACTCGGCGTTCCAGCACGCGTCGTTGCCGATCACGGCGAGATAGGGCAGGTCGTGGCG
>DASUFD010000034.1:0-8608 GCA_036274735.1 Burkholderiales bacterium
GCGCTGCGCGAGGGCCGGCCGCTGGGAATACGGCTCGAGACCAAGCTCGACCTCGTCGCCGACGGCTCGGGCGACATGCTCGACGCGGCGATCTGCGCGGTGCAGGCGGCCTGGGCGGCGCGGCGGCCCGGCTACGGCATCCCCCCGGATGCGCCCGAGGGCGAAGGTTGGATCGTCAGTTGCTGACCGGCGTCACTTCTCGGCCGGCGTGAGCTCGTAGCCCTTGGCGCGCATGCAGAAGTCGGTGAGGCGCGCTTCCTCCATGAATCGGCCGCCGAAGGGGTCGGCGTACGGCGCGCCATAGTAGGGCCAGGGATAGAGGCGGCGGCCGAACGGATCGTAGTAGGAGAACGGGCCGATGCCGCCGTACCAGTAGCCGTAGGGCGCCCAGCTCGCCTCGCGCCAGGCCTGCTCGCGGCAGGCCCGCAGGTCCGCCGCCATCTGGTCGGGTGTGGCCTCGCTTTTCGTCCACTCCATCTGCGCGCAGCCGGCGAGGACGAGACCGGCAAGAACGAGGGCAAGGCGCTTCATCGCGGGTTGGACAGCTAACATGGCGTCCATGTTCACCGTATACGGCATGAGCGACTCGGGCAACTGCTACAAGGTGCGGCTCGCGCTCGAGCAGCTCGCGCTGCCCTATCGCTGGGTCGAGACGAACACCACGCGGGGTGAGACGCGGACTGACAGCTTCCTTGCCAGGAACCCCAACGGCAAGGTGCCGGTGCTCGAGCTGGCCGACGGCACCTGCCTCGCGGAGTCGAACGCCATTCTCAATTACGTGGCGCACGGCACGGCGCTGCTCCCCGAGGGGGGCCTCGAGCGCGCGCAGGTGCTGCAGTGGATGTTCTTCGAGCAATACAGCCACGAGCCCTACATCGCGGTGGCGCGCGCGATCGTGCGCTACCAGCCGCCCGACAGCCCGCGGCGCGCCGAGCTGCCACGCCTGCACGAGCGAGGCGCGCAGGCGCTCGCGGTCATGGAGCAGCACCTCGCGCGCCAGCCGTTCTTCGCCGACGGCCGCTACACCGTCGCCGATATCGCGCTCTACGCCTACACCCACTGCGCGGGCGACGGCGGCTTCGACCTCGCCCGCTATCCCGCCATCGCGGCCTGGCTGCAGCGCATCGAGACGCAACCGCGCTTCGTGCCGATGCCGCGCTAGCATACTGTACGCATATTCATGGATCTCCTCGAAGCGCCGCTCGCGATCGTCGATCTCGAGACCACCGGCACGCGCGCCTCGCGCGACCGGGTGACCGAGATCGGCGTGATCGAGGTCGAGCGCTTCCAGGTGGTCTCCGAGTGGTCGACGCTCGTCAACCCGGGGCTCGCGCTGCCGGGCGAGATCCAGGCGCTCACCGGCATCACGCACGAAATGCTCGCCGCCGCGCCGCGCTTCGCCGATCTCGCGCGCGAGCTGCACGAGCGCCTCGCCGGCCGCCTCTTCGTCGCGCACAACGCGCGCTTCGACTACACGTTCCTGCGCCGCGAGTTCGACCGCGCCGGCCTCAAGTTCCAGGCGCGCGAGCTGTGCACGGTCAAGCTTTCGCGCCGGCTCTATCGCGAGGCGGCGCACGACCTCGATGCGCTGATCGAGCGCCACGGCCTCGCCTGCCGCGCGCGGCACCGCGCGCTCGGCGACGCGGACGTGGTCTGGCAGTTCCTGCGCCGCGCGCTGCACGATCACGGCCCGGAAGTGCTCTCGGTCGCAGCGCGCCAGGTGACGCGGCAGCCGGCGCTGCCGCCGCACCTCGAGCGCGCCGCGCTCGACGCGGTGCCCGACGCCCCCGGTGTCTATCTCTTCTACGGCGAGCAGGGCGCGCCGCTCTACATCGGCAAGAGCCGCGCGATGCGCACGCGCGTGCTGCAGCATTTCTCCTCGGGCGCGCACTGGCTGCCACGCGTGCATCGCATCGACTGGCGGCGCACGCGCGGCGAGCTCGGCGCGCTGCTCCTGGAAGCGCGCCTGGTGAAGGAGCTTTCGCCGGCCTTCAACCGGCACCTGCGTCGCGAGGAAGCGGTGTGCGGCGTGGTCTTCGACGGCAAGCGGCTGCGCCTCGCCCCCGCCGCGGAGATCACTGCGGAGACCCTGCCTTTCCTCTACGGCGTGCACCGTACGCGGCGCGCGGCGCTGCAGGCCCTGCGCGCGCTCGCCGACGCGCATACGCTCTGCCTGCGCGCGCTCGGCCTCGAGGCCGGGACCAAGGGCGCGTGCTTCCGCCACCAGGTCGGGCGCTGCGCCGGCGTTTGCGCCGGCAAGGAGAACCTGCTCGCGCACCACGCGCGCGCCGCCATGGCGCTCGCGCCGCTCAAGAGCCCGCAGTGGCCGTATCGGGGCAAGGTGGCGATCGTCGAGACCGACGCCGAGCGCGACGCGACCGAGGTGCACGTGGTGGATCGCTGGTGCTACCTCGGTGCGGCACGCGACGAAAGCGAGGTGAGCGAGCTGCTCGCCTGCGAGCCGCGCTTCGACTACGACCACTACCGCATCCTCGCGCGCCACGTAGGCCGCTCGGGCGTGCGCGTTCGCGCGCTCGGCTGATGCACTGCGAGCTGGTCGTTCCGGGCCTCTTCGCCGCCGACGCGGCGGAGACGCTGCCCGCGATCGAGCTCCTGCTCGCGCGAGCGCGCGCCGCGAGCGACGAGCGCTGCGGACTGCAAGGCTGGCTGCAGCGCGCCTTCGGCCTGGAGGACGGGCCGCATGCCGCGGGCGCGCTCACCGTGCTCGGCGGCGGCGGCGAACCGGGCGAGGACTGCTGGACGCGCGCCGACCCGGTGCACTTGCGCGTGATGCGCGACCGGCTGATCCTCGTCCCGGGCCATGCGCTCGGCCTGCGCAGCGAGGAAGCGGGCGCGCTTTGCGAGGCGCTGAATCGCCACTTCTCGAGCGAGATGCGCTTCGAGGCGGTGGACCCGCTGCGCTGGTGCGCGCGGCTCGCCGGCGAGGCGGGATTCGCGGCCGACTGCCCGCTCGACGCGGCCGGCCGCGACGTCGACCTCGCGGCGCCCACCGGCCGCGGCGAGCCGCATCGGCTGCTCAACGAAGCACAGATGCTGCTGCACGGCCATCCGGTAAACGAGGCGCGCGAAGCGCACGGCGAGGCGCCGGTCAACAGCCTGTGGCTCTGGGGCGCCGGGCGCAAGCCGCGCGAAGCGGCGAACCGCTGGCGCTCGGTGAGCGCGGAGGAGCCCGTGGCGCTGGGGCTTGCGCGCGTTGCCGGGTCGCGCGCGCTCGGCCTTCCCGCCTCGGCGCGCGAGTGGCTCGAGCGCTCCCCGGAGGAGGGGCGCCACCTCGTCGTGCTCGACCGGCTGCGCGCGCCGCTCGCGCTCGGCGAGGCGGCCGAGTACCGCGAAGCGCGCGCGGCGCTCGAGCGCGAGTGGTTCGCGCCGCTGCTCGCCGCGCTGCGCCGCGGCCGTATCGGTATGCTGACGATCCACGTGCCCGACGGCCCGGAATGCATGGCCTACGAGACGATCCGCGGCGACCTGCGGCGCTTCTGGCGGCGGCCGCGACGGCTGCACCAATACGCATGAAGATCGTAGAGCGTCCCTATCAGCCCGAGCACCTGCGCACGCTCGTCGCCGCGGGCGTGCATCCGGTGCTCGCGCGCATCTACGCCGGGCGGCGCATCCGCTCGGCCGAGGAGCTGGACTACACGCCCTCGGGGCTCTTATCCCCGAGTTCCATGAAAAATCTCGAGGCGGCAGCGTCCCTCCTCGCCGATGCGATCCGGGACGGCAAGCGGCTGCTCATCGTCGCCGATTACGACGCCGACGGCGCTACCGCCTGCGCCGTGGGGCTGCGCGCGCTGCGCCAGTTCGGCGCCAAGGTGGACTACCTGGTCCCTGACCGTTTCAAGCTCGGCTACGGGCTCTCGCCGGAGCTGGTCGAGCTCGCGGCCGAGCGCGGGCCGGACCTCATCATCACCGTCGACAACGGCATCGCCAGCGTCGAAGGCGTGGCGCGCGCGCGCGAGCTCGGCATCGCTACGCTGATCACGGACCACCACTTGCCGGGCGCCGAGCTGCCGCAGGCCGAGTGCATCGTCAACCCGAACCAGCCGGGCTGTGAGTTTCCTTCCAAGGCGCTCGCCGGGGTGGGCGTGATGTTCTACGTCATGCTCGCCTTGCGGGCCGAGCTGCGCCGCAGGAATCATTTCGTTGGGAAAACAGAACCGAATCTTGGCGCCCTGACGGACCTCGTCGCGCTCGGCACCGTGGCCGACGTCGTGCCGCTCGACGCGAACAACCGCATCCTCGTCGCGCAGGGGCTGAAGCGCCTGCGCGAGGGACGCGCGCAGCCGGGCGTCGCCGCGCTGCTCCGCGCCGCCGGGCGCCGGCTTTCCGAGGCGTCGAGCTTCGACTTCGGCTTCGTCGCCGGGCCACGCCTCAATGCCGCCGGGCGCCTCGCCGACATGACGCTCGGCATCGAATGCCTCGCCACCGACGACGAGGCGCGCGCCGCGAACTGCGCGCAGGAGCTCGACCGGCTGAACGGCGAGCGGCGGCGCATCGAGGCCGAGATGGTCGAGCAGGCGGTGCAACTCGTCGACGCGGTCCCCGAGCAGGAAAATTGCGTTTTCTTCTCTCCGGAGTGGCACGAAGGCGTGGTCGGCATCGTCGCCTCGCGGCTGAAGGACCGCCTGCACCGCCCGGTGATCTGCTTCGCGCGCGGCGCCGACGGCGTGTCGCTCAAGGGCTCGGGGCGCTCGATCGCCGGGCTGCACCTGCGCGACTGCCTCGACCTCCTCGCCAAGCGCTCGCCCGGCCTGCTGCGCCGCTTTGGCGGCCACGCCATGGCCGCCGGCCTCACCATCGCCGAGCGCGACTACGAGCGCTTCGCCGCGGCGTTCGAGGCCACGCTCGCGGAGTTGCTGCCCGCCGAGGCGCGGCTGCGCACCGTGGAGACCGACGGCAGCCTCGACGCGATGTACTGCACGCTCGACGTGGCGCGCATGATCGAAGGGGGGATCTGGGGGCAGGGTTTCCCGCAGCCGCTTTTCTGCGACAGCTTCGCGGTGGAGACGCAGCGCGTGGTCGGCGAGCGCCATCTCAAGCTGCAGCTCATCCGCCACGGGCGGCGCCTCGAGGCGATGCGCTTCGGCGCGCTCGATCCGCTGCCCGCGAAGGTGCGCGCCGCGTACCGCCTCGCGGTGAACGAGTTCAACGGCCTGAGGTCCATCCAGCTCAACGTGGAGCACTTCGAATGAAGCGCGCCGCCGCAAGCGTTGTTTTCGCCCTGATCATGACGAGCGCCACGCATGCCGAGGACCTCGCGCCGCTCAAGGACGCCGGACCCTACGTGCCGTCGCCGCAAAGCGTCGTGTCCGACATGCTGCGCTACGCCGGAGTGGGCCCGAACGACTTCGTGATCGATCTTGGCTCGGGCGACGGGCGCATCGTGCGCACCGCCGCCAAGGTGTTCGGCGCGCGCGGCTTCGGCGTGGAGATCAAGGAAGACCTGGTGCGCCAGGCGAACCAGGCGGCGGTGCGCGAGGGCATCGCCGACCGGGCGAAGTTCTACCAGCGGGACCTCTTCAAGACCGACCTTTCGCAGGCGAGCGTGGTGACGATGTACCTGCTGCCCGACACCGTGAACCTGCTCAAGGACAAGTTCCTCGCCGAGCTCAAGCCCGGCACGCGGATCATCTCGCACGACTATCCGCTCACCGGCTGGCTGGCGGAGAAGGACCGCGTGTTCGACTTGCAGGAAAAGGTAGCGATCAGCGGCGTGACGACCACCATCCTCTGGCTCTATATCGTCCCGGCGAAAGTCGAAGGACGCTGGGCAGTGGAGCTTCCCGCCGGCATGGCGAAGCGCCCCGCCGTGCTCGACCTGAAGCAGAACATCACGAACGTCCACGGCTGGCTGCACCTGGACGGAGACGAGGTGCCCCTGCAGGCGATCAAGCTCCGCGGCGAGCGCATCTCCTTCGAGCTCGCCGGGCGTAAGGCGCAGTTCAGCGGCGAGGTGAAGGGCGGGGTCATCGAGGGCGCGGTGCAGGCGGGGCGCGTGCGCGGCCCGTGGAGCGCGAAGCTCGTCGAATGAAGCTGCGCCTGATCTTCCCTTCGGTCACGCTCACGGCGGAGCTGCGCGAGACGGCCACCGCTCGCGCGCTCCTCGCCGCGGCGCCGTTCGAGTCGCGCGCGCAGACCTGGGGCGAGGAGGTCTACTTCACCACGCCGGCGAGCGCGCGCCTCGAGCCCGACGCGCAGCAGGTGGTCGAGCCCGGGACGGTATGCTTCTGGACCCAGGGCAACGCCCTCGCCCTGCCCTTCGGCCGCACGCCGATCTCGAGCGACGAGCGGCCGAAGCTCGCCAATCCCTGCAACGTGCTCGGCCGGCTCGACGACTTCTCAGCCCTCGCCAAGGTGAAGGCCGGCGACAAGGTGAGGGTGGAGAAAGCCTGATGGAACGAAAGCGCGTCAATTCGTCCAAGCTGCGATCGGTCGGCTACGACGAGCAGAGCGGCACGCTGGAAGTGGAGATGTCGAACGGCCGCGTCTATCAGTACGTCGGCGTCTATCCGGAGGTCTATCGGCGCTTCATGGCCGCGCCCAACCCGACCAGCTTCTTCGACGACAAGATCGCCGAGGAATACACCGCCAAGCCCGTAAAATAGCGGCCTTCAAGAATCGCCAGGGAGGCTTTCGTGCGGCGCTTCGCGCTCGCCGTTCTCGTGTTGCTTTGCGCTTCGGCACGCGCCGCCGCGCCGGGAGCGGCGCCCGGCGAAGGCTCGCCGGAGCTGGTCGGCCTGCGCTCGGTCGCCGGCTGGCTGAAGACACACGGCACCGAGGGCTACCTCGGCGCCGAGGTGGCGAAAGCGCTCGGCATCGCCGCCGCGCACGGCGACCTCGATGCGCGCCAGCGCGGCTTCCGCAACGCCGCGGTGCTGCGCATCGCCCAGCTCCTGCCCGACAGCAGCGTGCTCTTCATGGTGCAGCAGGACGACGGCGCGGTGTATTTCTACCATTCGACGCTGAGCGGCGGTTTGCGCCGGGCGCTGGTGGCGCTGCCGGGGCGCACGGTGCTTCGCCTCGAGGGCGTGCAGGCGGAATCAAGCTTCCGCACCGAAGTCCTATATTGGGAAGACAAGGCGGGAAATCGCTGATGGAAGCGGAACGACTGAACCAGATCGCCTCGAGCCTCTCCGACCTGCAGGCGCGGTCGGCCGAGCTGCGGAGGTATCTTTGACTTCGAAGCGAAGCAGGCGCGCCTCGCGACGCTGAACCGCGAGCTGGAAGACCCGAAGCTCTGGGAGAACCCGAAGCGCGCGCAGGAGCTCGGCAAGGAGAAGAAGCTTCTCGAGGAGATGGTCGACACGCTGGGGCGCGTGGGCAGCGGGCTCGCCGACGCCGCCGAGCTCTTCCAGCTCGCGCGTGCCGACGCGGACGAAGCCACCCTTCGCGAAATTGCAGAAGAAGCGCACAGGCTCGAGCGCGAGGTCGAGGGTCTCGAGTTCCGGCGCATGTTCTCCAACCCGCTCGACCCGAACAGCTGCTTCGTCGACATCCAGGCGGGCTCGGGCGGCACCGAAGCGCAGGACTGGGCGTCGATGCTCGAGCGCATGTACCTCAAGTACTGCGACCGCCGGGGCTTCAAGGCCGAGGTGCTCGAGCAGACCGACGGCGAAGTGGCCGGCATCAAGAGCGCGACTCTCAAGGTGTCGGGCGAATACGCCTACGGGAGCCTGCGCACGGAGACGGGCGTGCATCGCCTGGTGAGGAAGAGCCCCTTCGACGCCAACGCGCGGCGCCACACCTCCTTCGCGAGCGTGTTCGTCTATCCCGAGGTCGACGAGTCGATCGAGGTCGAGATCAACCCGGCGGACCTGCGCATCGACGTCTACCGCGCCTCCGGCGCGGGCGGGCAGCACGTCAACAAGACCGAATCGGCGGTGCGCATGACCCATCTGCCCACCGGCATCGTGGTGCAGAGCCAGAACGACCGCTCGCAGCACCGCAACCGCGCCGAATGCATGGCGATGCTCAAGGCGAAGCTCTACGAGCTCGAGCTGAGGAAGCGTACCGCCGAGCAGAACAAGCTCGAGGAAGCGAAGACCGACATCGGCTGGGGCCACCAGATCCGCTCCTACGTGCTCGACCAGTCGCGCATCAAGGACCTGCGCACCGGCGTCGAGAAGGGCGACACGCAGCGCGTGCTCGACGGCGACCTGGACGACTTCATCGCCGAGAGCCTGAAACAGGGGGTGCAGTGAACGACGAAGACAACAAGCTGGTCGAGGAGCGTCGCCAGAAGCTCTCCGCCCTGCGAGCGCGCGGCAACCCTTACCCCAACGACTTCCGCAAGCAGGACTTCGCGCAGGCGCTGCACTCCCGCCACGGAGAGCGGACGAAGGAGGACCTCGAGAAATCGCGCCCGCCGGCGGCGGTGGCCGGCCGGATGATGCTCAAGCGCGTGATGGGCAAGGCGAGCTTCGCGACGCTGCAGGATGCGACCGGGCGCATCCAGGTCTATGTGGTCAACGACCTGGAAAACTACGAGGACTTCAAGCACTGGGACCTCGGCGACATCGTCGGGGTCGAGGGCGAGCTCTTCAAGACGATGAAGGGCGAGCTGACGATCCATGCGAGGAAGATCCGGCTC
>DASUFD010000035.1:0-15156 GCA_036274735.1 Burkholderiales bacterium
CAGATTCGCTGGTCGGAGGCGACGGCAACGATACGCTGATGGGTAACGTCGGCGATACGCTGGACGGCGGGGCGGGAAGCGATAACTACATCGTCTGGGGCAACGCGACCCTCGTCGACTCCGCCGGAATCGACTCCGCCACCGCCCACCTGGACGGCGGTAGCTACGTTCTTGCGGCCGGGATCGAGAACCTGCAGCTCATCAGCAGCCAACAAGTTGCCGTGACCGGGAACAGCCTCGACAACTCGATCATCGGCTCGGCGGCAGCCGACGCAATCGACGGGCTCGCGGGCTTCGACACCCTGAACGGCCTCGGCGGAGACGACACGCTCGCTGGCGGCGCGGGCGTCGACTCGCTCTGGGGCGGCGCCGGCGCCGACGAGTTCATCCTCGACCAGCTCGGCACAGCGGATGCCGACGGCATCAACGACTTCGAAACCGGCACCGACCAGCTGGTCCTCGACGGTTCGGTACTGACCGCGATCGGTGCATCGGGTGAATTCGCGCCAGACGACATGCGCTTCTATGCTGCGGCGGGCGCGACTTCCGGCCACGATTCGAGCGATCGCATCATCTACGACACGTCGGGATTGCATCTTTGGTACGACCCTGACGGCAGCGGTCCGGCGGCCTCGCAACTTATCGGCGCGTTCACTTCCGGAATCGACATCGCCGCCCCCGACTTCATCGTCATCGACGGTACTTCCTCGGGCGCGATTAACGGTACCGAAGGTGACGACACGCTCGTCGGCACACCGGGCGACGACACCATCAACGGCCTGGACGGCAACGACTCCATCTCCGGCCTCGAAGGCGACGATTCGCTCTCCGGCGGCGACGGCAACGATACGCTCGCAGGCGGACCGGGAACCGACACGCTCGACGGCGGGTTTGGCGACGACGTCTACGTCGACCCTGCCGGAGATGTGCTAATCGACGCTGGCGGTACTGATACGGTTATCGGCTTCGAGACGTCGCCGTTCCTCCCCGCCGGTTTCGAGAACCTCATTTTGCGCGGCGGCCCCTTCGTCATCGGCAACGAAGATTTCGCTTCGTCGGGGCAAGGAAACGAGCTCGATAACCTTATCGTCAACGAAAGGTCGGACCCGACCGGGTTGTACGGCGAGGGCGGCAACGACACGCTGATTGGCAGCGCCGCTGCGGACTACTTTGTATACGTCGGCAGCAGCGATTTCGGACACGACTCGGTCGACGGTGGCGGCGGTTTCAATACCTTCGTCTTCGAGGCGCTAGACACCCCGGTTACCGTAGATTTCGGGACCGGCACTGTCACTAGCGCGTTGGGCAGCGTTTCCTTCGCCGACGTACAGCAAGCCCTCGGCACGTCGGGCAATGACAGCATGGTGGGAGGAGACAGCGCAGTCAGGCTCTTTGGCGAGGACGGCAGCGATACGCTGGTCGGCGGCGCGGGAAACGATTTCCTCGATGCCGCGGACTACTACAGCGGCTACTGGAGCGCCACCACCGGCAACGATAGCCTGCTTGGCGGCGGCGGAGACGACACCCTCATCGGTGGCGTAGGCAACGACTTCATCGATGGCGGCGCCGGAAACGATCAACTCGAGGCCGGAACGTTCTGGGTGGACGACGTCGGCGATGACACCCTTACCGGCGGCTCCGGCAACGACACCATTTCCGGAGGCGGGGGCGCCGACCGCTTCGTCTTCGATCAGACTCCCGGCACGGCGAATGCCGATCACCTCACCGACTTCGCGAGCAGCGACGACCAGATCCACCTCGACGCCACCGTCATGACGCAACTCGGCGCGTCGGGCGCTTTTGCCGTGGGCGATGCGCGCTTCTATGCGGCCGCCGGCGCATCGGCAGGTCACGACGCCGATGACCGCGTCGTGTACGACACCGGGAGCGGCAACCTCTGGTACGACGCCGACGGCAGCGGTGCCACGGCGGCGCTACTCATTGCAACCCTCGACGGGCCGGCGGCGCTCGCCGCGACCGATATCGTGGTGCTTAACGGCACGACTCCGCCCTCCGGGCCGATCGACGGCACGTCGGGCGACGATTCGCTCGTCGGCACGGCAGGCGACGACACGATCAACGGGCTGGAAGGCAACGACACGCTGATGGGCTTCGGCGGCAACGACGTCCTCGACGGCGGGCCGGGCACCGACAGCATGGACGGCGGCGCCGGAAACGATTCGTACTATGTCACGGCCGGCGACGTGCTTACCGACGCCTCGGGCGTGGACACCGTATTGAGCGACGGCGACTGGTCGCTCGGCCTCGACTTCGAGAACATCACCCTCCTCGGCACCGGGAACTGGGACGTGCAGGGCTTCAACGCCGACAACCTCGCCATCGGCAATGCCGGCGACAACTACTTCAACATGCGCGACGGCAACGACACGATCCTCGCCGGCGCGGGGGACGATTCGATCGACATGTCGACGGGAGGCACGTCGAGCTACGGCAACGACTCGATCGACGGCGGCGATGGCACGGACACCGTGGATTTCGCTGGCTACGCGCGAAGCGGCGTCATGGTGAATGTCGCTTTGGGAACGATCGCCGGCGGCGGCGACGCGGGAGCAGGCAGCGCGACGATCGCCAACGTCGAGCGCGTGATCGGTGGAGACTTCAACGACAGTTTCACTGGCGACAGCCAGGGCAATCAGTTCGATGGCCGCGCTGGCGACGACTCGCTCGCGGGCGGAGCGGGCAACGATCTCCTCACCGGCGGCGCAGGCGCGGACAGCTTCCTGTTCGCCGACGTAGGGACAGCGAACGCCGACAGTGTCAGCGACTTCACCACCGGCAGCGACGAGATCCATCTCGACGCTGACGCGATGGCTGCCCTGGGAACGTCGGGTCAGTTTTCGTCGGCCGACGCGCGCTTCTACGAGGCATCCGGGGCCTCGTCCGGCCACGATGCCGACGATCGGGTCATCTACGATACGGCGAGCGGCAATCTTTGGTACGACGCGGACGGCAGCGGTGCCGGCAGCGCCCTGCTCATCGCCACGCTGCAGGGCTCGGCTTCGCTGGCCGCCACGGATATCTTCGTGGAGAACGGAAGCGCTCCCCCGCCCCCGCCGCCTTCGGGATCGATCGACGGCACTTCAGCCAACGACTCGCTCGTCGGCACGACGGGGGACGATACGATCAACGGCCTCGAAGGCAACGACACGCTGCGCGGACTCGACGGCAACGACGTGCTCGACGGCGGTCCGGGAACGGATCTCCTGGACGGCGGCGCCGGCAACGACACTTATTACGTCACTGCGGGCGATACGTTGACGGACTCGGGCGGCGTCGACACGGTGCTAAGCGGCGTCAACTGGAGTCTCGGCGCCGGGTTCGAGAATCTCACGCTCACTGGCAGCGCCGACCTGCGCAGCGGCGGCAATGACCTTGCCAACCTCATCACTCAGAATTCCGGTGACAACGTCACCTGGGCGGGGCGGGGCGACGACACGATCCTTGGCGCCGACGGCAACGACTACCTCGGCGGCGATGCCAACAACGACTGGCTCGACGGGCAGGCGGGCAACGATACGCTCGACGGCGGCGGCGACAGGGACCACTTCGTCTTCAGCAGCTACGGCCCGGCCGATGCCGACGTCGTACGCAGCTTCGCCACCGCCTGGGACGATCTCGAGTTCGACGCCAGCGCCTTCAGCGCGCTCGGCGCCCCGGGCGATTTCGGCAGCGGCGATGCGCGGTTCTATGCCGCCTCTGGTGCCTCCTCCGGACACGACGCGGCCGACCGGCTGATCTACGACACGTCGACCGGTCGGCTCTATTACGACGACGACGGCTCCGGCTCGCATGCGGCGCAGCTCGTGGCCACGCTAGAGGGCGCACCGTCGCTCGCAGCGAGCGACATCAGCGTGGTCTAGTCAGTCGACGCGGAGCTCGGCTTCGCCAAGGCCTTCGATCGAGAAGCGCACGACGTCGCCCGCTTTTACGAATTTGCTCGTGATCATGCTGCCGGTGATCACGATGTCGCGGAACACGAGCGCGCGACCGTGCGCGGCGAGGTGGTTGGCGATCCACGCAACCGCGTCCAGGGGATGACCCATGGCGGCGGCGCCGGCGCCCTCGCCGACCACCTCGCCGTTGATCGTCGCCACGCCGCGCAGCGCTGCGAGGTCGAGGCCCTTCCAATCGCTTACCGGATCGCCGAGCACGGCGCCTTCGCTCCAGGCGTTGTCGGCGATCAGCTCGAAAGGATGCCGCGGCAGCTCGGCGTAATCGGCGTTGCGGTCGTCGGCGAGCTCGATCGCCGGCATGACCGCGCGCACCGACGCGGCGATGCGGCTGCGCGAGAACGGCGCGTCGGCCACGGGAAGGTCGATGGCGAGCTGCACGGCGATCTCGAACTCGACGATGAGTCGCACGTAATCTGCGGCGCGCACCCGCGCCGGGCTCGCATGCAGCGTGGACTCGAGCAGCACGCCGGCGAGCGGCGCGTCGAGGCCGACGAAGCGCTGCATCGCCTGCGTGGAGAGCGCGATCTTGTGACCGGCGATCGCGCCGAGGCGGCGGGCGCGCAAGGCGACGAAGTCGTCCTGAATGGCATACGCGTCTTCGGCGCTCGCCGGCGCGAGATCGGGCGGCAGCGCCGCGAAGCGCTCCCGGCGCTGGTGCGCCTCGAAGAGCCGCTGCGCCGCGCGGTGCGCGAGGGAACTTTCGATTTTGGCTTTGCGCATGCCGACCCTAGAATACCGCCGAACCATGCCCCTGCCCCATCGCGAGTACGCCGGCATCCGGGTCGTTTCACCGGTCGGCCGGCTCGACCACGAGACCTGCGACGCGTTCCAGGCCGACCTCGCGCCGCACGTGCAAGCTTCGGCGCACGAGGGCGGCGCCCTGGTGCTCGACCTCTCCCGGCTCGAGTACATCTCGAGCGCCGGGCTGCGCTGCCTGATGATGGCCGCGCGCCAGGCGGGCGAGCAGCGCGGGCGCATCCTGGTCGCCGCCATGCAGCCGATCGTCTCGGAGATCGTGCGCATCAGCCGCTTCAACCTGGTGCTCGAGGTCTTCGCGAGCACCCGCGAGGCGCTGGCCGCGGTCTCGCCGCAGGCCGCTCAAGCATTCGAGCGGGGCTGAGCGCGGCATGCGCGTGCGCTTCTGGGGTACCCGGGGCTCGATCCCGGTAGGCCTCACTACGGCCGATATCCGCGACAAGCTGGCGCGCGCCCTGGTCGCCGCTTCCGGTCGCCGCTTCGCGTCTTTCGCCGAGGCGCACGCCTTTGCCGCCGAGCTGCCCTTCGCGGTGAGCCAGACCTTCGGCGGCCACACCTCCTGCGTGGAGCTCGACATCGGCAGCGACGAGTATTTCGTGTGCGACATGGGAAGCGGCGCGCGAGCGTTCGGCGCGCACGTGCTCGCCCGCAACGGCGGGCGGCCGGCCACCGTGAACATCTTCATGTCGCACATGCACTGGGACCACATCATGGGCTTTCCCTTCTTCGGTCCCGCCTACGCGCCGGGTAATCGCATCCGCCTCTACGGTTGCCACGAGGAGCTCGAGCACGCCCTTCGCCTGCAACAGTCGGCCCCTTGCTTTCCCGTGCCGTTCGACCAGCTCGCGGCGAGCATCGAGTTCGTGCCGCTCGTTCCCGGCCGCAGACAGGAGGTGTCGGGCCTTGCGGTGATTCCGCAGCTGCAGCGCCACTCCGGGGACTCCTATGCCTTCCGCTTCGAGATGGGAGGACGCAGCGTCGTCTACAGCACGGACTCGGAGCACAAGCTCGACGATCCTGGCGAAACCGCGCGCTTCGTGGCCCTCTTCCGCGATGCCGACCTGGTGATCTTCGACGCGATGTACTCGCTCGCCGAAGCGGTCTCGGTGAAGGAAGACTGGGGACACTCGAGCAACGTGGTGGGCGTCGAGCTCTGCCAGCAGGCCGGGGCCAAGCACCTCGTGCTGTTCCACCACGAGCCAGCCAACAACGACAGCGCGATCGAGACCGCGCTGCACGACGCCGTGCGCCTGGAAGAGCTCACGCGCGGGTCGCAGCGGCTGCACGTGTCGGCAGCTTACGACGGGATGGAGATCGAGCTCTGAGCCCCGTCTGGGGCCCGCGCGCGATCGGCGCCGGCCTGATCGCGATCGGCTGCGCGTTGCTCGCTCTTTCGCCGGCGCCGTTCGCCGGCCTGCGCGATGCCCTCTTCGACGGCTACCAGACGCTCATGCCGCGCAGCCGGGACAGCGCTCCGGCGACGATCGTCGCGATCGACGAGCGGGCGCTCGACGCGCGCGGTCAGTGGCCCTGGCCGCGCACGACGGTCGCCGAGCTGGTGCGTGCCATCGCGGCGGCCCGGCCCGCCGCGATCGGCGTGGACCTGCTCTTCCCCGAGCCGGACCGCTCGGCCCCGGGCGCGGATGCGGCGCTGGCGGCCGCGCTCGAGGGCAACAAGGTCGTGCTCGGCATTGCCGGCTTGCAGGTGCGGGACCGCCGATTCCCGTTTCCGCCGCACGCGGCGCCGGTCCGCTTGTCCTCCGCAGGAAAGCTGCGGCTGCGCCGCTACGACGGCCACCTGCAGAGCCGCCCGGAGATCGATCGCGCGGCCGCCGGCCGCGGCCTGCTGAGCGCCGACTCGCCGGACCGCATCGTGCGCAGGGTGCCGCTCGTCGCCCGCATCGGCGATGTCGTCGTGCCGGCGCTTTCCCTGGAGATGCTGCGCGTCGTCACGCGTTCGGCGACGTTGCGCATCGACGAGCACGGCGGCCGGGGCGTGTCGGTCGGCGTCGGACCGCTTGCGATTCCGTTGCAGTCCAACGGCACATTCAACGTCTACTTCGGACGCCACGATCCTGCCCGCTTCGTTTCGGCGCAGGACGTCCTCGACGGCCGGGCGGACGAGCTGCTGCGCGACAAGCTGGTGCTGCTCGGCGTCACCGGTCTCGGCCTGCTCGACTTCCAGGCGACGCCACTGGGCGAGCGCATCCCCGGCGTCGAAGTGCACGCCCAAATCCTCGAGCAGGCGTTCGACAACGTGTACCTGCGCCGCCCGGCCGGTGCAGCGTGGATCGAGGCCGGGCTGCTCGCCGGAGCCGGCCTACTCCTGCTCGTGGTTGTTCCTGGCTGGCGCCCGGTGTCTTCGGCGGCGGTGCTGCTCGCCCTGCTCGCGCTGCTCGCGGCCATCGGCACGATCGCCTTCAAGTCCGGCCTGCTGCTCGACGTTGCGACTCCAGCGCTCGGCGCCGTCATCGTCTTTACCGCGCTGCTTGCCGCGACCCTCGCCGAAGCGGACCGGCAGCGCCGGCTCCTGCGCGAGGCGCAGGCGCGCCTCGCGGGCGAGCTCGAGGCGGCGCGGCGCATCCAGATGGGACTCCTGCCCTCCCCCGAGCAGCTCTTTGTCGACGAGCGGCGCTTCTCGCTCGCGGCTCTGCTCGAGCCGGCGCGCACGGTCGGCGGCGACTTCTTCGATTGCTTCATGCTCGACCGCGACCGCCTGTTCTTTCTCGTCGGCGACGTATCGGGCAAGGGGCTCGGCGCCAGCCTTTTCATGGCGCTCTCCAAGTCGCTCCTGAAGAGCATCGCCCTGCGCGGCGAAGCCGACCCGGCGCAGATCCTCACCCGCGCGAGCGCAGAGATCAGTCGCGACAACCGGGAGCAGCTCTTCGTCACCGCCTTCGTCGGCGTACTCGACGCGCGCGACGGCCGCCTGGCGATTGCCAATGCCGGGCACGAGCCGCCGGCGCTTTGCCAGCCGGGAAGCGCCCCCCGTCGCCTCTCGGCCAGCGCCGGACCGCCGCTCTGCGTGCTCGCCGACTATCCCTACCGCGCCGAAACCTTCGCGCTCGTCCCCGGCGCCTGGATGTGCGTCGTGACCGACGGGGTGACGGAGGCGATGGATGGGCAGGGGCGACTGTACGGGAGCGACCGCATGCTCGCCGAGCTCACGCGGCATGCGGCGCTCGAGCCCGTTCGCCTGCTGGACGCGCTGCGCGAGGACGTTGCCCGCTTCGCCTCCGGCGCCGAGCCCTCCGACGATCTGACGCTGCTCTGCGTGCGCTGGAACGCCGTGCCTAGCGAACGTTGATCTCGACGCGGCGGTTGCGCGGCTCTTCCACGTCGTCGTGTGTCGGGATCAGAGGCTCCCGCTCGCCGCGGCCGGCGGTGCGAATGCGCTCGGCCGGAATGCCGATGCCGACGAGGAAGCCCTTCACCGTTTCGGCGCGCAGAGCGGAAAGACGGTCGTTGCGCTCGAGGTCGCCCGCCGTATCGGTATGCCCGATCACCAGCACGTCGGGCACCTTGCGCTGCGCCAGGGCGTCGAGCATTTTCTGCAGCTCGCCTTTCGACTCCTCGGTGAGCTCGTCGGTGCCGGTCACGAAGTAGAGCATGAACGCCTGCGGGCGCTGCGGCAGCGCCTGCAGCGTTACAGCGAACCGGCGGCCCACCACCTCCTCGGCGGAGCCCTGCATCTTCACGGTCCGCCCGCCGATGGAGCGACTCATCGCATACGGCTGGTCGAGTACCTCCCGCGTCCCGCCTCGGTACACCACCACGGTACCGCGATGTCCGTCCTGGCTCGGCAGCACCATGACCATCTCGTCCGGAAGGTGGCGCGAAGGAAAGAGCAGCGCGAGGGCGGCGGCGACGATGACGAAGGCCGCTGCCATGGCGTGGCGCTAGTCGCCGACGCTGACTATGAACTCCGTACCCCGCACGCCCATGATCGACGACGGCGTATGTACGCGCATCGCCTCCGGGCGCTGCTTGACGATCCTGCCCGACACTGCGGCGAGCGTGCCGCGCCGGAGCGAAGTGTCGAATTGGCCCGCGTTGGTCGTGGAGTCGAAGGCGTAGCGATCGATCTTCAGCACGCTGTCCGGACCGAGCGAGAGAAGGCTATTGTCGGTGAAAGTGAGGCCGACGGCGCCGTCCGGGCCCGTCACCAGAGTATCGCCCTCCTGCACGCTCGCGCCGACCTGCGCCGGGAGCTGCCGGCCGTTGCGCTCGATATGCGCGCTGCCGCTTGCCGTCTTTACCTGACCGACGTCGCCTGCATGGGCAGCCGCGCCGGCGAAGCCCAGCGCGATTGCAAGTAGCAGCTGTCGCATTGCGTCCCCCGAGAGGTCTGGTTATTTTTTTGCGGATTCTATAATGGGCCGGGACATGGGAGCCCAGACGCGCAAAAGTGCGCAATCGGCGATGTTTATTGCCCGCCTTGACGCGCTGCGACGCATCACCGCGTTTGTAGAAGCTTACTGCGCCGCAGCCGCAATCCCCCGCTCGAGCGCCCTGCGCCTCAACCTCGTGCTGGAGGAGCTCTTCGTCAACACCGTACGCCACGGCCACCGCGGCGACTGCGACCAGCCGGTCTGGATTACTTTGCAGCAGGACGGTGCGACGGTGGAGGTCACGTACGAAGACACCGGGCCGCCCTTCAATCCTTACGCGCATGTCGAGCGCTCCGCGGCGCGAGAAGGCGGCAAGATCGGCGGGCTTGGCGTGCTGTTGACCCAGGAGCTCGCCGCCAACCGCGATTACGCCTACATCTTCGGCCGCAACCGCATCCGTCTCGGTCTCGCCCTTTAGCCTCCAAGCGGACTAGGCCCGGCGAGTCGGCGTGCCGCACTCGCCTGCTCTACTTGGCGTCTCATGTGCGGCATCGCGGGATACTTCGCCCTTGCGCCGCAGCCGCTCCCCGGCCGCGAGGTCCTCGAGCGCATGATCGACGCGGTGCGCCACCGCGGGCCGGACGATTTGGGTACCTACCTGGACCGCCGTGCCGCGCTCGGCCATCGGCGCCTGTCGATCATCGATCTCTCCGGTGGCCGGCAGCCGCTCGCCAGCGCCGACCGCGACCTGTGGATCACGTTCAACGGAGAAATCTTCAATTACGTCGAGCTGCGCGACGAGCTGGTGCAGCGGGGTCGTATCTTCCGCACGAAGAGCGATACGGAAACCATCCTGCAGTCCTATGCGGAGCACGGCGCGGCCTGCGTCGAGCGGCTTAACGGGGATTTCGCCTATGCGCTCTGGGATCGCCGTCATGAGCGGTTGGTGCTCGCGCGCGACCGCATGGGCGTGCGGCCGCTCTATTACGCACGGCGCGGCAACGTGCTCGTGTTCGCCTCCGAGGTCAAGGCGCTGCTGCGCTACCCCGGCCTGCGCGCCGAGCTCGACCCGCTCGCGCTCGACCAGTGCTTCACTTTCTGGGCGCCGCTCGCGCCGCGCACCGCATTTCGCGGCATCCTGGAGCTCCCGCCCGGGCACCAGCTGATCGCCGAAAACGGGACGCTGCGCGTGGAGCCTTATTGGCGGCTGCGCTTTCCCACGCCGGAGGAGCGGCCGCACGCCGGCGAGGCCGAGCTTGCCGAGGAAGTGGAGGGACTTCTCGACGACGCGACCCGGATAAGGCTGCGCGCCGACGTTCCGGTGGGCGCCTACCTGAGCGGCGGCTTCGACTCCTCCGCCACGACCATGCTCGCGCAGCGGCACAACGGCGAGCGGCTGCGCACCTTTTCCCTGGAGTTCGAATCTGCGGACCTGAACGAGGCGCCGTGGCAGCAGGCCGTCGTGCGTGCGCTGGCGACGCAGCATTCGGCGGTGCAATGCCGCCGCGGGGACATCGCGAGCCATTTCCCGAGCGTCATCGATCATGCCGAGCGGCCGGTCGTGCGCGCCGCGCCCGCGGCGCTATACCTCCTCGCGCGCGAGGTTCGCGAGCAGGGATTCAAGGTGGTGCTGACCGGTGAAGGCGCCGACGAGGTCTTCGGCGGCTACGACATCTTCAAGGAAGCGAAGGTGCGGCGGTTCTGGGCGCGCCGGCCGCAATCGCGCTGGCGCCCTCTCCTGCTGCGCCGGCTCTATCCCTACCTCGGGCGGCTCCAGTCGCAGCCCGCGCGCTATCTGGAGGCCTTCTTCCGCATCGGCCTAGAGCGCTACGACGACCCCCTGTTCTCGCATCTGCCGCGCTTCGCCCTCGGTCGCCGTATCGGCCAGTTCTACTCCGGCGATCTGCGCTCTGCGATCAACGGCTACGACCCGCTGGAGGAGCTGCGCGCCAGCCTGCCGCGGGAGTTCGCCTCGTGGCATCCGCTCGAGCGCGCGCAGTACCTCGAGTCCGCCGTCCTTCTGCCGGGGTACATCCTCTCCGCGCAAGGCGACCGCGTCGCCATGGCGCACGCGGTCGAAGGACGCTTCCCGTTTCTCGACCATCGCGTGGTGGAGCTCGGCGCGCGGCTGCCACCCTCGACCAAGCTGAAGGGCCTGCGCGAGAAGCACCTTCTGCGCCGCGCGCTGGGCGCCTATCTGCCGGGGGAGATCGCCGAGCGGCCCAAGCAGCCCTACCGCGCGCCCGACAGCGAGAGCTTCGCCGCGGACGGCGCGCCGGACTATGTGCGCATGCTGCTGTCGCCCGAGGCAATCGCCCGGGCGGGCTATTTCGAGCCGCGCGCCGTAGGCCGTCTCGCGGCGAAGTGCCTGCACCCCGGCGGGTTCGTCTCGGTCGCGGACAACATGGCTTTCATGGCCATCCTTTCCACGCAGCTCCTGCATTCGCGCTTCGTCGCGGCGCTAATCTGAAAGGCGCTGCACGGCGCAAATCCTCTGTCACGAAGCTCGGCTATCGTGGTCTTCGCCTCCAATTCCGATCGCTTATGAACCCCGATATCAGCCAGGCCGTACGCCGTTTTATCGCCGAGAATTTCCTCTTTCGCGACGAGAGCGAGACGCTCGCTCCGGACGCCTCGCTGCTCGATGCCGGCATCATCGACTCGACCGGCGTGCTCGAGCTTGTCTGCTTCCTCGAAACCACTTTCGGCATCCAGGTCGCCGATCAGGACATGCTCCCCGAGAACCTCGACTCGATCCGGGCCATCAGCAACTACGTCAGCGGCAAGCTGAGTCCCCGCCCCATCGAGCTCGTCGCCTGACAAGGTGCGCGTCGAACGGTTCCTCTGGGACGCGGCCCGGCGCGCACCCGAGAAGACGGCCATCGTATGCGGCGAGGAGCGTCCGACGTACGCGGAGCTCGCGGCGCGGGCCGCCGGCCTCGCCCGCGAGCTGCAGTGCCGCGGCGTACGGCGGGGCGACCGGGTGGTGGTGTTCCTGCACAATTCTCCGGCGGTCGTGGTCGCCGTGTTTGGCGTCCTCGCGGCGGGCGCCGTATTCAGTGTCGTCAATCCGGGAACCAAGACCGACAAGCTCGCTTACATCTTGAACAACGCGCGCGCAGCCGCCTTGATCACCGAGCCGCGCCTCGCCGGCACGGCGCGCGAGGCGGCGGCGCGCGCCCCTTCGGTAAAGAGCCTTCTCACGACGCCGCTTGAGTTCTCCGACGATCGCCGGCCCGAAGGCGGTATCGACCTCGATCTGGCGATGATCGTCTACACATCGGGCTCGACGGGCTTCCCCAAGGGCGTGATGATGACCCACGCCAACGTCGTCGCCGCGGCAACCTCCATCACCGCCTACCTGGAAAGCCGTGCCGACGACACGGTGCTCTCGGTGCTGCCCATGGCCTTCGATTACGGCCTGTACCAGGCGCTCATGTGCGCCCGGGTCGGAGCCACGCTGGTGCTAGAGCGCTCCTTCGCCTATCCGGCGCTCGTCCTGGAGCGCCTGCAGCGCGAGCGGGTCACCGGATTTCCACTCGTGCCAACGCTTGCCGCGATGCTGCTGCAGATGAAGGAGCTGCAGCCGGGCATGTTCCCGCACCTGCGCTATTTGACGAACACCGCCGCGGCGCTGCCGAAGGCGCATATCCTCCGCCTGCGCGAGCTCTTCCCCGGGGCGAAGCTCTATTCGATGTACGGCGTGACCGAGTGCAAGCGCTGCACCTATCTCCCGCCCGACCAGCTCACCGTGCGCCCGGACTCGGTCGGCATCGCCATCCCGGGCACCGAGGCCTACGTGGTCGACGAATCCGGCGAGCGCGCGCCGCCGGGCGTCGTCGGGGAGCTCGTGATCCGCGGCGCGCATGTCATGAAGGGTTACTGGGAAAACGAAGAGGCGACGCGGCAGGCGCTGCGTGCGGGGCCCTACCCCTGGGAAAAAGTGCTCTATACGGGAGATCTCTTCCGCTGCGACGAGGAAGGCTATCTCTACTTCGTGGCGCGCAAGGACGACATCATCAAGACCCGCGGCGAGAAGGTAAGCCCGCGCGAAGTAGAGAACTGCCTGTACGAGCTCCCGGGCGTGCGCGAGGCCGTGGTCGTCGGCGTTCCGGACCCGCTGCTCGGCGCCGCGGTCAAGGCGGTCCTCGTCATCGACCCGGGAAGCGCGCTGACGCCCCGCGAAGTGATTCGCCATTGCGCTGCGCGTCTGGAGGAGTTCATGGTTCCCAAGCACGTCGAATTCCGAGCCGAGCTACCGAGGAGCGAGAATGGCAAGGTCGCGCGGCGCGAGCTCGCGGCGGAGGCGCTCGCGTGAACACGCCGCAGGCCGCCTTCGATGCCCGCGCGCTCGCCATCGAGCCGGCGGCCGAGGCCGAGCGCATCTGCGCCGCGCTGCGTCACCAGGTGGTGCAACAGCTACGTCGCCGAGGTGCCGTCCTCGGGCTCTCCGGCGGCGTCGACTCGAGCGTGGTCGCCGCGCTATGCGCGCGGGCCTTCGGTCCGGCCAACGTTCTGGGGGTGCTGATGCCCGAGCAGGACAGCGACCCGGACAGCGTGCGCCTGGGGCGGCTCATCGCGAGCTGGCTTGGCATCGACGTTGCCCTCGAGGACATCACGCCGATCCTCGTCGGGCTCGGTTGCTACCGACGCCGCGACGAGTTCATGCGCCGCCTGTTCCCCGAATACGGGGCCGGCTGGCGCTCGAAGATCGTGCTGCGCAGGGTGGGCGCCGGGTACAACGTCTTCCACTTGGTCGTGCGCGGGCCGCATGGAGAGCAGAAGGAAGCGCGCATGCCGCCCGAGGTCTACCTCGGCGTGGTGGCGACGACCAACATGAAGCAGCGCACGCGCAAGCAGCTCGAGTATTACCACGCCGACAGGCTCCAGTACGCGGTCATCGGAACGCCGAATCGGCTCGAGTACGACCAGGGCTTCTTCGTCAAGAACGGCGACGGCGCCGCCGACGCAAAGCCCATCGCGCACCTCTACAAGTCCCAGGTGTATCAGCTGGCCGCCTACCTGGGTGTGCCGAAGGAGATCCGCGAGCGCCCGCCGACGACCGACACCTACTCGCTATCGCAAACCCAGGAGGAATTCTTCTTCGGCATCCCGCTGCACACGCTCGACGTATGCATGTACGGGCTCGACCACGGCATTGCGGCCGAGAGCGTCGCTGCGGCGGTCGGCCTTTCCGCCACGCAGGTGCGTGAGGTTTATCGCGACATTACCGGTCGGCGACGGACCACGCGCTATCAGCACGAGCCCCCTTTGCTCGTCGATGCGAGCTCCGCGCTCGAGAAGGCGCCTGCCTAAGCTAGAGCGTCAGCGCCCAGGCGACGACGCCGAGAACGACGAGCACGGCGACGACGGTGACGGCAAGCTCCTGGCGCAGGCGACGATTTTCCTCGGCGGTCGCGAAACGGCGATAGGCGGCTGCGTTGCCGTCGTAACCCAGCATCCCGCGCAAGCTTCTTCCGATCCTTGCCATGGTGCTCATCGCAGAAACGAAGGGCTGATCGAGAACGCGCGGTCGCGGGAAGCAAGCACGGGCGTAACGATAGGGCCCCGCCGCCGCTTTGGGTTCTACGCTCTGCAAGGCTTTGTCAGGACGCGCAGCCTAGCGAATCGTTACCGGTCCGTCGCTCGCCGTACCGTCGGGGAGGCCGTAGCGATTCCAGAACCGCTCGAATCTCCCTACGCGCAGGTACACGGATGACCAGAACTGAACGTCAAGCTCGAACTCCCTCCCGATCTTGAGCACGAACATCCGGCCTGCCTCCCTCTCGTCTTCTGCGAGGACTGGTGAACGTAGCAGGAGGCGTAGCGAAGGCACGTGAGGCTTTGTTTGGAGTCGCGCTGCCCCACCATTTACGGCGCGGCGACGTGAGTAAGACAGGCGCAAGTCCTTGAGTGCCCGGGGCCGGACTCGAACCGGCACGCCTTGCGGCGAGGGATTTTAAGTCCCGTGCGTCTACCAGTTTCGCCACCCGGGCAAGGCAGCAGGAATATGGCGTGGAGGCGGGAGTCGGACTCGAACCGGCATAGACGGCTTTGCAGGCCGCTGCATAACCCTTCTGCCATCCCGCCTGCGC
>DASUFD010000036.1:0-2253 GCA_036274735.1 Burkholderiales bacterium
GCAGTGATCGTTTCCGCGGCGCGCACGCCGCTCTGCAAGAGCTGGCGCGGCGCGCTCAACATGACGCACGGGGCGAAGATGGGCGGCCACGTGGTGCACGCGGCGCTCGAGCGCGCGAAGGTCGACGCCGACGAGGTCGACGACGTGATCATCGGCTGCGCCAATCCGGAAGGCGCGACCGGCTGGAACATCGCGCGCCAGATCGCGATCCGCGCCGGCTGCCCGGACAGCGTGCCGGGCATGACCGTGAACCGCTTCTGCTCCTCCGGGCTGCAGACCATCGCGCTCGCGGCGCAGCGCGTGCTCGCCGGCGAAGGCGACCTCTTCGTCGCCGGCGGCATCGAGTCGATCTCGCTCGTGCAGAACGAGATGAACAAGCATCACTTCCAGGACGAATGGCTGCACCGGCACAAGCCGGAGACCTACTGGCCGATGCTGCAGACCGCCGAGTACGTGGCGCGGCGCTACGAGATCCCGCGCGAGCGCCAGGACGAGTTCGGCGTGCAGAGCCAGCAGCGGGCGGCGAAGGCGCGCGCGGAAGGCAAATTCAAGGACGAGATCGCGCCGATCACCACCAAGATGAAGATCGTCGACAAGAACACCGGCGCGGAGACGATGCGCGAGGTGACCGTCGCGGAGGACGAGGGCATCCGGCCCGACACGACGTACGAGGGGGTCTCCCAGATCAAGCCCGCGATCGAGGGCGGCTGCATCGCCGCCGGAAACGCGAGCCAGTTCTCCGACGGCGCGGCGGCGGTGGTGGTGATGAGCGACCGCGAGGCGGCCAAGCGAGGCTTGAAGCCGCTCGGCGTGTTCCGCGGCTTCGCCGTCGCCGGCTGCGACCCGCGTGAGATGGGCATCGGCCCGGTATTCGCCGTTCCCAAGCTGCTGGAGCGCACCGGCAAGCGCGTCGACGACATCGACCTCTGGGAGCTCAACGAGGCCTTCGCCGTGCAGGTGCTTTACTGCCGCGACCGGCTCGGCATCCCGAACGAGCGGCTCAACGTCGACGGCGGCGCGATCGCCGTCGGCCACCCCTACGGCATGTCCGGCACCCGCCTCACCGCGCACGCGCTCATCGAGGGTCGCCGGCGCAAGGCGAAGCATGCGGTCGTCACCATGTGCATCGGCGGCGGCATGGGCGCCGCCGGCCTGTTCGAGATCGTTCAGTAACCGGGAAAGGGGTCAGAGCAAATTCTCCGGTAACGAGGATGGTTAGGGCGGCGCAGTCGCCGCCGCGGCCTCGCGTAACAGTCGCCGCGACACAATCCGTGCGTCCTGCAAGCAATCCGCATGGGGAGGCACATGGAGCCGGAAGAGCTGTTCGAAGACGACCCGGAGTTGTCGGTGGACTTCGAGGCCGAGGACTGGGACGAAGAGACGCTCGGCCTGGACGTGGACGAGCTCGACCCCGAGTCGCTCGCCCGCGAAATCGGGGTCAGGCACTGATTTTCAGCGTAGCGGCAGCGAGACGGTAAAGGTCGAGCCGGTCCCCGGCTCGCTCTCGACCCGAATGTCGCCGCCGTGCAGGACGGCGAACTTCTTCGCGAGCGCGAGGCCGAGGCCCGTGCCTTCGGCCTTGCGCGCGCCGTCGCGCCCGACCTGCCGGAACTCCTCGAAGAGAAGGCGCTGATCTTCCGGCGCGATGCCGACCCCGGTGTCGCGCACGGCGATCTCGACCTTGTCGGTATCGAGCCGCGCCCGCACGTCGATGTGCCCGCCGTCGGGCGTGAACTTCACCGCGTTGGAGAGCAGATTGAGCAGGATCTGCTTCACCTTGCGCTCGTCGCCGCCGAACTCGCCCAGCCGCGGGTCGATCTCCTGGTCGAGGCGGATGCCGTGCCGCTGCGCGCGCTCGCGCACCAGCGTCATCGCGTTGCCGATCGCCGAGGGCAGATGGAAGCGCGAGAGCTCGAGCTCCATGCGCCCGGCCTCGATCTTCGAGAGGTCGAGGATGTCGTTGATGAGCGAGAGCAGGTGCCGGCCGGACTCGTGGATGTCCTTCAGGTAGTCAGCCTGCTTCTCGTTCACCTCGCCGAACATCTGCTCGATCAGCACCTCCGAGAAGCCGATGATGGCGTTGAGCGGCGTGCGCAGCTCGTGCGACATGTTGGCCAGGAACTCCGACTTGTGCTGGTTCGCCACCTCGAGCTCGCGCGTCTTCTCCTGGATCTCGTTGAAGAGCCGCACGTTCTCGATCGCGATCACCGCCTGGTCGGCGAAGGTGGTGACCACCTCGAGCTGCTTCTCGGT
>DASUFD010000037.1:0-3958 GCA_036274735.1 Burkholderiales bacterium
CGTGCGGTGGCCGAGGGCCTCAGGAAGCGCCTGGAACAACTGGTGGACGCGCAACGCAAGCTCGCCAAGAGGCACACCGAGCTCGAGCAATCGCACAAGCGGCTGATGCGCGAGCTGGAAGCCGGGCAATCGCCCGTGAGCCCAATTCTGCGGCAGATCAGGAAGGACCGGGACAAGGGAACCGCCTGATATTGGTCAGCGGTTCTCGATGAATTGTGAACCTGACCCCGAATTCGGTCAGTCGGGGAGACGCACGGCGACGAAGCGCCGCAGGCCTTCGCGCTGCACGAGTAGCGCGACGCGGGCGCCTTTCGTCACGCGAGCGAGCGCGGCGTCGAACTCGGCGGGGGTAAGCACCGCGCTGCCGTTCACGGCGAGGATCAGGTCGCCGCTCTCGATGCCGGCGCGCTGCGCGGCGCCTTCGGCGCGCTTGACGAGGAGGCCCTCGGGCGAGGGAGCGAGCACCAGGCCGAGCGGCTCGCCGAGCGGCGCGGGGCGGCGTGCGGGCGGCGCGACGCGCGCCTCGGCGACCGTCACGTAGGCGCGCATCGGCTTGCCGTCGCGCACGAAGTCGACGAGCACCAGCTCGTCCGGATGCGCCTCGGAGGCGAGGCGCATCAGGTCGCTGTGGTCGTGCACCCGCTTGCCGCCGAAGCGCACCACCACGTCGCCGGAGCGCAGGCCGGCGCGCTCGGCCGGGCCGTCGCGCAGCACGTCGAGCACGAGCGCGCCCTCGCCGCCGGGGACGTGCAGCGCCGCGGCGAGGTCGCCGGTCAGCTCCTGCAGGCGCACGCCGATGCGTCCGCGCGTCACGCGCCCGTAGGCGCGCAGCTCGCGCACCACGTCCATCGCCACCTCGATCGGCACCGCGAAGGACACGCCGACGAACCCGCCGCTCGCGCTGTAGATCACCGAGTTCACGCCGATCACCTCGCCGGCCAGGTTGAAGAGCGGCCCGCCGGAGTTGCCCGGATTCACCGCGACGTCCGTTTGGATGAACGGCACGTAGCCTTCCTCGGGCAGGGTGCGGCCGGTGGCGCTGACGATGCCGGCGGTGACGCTGCGCTCGAGGCCGAACGGCGAGCCGATCGCCGCCACCCACTCGCCGGGCTGCAGCTTGCGCGAGTCGCCGATGCGCACATGCGGCAGGCCGCGCGCGGCGATCTTGACGAGCGCGATGTCGGTCATCGCGTCGGAGCCGACGAGCACCGCCTTGAACTCGCGCCGGTCGGTGAGGCGCACGGTGATCTCGTCGGGCGCCTGCTCCACGAGATGCGCGTTGGTGACGACGTAGCCGTCGGCGCTCACGAGGAAGCCCGAGCCGAAGAGCGGCCCCTCGGGGAGCGGCGCGAGCGGCTCTTCGTCCTCGCCGGGCGATTCCTCGGCGGACGGCGCAGCGGAGCCCGCGGCGATCGCCACCACCGCGGCGCCTTCGCTCTGCACGACGGCGGTGAAGTCCGGGCGCAGCGCGGAGCAGCCGGCGAGCAGCGCCGCGACGAGGACGAGGGCGCGCGCCACGCGGCGTCAGCGGCTGACGAGCACCGGAATCTTCGAGTGCGCGAGCACGCGCGCGGTCTCGCTGCCGAGGATCAGCCCGCCGAGGCCGCCGCGGCCGTGCGAGGCCATGGCGATGGCGTCGCACTTGCGCAGCCGCGCGACGCGCAGGATGCCGCGCCAGGGCTGCACGTCCGTGAGCGACTCCACCTTGCACGGAACTTTTGCGAGGCCCGCCTCGATCTCGATCGCCGCGAGCGCCTTCTTCGCTTCCCGCGCCACGACCTTCTTGTGCTCCTGCGGCGAGAGGCCGGCGAGGTACATGCCGGCGTCGCCGTACATCGGCGGCAGGTAGGGCGCGGCCACGTAGACCCCGGTGACCCGCGCGCCGAGCGCCCTGGCGAGCTTCACGCCGGCCTTGATGCCTTTCGCCGCCAGCCGCGAGCCATCGGTGGGGATCAGAATGTGCTTGAACATGACTTGATCTTCGTCAAGGGCAGGGGAGGCGCCAAGCCTACAGTAAGACCATGCAAGCGATCCAATCGCCCCTCGAGCTGTACGCCCACGCGATCGCCATCGAGCGCGAGGCGGCCGAGCGCTACAGCGAGCTCGCCGAGCGCATGGACGACGAAGGGCGCGAGGAGCTCGCGCGCGTCTTCGGCGAGCTGGCGCAGATGGAGGCCGAGCATCTCGAGGCGCTCGAGCAGCGCACCGCGGGGCTCGCGCTGCCGGAGATCCCGGCGGACCGCTATCACTGGCTGGAGCACGGCCGGCCGGAAACGATGCGGCACGAGCTCATCTTTCGCCTGATGACGCCGCGCCAGGCGCTCGCCATTGCGCTCGTCGCCGAGCGGCGCGCGCAGGCCTTCTTCGAGGAAGTCGCCTGGGGCGCGGCCGATCCGGCGCTGCGCGCGCTCGCGCGCGAGATGCTGGCCGAGGAGGGCGAGCACATCGAGCTCGTGCGTCGCATGCTGGACGACACGCCGGCGCCGCTCGGTGCGGCGCTGGTCTTCGAAAGGGAGTAGACCATGTACAAGCACATCCTGATTCCCACGGACGGCTCGCAGACCGCCGAGAAGGCGGTGGCCGCGGGCCTCGACTACGCGCGCGAAGCGGGTGCGAGCGTGGTGTTCTTCACCGCCATGCCCGAGTACCAGGTGCCGAGCGAGGCCGAGCTGCTGGCGCGCCACGCCATGCCGCTCTACGAGTACGAGCGCAAGTCGCGCGAGGAAGCGAAGGCGATCCTCGACAAGGTGGCCGCGCTCGCCGAGGCGGCGAAGGTGACCTGCGAGACGGACTACGCGCTGAACGACCATCCCTCGCGGGCGATCATCGAGGCGGCGAAGCGCCACGCCTGCGACGCGATCTTCATGGCCACGCACGCGCGCACCGGGTTCTCGAAGCTCGTGCACGGCAGCGAGACAGAGGACGTGCTCCTCAACTCCGACATTCCCACGCTCGTCTACCGGTAACAAAAAGAAAAAGGGGTCAGGACCCTTTTCGCCGAAAAGGGTCCCGACCCCTTTTCCCAAGGAGGCGTCATGAAACGGCTCTCGGGTTTATTCGTCATCGCATTGCTCCTCAGCGTGCCGGCGGCGGCGCAGCAGAAGACGGTCGACGGCCTGGTCATCAATCTCGGTCTCATGCCCGCGTCGCTCGCGGTGCGCGCCATGGGCCACGCGCATGCGCATCCGGCGACCTTCCCCAGCGGCTCGGAGCACCTGCTCATCACGCTCGACGACGCGAAGACCCACCAGCGCATCGGCGATGCGACCGTGATCGTGCAGGTGCGTGCACCGAACGGCGTCGTGGAGGAGAAGCCGCTGCTGCACACGCAGGCCGCCGGGATGGCGGACTATAGCGAGCTCTTCGCTTTCGGCGCCTCGGGCACCTACCGCATCCGAGTGAAGGTGACGCCGGCGCACGGGCCGAAAAGCGTCGAGACGGTGTTCCGGATCGAGCACCAGCTTTGATCCGCATTTGACCGAGGTCAAAACCGCGCTGCGGTAAGGCCCCTACCTTGGCGGCAGTGAAAACCGCCAAGGAAAGGGCAATGCAGAACAACACACGCCGCTTGTGGATCGGCCTCGCGCTGGTCTTCTTTCTCTCTTTCGCCGCCCTGGGATGGATCGGGCGCGAGATCTACCTGGCCGCGCCGCCGGTGCCCGAGGCCGTCACCACGACGGACGGGCGCACGCTTTACACGGGCGAGCAGATCCAGGACGGCCAGCGCGCCTGGCGCGCCGCCGGCGGGCAGCAGCTCGGCACGGTGTGGGGCCACGGCAGCTACGTCGCGCCCGACTGGTCGGCCGACTGGCTGCATCGCGAAGCGCTTGCCTATCGCGACATCCTTTCCGAGAGCCGGTATGGCAAACACTACGAGGCGCTCGCCCTGGACCGGAAAGCCGCCATCGACGCGCAGGTGCGCAACGACATGCGCGCCAATACCTACGACGCGAAATCC
>DASUFD010000038.1:0-14743 GCA_036274735.1 Burkholderiales bacterium
GGTGCCGCCGAAGCCGAACGAGTTCGAGAGGGCGGCGCGAATGGCCATGCGCCGCGCCTCGTTCGGCACGTAGTCGAGATCGCACGCCGGGTCTGGGTTGCGCAGGTTGATCGTCGGCGGCGATACCTGATCGCGCAGCGCGAGCGCGGTGAACACCGCCTCGACGCCGCCCGCGGCGCCGAGCAGATGTCCGGTCATCGACTTGGTGGAGTTGACCGCCACCTGCTTGGCGCGTTCGCCGAGCAGGCGCTTGACGGCGATCGTCTCGGCGACATCGCCGAGCGGCGGGGAAGTGCCGTGCGCATTGATGTAGTCGATGCTGGCGAGGTCGATGCCCGCGTCCTTGACCGCATTGCGCATCGCCCGAAAGGCGCCGTCGCCGTCTTCCGGCGGCGCCGTCATGTGAAAGGCGTCGGCGGAGACGCCGTACCCGGCCACCTCGCAGTAAAGGGTCGCGCCGCGCGCCTTCGCATGCTCGTATTCCTCGAGCACCACGGCACCCGCGCCTTCGCCAAGGACGAAGCCGTCGCGGTCCTTGTCCCACGGCCGGCTGGCACTCGCCGGGTCGTCGTTGCGCGTTGAGAGAGCGCGCGCGGCGGCGAAGCCGCCGACCGCGAGCTCGCTCACCACCGCCTCCGCGCCGCCGGCGATCATCACGTCGGCCTCGCCGTAGCGGATCGACTTGGCCGCCTCGCCGATGCAGTGCGTGGAGGTGGTACATGCCGTGACCATCGCCAGGTTCGGCCCCTTCGCGCCGAGCTCGATGGAGAGCAGGCCGGCGATCATGTTGATGATGGTGCCCGGAATGAAGAAGGGCGAGATGCGCCGCGGCCCGTTCTTCTGCAGCTCCTGGTGCATCGCCTCGATGAGCGGCAGGCCGCCGATGCCGGAGCCGAAGTTGATCCCGACCCTTTCCGCATTGCCCTCGTCGATGGCAAGGCCGCAATCGCGCCACGCCTGCAGCCCGGCCGCCATCCCGTAATGAATGAAGAGATCCATGCGCCGCGCTTCCTTGGGCGACATGTAGGGAGCGATGTCGAAGGCCTTGACCTCGCCGGCGATCTGACAGGCGAGGCGCGAAGGATCGAAGCGCGTGATGCGGGTGATACCCGACTGCCCGGCAAGGCAGTTCTGCCATGCCTCGGCGACGGTGTTGCCGATCGGGCTGACGATGCCGAGCCCGGTGACGACGACTCTGCGGCGGGTCACTTACTTAGGACTTGGCGTGCGCCTTGATGTAGTCGATGGCCTGCTGCACGGTGGTGATCTTCTCGGCCTCCTCGTCGGGAATCTCGGTCTCGAACTCTTCCTCGAGGGCCATGACGAGCTCCACGGTGTCGAGCGAGTCGGCGCCGAGGTCATCGACGAAAGACGACTCGTTCTTGATCTCGGCTTCGTTCACGCCGAGCTGCTCGGCGATGATTTTCTTGACCGCTTGCTCGATGTTCTCCATCGCTGCTCCTTCCCTGAAAAGGGGGCGTATTTTACGACATGTACATGCCGCCGTTCACGTGCAGCACCGCGCCGGTGACGTAGGCGCCGCCGGGAGAAACCAGGTACGCCACCGCGGCCGCGACGTCGGCGGAGGCGCCGAGCCGCCCGAGCGGGATCTGCTCGAGCAGGGCCTTTTTCTGCTCGTCCGACAGTGCCCGCGTCATGTCGGTATCGATGAATCCGGGGGCGACGCAGTTCACCGTAATGTTGCGGCTGCCGAGCTCGCGCGCCAGCGACTTCGTCATGCCGACCACCCCGGCCTTCGCCGCAGCGTAGTTCGCCTGCCCGGGATTGCCGGCCACGCCGACCACGGAGGTGATGTTGACGATGCGGCCCCAGCGCGCCTTCATCATGCCGCGCATCACCGCGCGCGAGAGGCGGAAAACCGCGCGCAGGTTGGTGTCGAGCACCTCGTCCCAGTCGGCGTCCTTCATGCGCAGCGCCAGGTTGTCGCGCGTGATGCCGGCGTTGTTGACGAGGATGGCGATCTCGCCGCATTCCTTCTGGATCTCCTCGACGAGCGCATCGCAGCGCGCCGCATCCCGGACGTCGAGGACCTTGCCGATGCCCGGCACCTTGGCCGCGCCCGCCTCGCTGGTCGACGTGCCGACGACTTTCGCGCCGAGACGCGCAAGCTCCTCGGCGATCGCGAAGCCGATGCCGCGCGAGGCGCCGGTGACCAAGGCGACCTTGCCTTCCAGCATGCTCATCCTTTCACCACGGCCAATGCCTGCTCGAGGGCGGCGCGGTCCGAGAGCGTGAGCGACTGCGCCTGCGGCGCGATGCGCTTGGTCATGCCGGCGAGGACCTTGCCCGGCCCGCACTCGACGATGTGCGTCACGCCCATCGCTGCCATCGCCGCAATCGTTTCCACCCAGCGCACCGGCGAGGCGGCCTGGCGCACGAGCGCGTCCTTGATACGGGCCGGCTCGCGCTCGATCTTCACGTCCACGTTGTTGATCACGTCGCACTCCGGCGCGGCGATCTCGACCTTCGCCAGGTAGCCCTGCAGCCGTTGCGCCGCCGGGCGCATCAGCGTCGAATGGAACGGCGCGCTCACGGGCAGCGCCATCACCCGCTTCGCGCCGCGCGCTTTGCACTTCTCGATCGCACGATCCACCGCGTCCTTCTCGCCGGCGATCACCACCTGTCCCGGCGCGTTAAAGTTCACCGCCTGCACTTCGCCGTCGGCCTCCGCGCAGGCGGCCTTCGCCGCCTCGTCGTCGAGGCCGAGGATCGCCGCCATGGCGCCGCGGCCGGCCGGCACCGCCTCCTGCATCGCCTGGGCGCGAAAGCGCACGAGCGGCAGGCAAGCGGCGAAGCCGATGGCGCCCGCCGCCGTGAGCGCGCTGTATTCGCCCAGCGAATGTCCGGCGAGCACCTGCGGGGCGGGCCCGCCGAGGGCGCGCCAGGCGCGGTAAGCGGCGACGCCCGCGGTCACCATCGCCGGCTGCGTGTTGACGGTCAGGTTGAGCTCCTCGGCCGGGCCTTCGTCGAGCAGGCGCAGGAAATCCGCGCCGAGCACGTCGCGAGCCTCGTTGCGCGTCGTTTCGATCTCGGGCAGGCCGGCGAAAGCGCGAAGCATGCCGACCGATTGCGATCCCTGGCCGGGGAAGATCATGGCGAGCTTCATAGCGTGAGCAGCGACGATCCCCAGGTGAAGCCGCCGCCCACGCCCTGCAGCAGCAGCCGATGACCGGCGCGGATCCTCCCGGCGCGCACGTACTCGTCGAGCGCGAGCGGTACGGAAGCAGCGGAAGTATTGCCGTGGTGGTCGACCGTGACGACGAGCTTTTCGCGCGGCAGCTCGAGCTTGCGCGCCACCGCCTCGAGAATGCGCACGTTCGCCTGGTGCGGGATCAGCCAGTCGACCTCGCCGAGCGCGAGGCCGGCCTTGGCCGCGGTTTCGCGCGCCGATTCCTCGAGCACGCGCACCGCGAACTTGAACACCGCCTGCCCGTCCATCTGCAGGAAAGGCGAGCCGGCGATCGCGCCGCGGTTGATGTTGCCCGGCACGGAAAGCATGCCGGCTTGGCTGCCATCGGCGCGCAACACGCTGGCATGAATCCCCGGTGCTTGCGAGGCGCAAAGCACGACCGCGCCCGCGCCGTCGCCGAAGAGGACGCAGGTGCCGCGGTCGTTCCAGTCGAGAATGCGCGAAAAGACTTCCGCGCCGACCACCAGCGCGCGCCGGTGGTTGCCGGAGCGGATGAAGCTGTCGGCCGTGGCGAGCGCGTAGACGAAGCCGCTGCATACCGCCTGGATGTCGAACGCCGCGCTGCCCTTCACGCCGAGCTTCGCCTGCAGCAGGCAGGCGGTGCTGGGAAACACGTAGTCCGGCGTCGAGGTGGCGACGACGATGAGATCGATGTCCGCGGCCGCGACGCCTGCCGCAGCGAGCGCATTGCGCGCCGCTTCGAGGGCGAGGTCGCTCGAAGTCTGCGATTCCTCGGCAATGTGCCGCGCGCGGATGCCGGTGCGCTCGCGAATCCAGGCATCGCTCGTCTCCAGCCGTTGCGCGAAGTCGTCGTTGCTCATGACCTGCGCCGGCAGGTAGCTGCCCGTGCCGACGATACGCGAGAAGATCATGCCAGCGCCCCGACTTTCGCCATCCGCTCGGCGATGCGCCGCGGTACGTCGTTACGCACCTCGTCGACGGCGCGTTCGAGCGCCTGCGCGAACGCGAAGACCCCGGCCGAGCCGTGGCTCTTGATGACGATGCCCTTCAGCCCGAGCAGGCTCGCGCCGTTGTATTTCCCCGGGTCCATTCGCGCGCGCAACGCATCGCGCACCGGCTTCGCCAGCGCGGCGACGAGCTTGCGCCAGGGGTTGCGGGTGAATTCCTGGCGCAGGAAGCCGACGATCATCTGCGCCACGCCCTCCGAAGCCTTGAGAAGCACGTTGCCGACGAAACCGTCGCACACCACGACGTCGGTCGTGCCCTTGTAGATATCGTCGCCCTCGACGTTGCCGTAGAAGTTGAGGCCGCTCGCGCGCAGGAGCTCCGCCGCCTGCTTCACCGTCTCGTTGCCCTTGATGTCCTCCACACCGATGTTGAGCAGGCCGACGCTCGGCCGCTCCTTGTGCTCCACCGCCGACACGAGCATCGCTCCCATGACGCCGAACTGCATCAGCTGCTCCGGCGTGCAATCGACGTTGGCACCGAGGTCGAGCACGTACGTATAGCCGCCCTGCACGTTGGGCAGAACCGTCGCGATCGCCGGACGGTCGATGCCGGGCAGGGTCTTCAGCACGAAGCGCGAGATCGCCATCAGCGCGCCGGTGTTGCCGGCGCTCACCGCGGCGTGTGCCTCGCCGCTCTTCACCAGGTTGACGCTGACGCGCATCGACGAGTCCTTCTTCAGGCGCATCGCTTGCGCGGGCGGCTCGTCCATCGCCACCATCTGGCTCGCCGCCTGCACGCGCAAGCGCGCGCCGGGCGCGACGCGGCGGGCGGCGAGCTCACGCTCGACCGCCTCGCGGATGCCGACGAGGACCAGCGCCACATCGGGCGAGCGCGCCTGGAACTCGAGCGCAGCCGGCACCGTCACATGGGGGCCGTGGTCTCCGCCCATGCAATCGACCGCAACGGTGATCAGTGGCCTACTCGCCTTTGGTCTTGGCGACCTTCTTGCCCCGGTAGAAGCCGGTGGGGCTGACGTGATGGCGCAGGTGCGTCTCGCCGGTGGTCGGCTCGACGGCGAGCGCCGGGTTGCCGAGGTGGTCGTGCGAGCGGTGCATGCCGCGGCGCGACGGCGACTTCTTGTTCTGCTGGACTGCCATGGTGAAGCTCCTCTCCGTTCAATGCTTCAGTTTGTTGCGCAGGTCGGCAAACGGCCGCGTCGTCATCTCCTCGCCCATGCGCGCGCCCGGCGCGCAGTGCTCGTGGCGCGGCGCGTAGGGCAAAGCGAGGATCAGCTCGTCCTCGACGAGGTCGGCAACCGCCATGTCCTTCGCCGCGAGCACCCGGTCGGGCGCAGCGACGTCGGTCGGCTCGGCGTCGATCTCGGCCTGCGACGCCGCGAGCACCAGCAGCTCGTCGACGCGCACCTCGAAGGCGAGCGGCGCGAGGCAACGCTGGCAGCGCAGCTGCAGCATGCCTTGCACGCGCAGCCGCAGGCTCGGCCGATCGCGTTCGTCGCGCATCCCCTTGAGCTCGTAAGCCACCTCGCCTTCGTCGGACGCGAGCAGGTCGCGCAGACGCTCGAAGCCGCTCACCGGCAGGACCCCCTGCTGCGTCGCTCCGGCCGAAGCGAACTCGAATCCGTCGATCACCGGCTGGTGCGACATAAAGCGGCGGATGATATCATTCTGGAAAATCCGCGTCAAAACAATACGATGCCTGAGACCCGGCGACTGGTGCTCGCTTCCACCTCGCCCTACCGCAAGGCGCTGCTCGAGCGGCTCGGGCTCGCTTTCCAGGTGGCCGCGCCGCACGCCGACGAGCGCGCGCTCGGAGGCGAAGCGCCGCGCGACACGGCGTTGCGCCTCTCGGCGTTGAAGGCCCAGGCGGTGCGCGCCGCGCATCGCGACGCGCTGATCATCGGCTCCGACCAGGTCGCGCTCAGCGAAGGGCGCGTGCTCGGCAAGCCCGGGGACCATGCGACCGCGCTGCGCCAGCTGCGCGCGCTCTCGGGAAAAAGCGCCGAGTTCCACACCGCGGTCACGCTCCTCGACGCAGCGAGCGGCCAGTCGCAGGCGCGCAGCATCCCGTGCCGGGTGCACTTCCGGACGCTCGACGACGCGCGCATCGAGCGCTACCTGCGCCGCGAGCAGCCCTACGACTGCGCCGGCAGCGCCAAGGTGGAAGGACTCGGCATCGCGCTCGTCTCGCGGATCGAGACCGAGGACCCGACCTCGCTCATCGGCTTGCCGCTCATCGCGCTCACGGAGATGCTCGAGCGCGCCGGCTTGCCCGTCGTTTGACCCTCTACGCGATTCCGACGCCTCTGGGGACGTCCCCCGAGGAGGCGCTGCCTGCGCCGGCGCTCGAGCGCGTGCGCGCGCTGAAGGACTTCGTCGCCGAGAACGCCAAGTCGGCGCGGGCCTTCCTTACCGCAGCCGGGGCGAAACCTCGCGAGGCATCGATCCTCGAGCTGAACGAGCACAGCGATCTCTCGCGCGTGCAGGAGCTTCTGCAGCCCCTGCGCGAGGGCCGCGATCTCGGCCTCGTTTCCGAAGCCGGCTGCCCGGCCATCGCAGATCCGGGGGCGGCGCTCGTCGAGGCGGCGCACCGCGAAGGGTTTCGCGTCGTGCCGCTGGTGGGCCCCTCCTCGATCACGCTCGCCCTCGTGGCCTCCGGCCTGGAAGGCCAGCGCTTCGCCTTCTGCGGCTACCTGCCGCGCGATGCGGGCGAACGTACGCGGCGCATTCGTGAGCTCGAAATGCGATCGCGCCGCGAAGCGGAGACCGAGATCTTCATCGAGACGCCCTACCGCAACGATGCGCTGCTCGCCGCGCTCCTGCAGAGCTGCGCGCCGCGCACGCGCCTGTGCATCGCCTCGGACCTCACCCTCAAGAGCGAATCGGTGAAGACGCGCACGATCGCGCAGTGGCGCGGGTCGCCGGCCGCGATCGGCCGCCGTCCCTCGGTGTTTCTCCTCTTAGCGTAACAAGGGCGAGCCGCGCAGCGCCGTCTCGGCGAGCGCTCCGGCGAACGCCGCGCCGAAGCGCTTGGCGAAGCGCTCGGCAATGCCTTCCTTCTGCGTGTAGTCGACGATGTTCTCGGCCTTGATCACGTCGCGTGCGACCGAGTCGAGCGTCCCGTAGCCGTCGGCGAGCCCGAGCGCGACGCTCTGGTCGCCGGTCCAGATGAGGCCGCTGAACATGTCCGGCGTCTCCTTCAGCCGCTTGCCGCGTCCCTCGCGCACCACGGCGATGAATTGCTGGTGGACGTCGTCGATCAGCTTCTGCGCATAGGCGCGGTCCTTGGCGGAAAACGGCGAGAAGGGATCGAGCATCCCCTTGTTCTCCCCGGCGGTAATCAGCCGACGGTCGATCCCGAGCTTGTCCATGAGCCCGGTGAAGCCGAAGCCGTTCATCAGCACGCCGATCGAGCCGACGATGCTCGACTTGGTGACGTAGATCCTGTCGGCGCCCGCCGCGACGAAATAGCCGCCTGAGGCGCACACGTCCTCGACCACGGCGTAGAGCGGGATCGCGGGGTATTTCTTGCGCAGCCGGTGCATCTCGTCGTAGATGGTCTGCGCCTGCACCGGGCTGCCGCCGGGCGAATTGATGCGCAGGATCACGCCCTGGGTGTTGGCGTCCTTGAATGCCGCCTGCAGCGAAGCGTTGATTTTCTCCGCGCTCGCGTCGCTGCCGGGCGCGATGATGCCCGTCAGGTCGACCATCGCGGTGTGCTTTCCGCCGCTCGATACGCCGCCGCCTTCCCAGTCCACGAGGGCGATCAGCACGACGGTGACATAGGCGAAGAAGAGCGCCTTGAAGAAGATGCCCCAGCGGCGAGCGCGCCGCTGCTCGACGAGCGCCGCCATGGCGATCCTGCCGATCAGGTCGCGCTCCCAGCGCCCGTCGCCGCCGTCCGAAGACCCGGGCTCGCCCTCAGTCGTCTTCGAACCCCTGGAAGTAAACCATCCCATCGCGTTCCTCTATTCTCAGTTTGACGAGAGCGCCGCGGTTGCACGGCCCGCCGAGGCAGCGGCCGCTCGCGGGCTCGTATACCGCCCCGTGCGTCGCGCACACCAGGTCGCGCCCCGCGGCATCGAAAAATACTCCTTCCTGCCAGTCGAGTTCCATCGCTACGTGGGCGCAGCGATTAAGGTAGGCGTGAACGCGCCCGCGGTAGCGCACCGCGAACGCCGGCGCGGGCTCGCCGAAGTACTCGACCTCGAAGCGCACGCCGCGACCGGAGTCGACCAGCGCTTCCGAGGCGCAGATCACGCGTGACGCTCCATCCATGCCCGCAATTCTTCCACGCTGGCGAGGCAGGCGCGCGGCCCGCAGGCAAGCAGCCCCTCGCGCCCATGAGCGCCGTAGCTCACCGCCACGGCGTCGACCCCGGCCGCCGCCGCCATCTCCATGTCGTGTGACGTGTCGCCGATCATCAAGGCCTCCGGCGGCGAGAAGCCGAGCTCCTGCATCAGCTCGAGCAGCATCGCGGGGTGCGGCTTGGGCCGCGTCTCGTCGGCGCAGCGCGAGGCGCGAAAATGCACCCGCAGCCGCGTCGCCTCCAGGGCGCGATCGAGGCCCCGCCGGCTCTTCCCGGTCGCGATGGCGAGCGAGCGGTCCCGGCCCAGCTGATCGAGCAGCTGCGGCATGCCGGGAAAAGGCTGCATGCTGTCCTCGCGCGCGCGGAAATGCCGCCGGTACGCTTCGACGAACTCCGGATAGCGCGCGGGGGGCAGGTCCGGCGCGACGATGCGCATGGCGTCGTGCAGCCCGAGGCCGATGGCGTGGCTCGCGCGCGCGAGCTCCGGAATCGGCAGGCCGCACTCGCGGCTTGCCTCCTGCATGCATTGGGCGATCGCCGAATGCGAGTCGACGAGCGTGCCGTCCCAGTCGAAGACGACGAGGCGGTACCTCATCTATTCTCGATGAAGCGCGCCATCTCGGCGGGCAGCGGCGCCTCGAGGCGCAGGCGCTCGCCGGTGACGGGATGGGCGAAGGCCAGCTTCTGCGCGTGCAGGAACAGCCGCCGGACGCCCTGCCGGGCGAGCGAGCGGTTGAGCGCGAAATCGCCGTACTTGTCGTCCCCGAGCACGGGGTACCCGGCATGCGCGAGGTGCACGCGGATCTGATGCGTGCGCCCGGTGAGGAGACGCACGTCCAGGACCGCGTAGTCGCCGAGCGCCTTCGCCACGCGAACTCTCGTCACGGCCTTCAAGCCGCCCTCGGCGACGCTCACCCGTCGCTCCCCGGAGGCGCTCACGTGCTTGTGCAGCGGCTCTCGCATCTCGAACGCCGGGCGGGCGGGGGTGCCCTTCACGATCGCCGCATAAATCTTCTCCACCTCGCCCTCGCGCAGCATGCGGTGCAGCTCCACGAGCGCGCCGCGCTTCTTCGCCACCATGAGCAGCCCCGAGGTATCGCGGTCGAGCCGGTGGGCGAGCTCGAGCAGCTTCGCTTGCGGCCGCGCGGCCCGCAGGGACTCGATGACCCCGAAGCTCACGCCGCTGCCGCCGTGCACCGCCACCCCGGCCGGCTTGTCCACCACGAGCAGCGCGTCGTCCTCGTAA
The DNA here is from genome assembly GCA_036274735.1 of Burkholderiales bacterium. Taxonomy (GTDB): domain Bacteria; phylum Pseudomonadota; class Gammaproteobacteria; order Burkholderiales; family SG8-39; genus SCGC-AG-212-J23. The sequence goes on from DASUFD010000038.1 coordinate 9,693, forward strand.
ACCACCGGGAACTCGGCCGGCGCGGCCGGCGGCGCTTTCGTTGCCGTGCGCAGGGGAGGAAGGCGAATGCGGTCGCCCGCCTGCAGGCGGTACTGCGGCCCCACGCGGCCGCTGTTGACGCGCACCTCGCCGCTGCGCAGTACCCGATAAACGTGGCTTTTCGGCACCCCTTTCAGGCGGCGCAGCAGGAAATTGTCGATGCGCTGGCTGGCGCTTTCCTCGCCCACTTCCAGCCAGGTTGCCTTGACGGCGGAGGCGGGACGCGCCGCGGGCTTGTTCAAGTCCTTCATTCTCCGTATGATCTGCGGGTCGCTTCGAGTTGCGAGGCACAGATCAGGCAAGCTTTGCGAATCGCATTCTTGCGAATCGCACCCAGATCTGCATCCCGCCTCCTGTCCGGCCACAGCCGGACCTGAAGCGCTGGTTAATTTCGCTCACCGGAAGTAGCGATACTACTAGAAGCGCGCGCTGGACCTGTTTTCCAGACCCACATCTCAACGCCCGACGCCGCGGTCCTCCGCGTCGTCATCCCAAGGTAGAGCCTAGGAGAGCCGAGACCGTAAGTCTCCTGCGCGCGCAGGAGAAAAAAAAGTGAAGCGGATGTTATTCAACGCGACGCAGCAGGAAGAGCTGCGCGTCGCGATCGTCGATGGGCAGAAGCTCGTCGACCTCGACATCGAGTCAGCATCAAGGGAGCAGCGCAAGAGCAACATCTACAAAGGCGTCATCACCCGTATCGAGCCGAGCCTCGAGGCCGCATTCGTCGACTATGGCGAAGAGCGGCACGGGTTCCTCCCCTTCAAGGAAGTTTCCCGCAGCTATTTCAAGAGCGACGTCGACCCGGGCCGGGCGCGCATCCAGGACGCGCTGCGCGAGGGCCAGGAGGTCATCGTCCAGGTCGAGAAGGACGAGCGCGGAACGAAGGGCGCCGCCCTGACGACGTTCATTTCTCTGGCGGGGCGGTACCTCGTCCTGATGCCCAACAATCCGCGCGGCGGCGGGGTCTCGCGCCGGGTGGAGGGCGAGGACCGCAACGAGCTGCGCGACACGCTCGACCAGCTGCAGCTGCCCGAAGGCATGAGTGTCATCGCCCGCACCGCGGCGATCGGCCGCAGCGCCGAGGAGTTGAACTGGGACCTGAACTACCTGATGCAGCTCTGGCGCGCGGTGGAAAGCGCGGCGCAGGACAGCTCCAAGAAGCCTTTCCTGATCTACCTGGAATCGAGCCTTGTCATCCGGGCGATCCGCGACTACTTCCAGCCGGACATCGGCGAGATCCTGATCGACACCGAGGAGATCTACGAGCAGGCGCGGGCCTTCATGCAGACCGTGATGCCGGGCAACGTCGGCAAGGTGAAGCTCTACCGCGACGACATCCCGCTCTTCTCGCGCTTCCAGATCGAGCACCAGATCGAGAGCGCCTACTCGCGCCAGGTCGCCCTGCCCTCCGGCGGCGCGATCGTCATCGACCACACCGAGGCGCTGGTCGCCATCGACGTCAACTCGGCGCGCGCGACGCGCGGCGGTGACATCGAGGAGACCGCGCTCAGGACCAATGTCGAGGCCGCCGACGAGGTGGCTCGGCAGCTCCGCCTGCGCGACCTCGGTGGCCTGATCGTCATCGACTTCATCGACATGGAGTCGCAGAGGAACCAGCGCGAGGTGGAGAACCGACTGCGCGAGGCGCTGCGCTTCGACCGCGCGCGCGTGCAGATCGGCAAGATTTCGCGCTTCGGCCTGATGGAGCTTTCGCGCCAGCGGCTGCAGCCCTCGCTCGAGGAGACGGCGCACATCAGCTGTCCGCGCTGCAGCGGCACCGGCTTCATTCGCGGCACGGAGTCGACTGCGCTGCACGTCCTGCGCATCCTGCAGGAAGAGGCGATGAAGGAGAACACGGGAGCGGTGCATGCCCAGGTCCCGGTCGACGTGGCCTCGTTCCTGCTGAACGAGAAGCGCAGCGAGATCCAGAAGCTCGAGGCGAGGCTGAAAGTCAACATCGTCCTCGTGCCCAACCCGCATCTCGAGACGCCGCACTACAAGGTGCAGCGCCTGCGGCACGAGGAGCTGAACGAGATGGAGCACGTGCCCTCCAGCTACGAGATGGTCGAGCGACCGGAGGAGCCCAAGGCGCCGGGCGCTGAAGCCGAGGCGCGACCGGAGCGCCAGCAGCCGGTGGTGAAGGGCATCACCCCCGCGCAGCCCGCGCCGATCGTTGCCGAGATCAAGGCCAGGGCAGCCTCTTTGCCTCCGCCGGTAGCGCAACCCGTCAGCGCCGTTGCCGAGGCGGTTCCGGGCCTGCTCTCGCGCCTCTTCTCGCTCTTCAAGCCTCTTCCTGGCGCACCGACTGCGGCGCCGGGCGCGACCGCGGCTCAGCCGCCCGCGCCGCCGCCCTCCCGCGAGCCGCAACGACGCGAGCATCGCCACGAGCACCGTCGCGAGGGCCGCCGGGGCGAGGGACGCGAGGGGCGGGAGGGACGCGGCGATCGCCAGCAACAGGGCCGCCTCGAGCAGCGCCGCGGCAACGGGCAGCAGCAGCGGCCGCAGCAGCCAAGGCAGCCGCAGCAGCGGCCCGCTCAGCAGCAGCCGCGCGCACAGCAGCAGCCGCAGCTACAGCAGCAGCCTCCACAACAGCAGCCGCAGCAACAGCAGCGCGATGGCGAAGAGCAACAGCGCCGCGGCCGCCGCCACCGCCGGGGGCGCGGCGAAGGACGCAGGGACGAGGCTGGCCACCCGAATACCGCGGTGAACGCCTCGGTCGCGGAACAACAGCGTCGTATCCATCAACTGGAGATGCACGCCGAGCGGCAGACGGCGGAACCCCAGGCGCGGGTCGAGCCGTCGGCGCAGCTCGAGCCGTCGCCGCCGCAGACGGAGCTCGCACCCCCGCCTGCGCCGCCGGCGCTTCAGCCGGCGCGCGAAGAGCATCGTGCGGAGGAAGTCCGCCCGGCGTCCGCGGCGGTTCCCCGGGTCGAAGAGCCCAGAATCGACCCCAAGGAGCTGCTCGAAAGCGCAGGCCTGGTAATGATCGAGACGGACCGCTCGAAGGTGCCGACGCAGGCTCCGCTCGAGGAGCAACGCGCGCCGACCGGCCGCCCCCGTCGCGAGCGGCCCAAGCCGCCACCGCAGGACGGCGAGCTGGTGCAGATCGAAACTAGGAAGTAGTTCCCGTTCCGGCGATCTCGTCGAGGAGGCGCGCACAGCCTTCCTCGATGAGGTCGAGCACCGCCTCGAAGCCCTCCGGTCCGCCGTAATACGGGTCGGGCACGTCCCGCCCGGGAACGAAAAGCCTGAGCTTCGCGCGATGCTCGTCGGGGCAGGCGCGCTCGAGCGCGCGCAAGTGGCTGCGGTCCATCGCCACGATCACGTCGAATCGCGCGAAATCCTCGGCGGCGACGCTGCGCGCGCGCAGCCGGCTCAGGTCGTAGCCGCGGCGGGACGCGTGGCGCTGCGCGCGCTGATCGGGCGGCTCGCCGACGTGGTAGTCGTGCGTGCCGCGCGACTCGACCTGCAGGTCGAGCTTCTGGCGCTGCGCGAGGTGCCGGAGAACGCCCTCCGCTGTCGGCGAGCGGCAGATGTTGCCGGTACAGACAAAAAGAATCTTCACGGCGCGAGGCGCAGCCGCGCCTTCCTCACGCGCTCGTCTGCGCCGAACAGCGCCACGATCTCGTCGCGCTTGCCGCGCCCGCCGATCTCGTAGACCCAGAGCTCGCGCTCGCGGTCGAAGCGCAGCACCCTCGCCTCGCCGAAAATCGCGCGCATTTCGGCCTTGGTACTACCGACGAGAGCCGCATAGCCATTCGCATCGCTCGCGGCCGTGTCGTCCATGTACTCGAGCTCGATGCGCGTATCGTCGGACCAGCGCGCGTCGCCGAGCGGGACAAAATAGGCGCGGTCGAGGAGCGCGGCGCAGTCGCAGTAGGAGAGCTCCTCCATCGGCGCGCCGCCCTCGAGGATCCCGGCATAAAGCTCGCGCATCGAAAGCGTCTGGCGGCGCGCGCCGTCCACCAGCGTGACCGCATAGAGCGGACCGTCGGCGAAGAAGAGGTACGGCGGCACGCGCTGCTCGCAGAAGGCCGCCCCGCCGAGCACGAAGTCCAGGAAGCGCTCGAAAAGCGACGGGTAGTGAGATACCAGGCCGGCGGCCATCCCGACCCGGCACTCGAGGCGCAGGTCGCCCAGCCGCCGCGTGTCGGCGGGGAGCCCCGGGGTGCGGATCTCGGCGCGCCAGGTGAGGGTTCCGGACTTGCGGTTGGGTCGCACGGAGGCGTTTTCCTGCAGGCCGCGCGGGTCGGCGGGGAGCGCGAACGTGCGGTCGGCGGCGACGGGGATCGGCCGCTCGAAGCTGTCGGCGACGAGGGCGAGCGAGATCCGTTCCATCGGCGTGTCCGCCTTGCGCGGCCAGAGGCGGAAGCGCAGCGCCGCCGACGGCGCCATGGCATGCAGCTCCTCGAAAACCGCCGCGCCCTTCGCCATCTTGCGATACGACTTGACCACCGGGTCGCGCAAGGCGCTCACGGTGACGGCTTCGGCACCGAGCGCGGCGCCGGTGAAAGCCAGCGCGAGCAGGGCGGCGGCGGCTCTCACTCGGACGCCAGCTCGACCCCGAAGGCCTTTTTCTTCAGCTCGGCAAGGCGGTCGCGCGCCTTCGCCGCCTCCTCGAACTCCAGGTTCTTCGCGTGCTGCAGCATCTTCTTCTCCAGCGCCTTGATCTCGCGCGCGAGCTGCTTCTCGGACATCGCCGCGTAGCGCGCTTCGTCCTGCGCCGCCTGCAGCTCGCTCGCGTCGTAGACACCGTCGATCAGGTCCTTGATGCGCTTCATGACGCCCTTCGGCGTGATCCCGTGCGCCGCGTTGTAGGCGAGCTGCTTGGCGCGCCGCCGCTCGGTCTCGTCGATCGCCCTGCGAATCGACTCGGTCATCTGGTCGGCGTACAGGATCGCGGTGCCGTTGATGTGACGCGCGGCGCGACCGATCGTCTGGATCAGCGAGCGCTCCGAGCGCAGGAAGCCCTCCTTGTCGGCGTCGAGAATGGCCACCAGCGACACTTCGGG
>DASUFD010000039.1:0-6396 GCA_036274735.1 Burkholderiales bacterium
TGCCTGCCTCGTCCATCTCGCGCAGGCGCAGCGCACCGAGGTCGTAGAGGCGCTCCTGCAGGCTCGCGTTGCGCATCTCGGGGCCGCGCTCGGTGAAGTGCCGAGCGACCTCGCGGTCCCAGTAGTGCTCCTCGAGCGCAATGACCTTAACGTCGTCCAAAGGGAAACCTTCCTCTGCGGTACTGGATCATCAGCCAGCCGCCGAGCATCCCGCCGAGGTGCGCGAAATGCGCGACGCCGGCCGCAGTCTGCGTCAGGCCGAAGACGAGCTCGAGCACGGCAAAGCCGAAGACGAAGACGCGCGCCGGCATGGGGATCGGCGGAAAGAGCAGCAGCACTCGCCGGTGCGGGAAGTAGATGCCGAAGGCGAGGAGCAGGCCGTAGATGCCGCCCGAGGCGCCGACCATCGGCACCGCGGGCCCGCCCATCCATGCCGTCACGACGAGGTGAGTGAGCGCGGCCGTCACCACGCAGGCGAAGTAGTACAAGACGTAGTAGCGCGTGCCGAACAGGCGCTCGATCTCGCCGCCGAACATGTAGAGCGCGAGCATGTTGAAGAAGATGTGCCCGAGGCCCGCGTGCAGAAAAGCGTAGGTGACGAGCTGCCAGGGCTGGAAGTGCGAGCCGAAGCTCCCCGGCGGCCAGAGCGCGAACGAGTCGAGGGGTACCGCGCCGCTCGCCGTGAGGAGGAAAACGCCGATGTTGGCGATCAGCAGCCACTGCGTGGCGGGCGGAAGGTTCATCGTGGGCTCTTCTCCTGCGGCATGCGCTTTTTCTCCTGTATCACGCGATCGGGATAATCGCTGATGATGCCGTCCACTCCCCAGCCGATGAGGCGCGCGATGTCGCGCGGCTCGTTCACCGTCCAGACGACGACGCGCATCCCGGCGGCGTGCGCCGCCTCCACCATGCTCGGCGCGAGCGCACGGTAGTCCGGCGACCAGATCTTCGCCCCGGCGGCGCGCACCGTTGCGACGTCCGAGTCCTTCGCCTCGGTGAGGTAGGCGGTAGCGACTTCGGGCGCCGCTCGCTCCACCGCCTTCACCGCGCGCCAGTCGAAAGACTGGATGGTGACGCGCTTTTCCATGCGCGCCGCGCGCACTTCCGCGAGCACCGCCGCGGCGAACGGCTCGGGGGCGAGCGTCTCGTCGGGATGGGTGGGAAGGAGCTTGAGCTCGATATTGAATCGCACCGCCGTCTTCTCCGCCATCGCGAAGAGATCGGCGAGGCGGGGGATGCGGGTGCCGTCGCGCGGCTGCTGGTGCGGGAAGTGCGCCGCGTACGCGCTCCCCGGCCGCAGGCGCCCGACGTCGTAGCGCTCGAGCTCGGCGAAGGTGAGCGAATGGATGGTCGGCGTCGGCCGGCGCAGCCACTCGCCGTCGGGGCCGCGCGCTACGTCGGGGTGGAGTCGCCGGTCGTGGTGCACGACGACTACGCCGTCGCGCGTCACGGCCAAGTCGAGCTCGAGCGTGTCCACGCCCATCTCGATCGCGAGCGCGAACGACGGGAGCGTGTTCTCGGGCAGGTAGCCGCGCGCGCCGCGATGGCCCTGGACGTCGACGGTCACAGGACGATCTGCGTCTGCGTGGTGACGGAAAGGAGCTTTCCCGCCTCGTCGGTGATGCGCGTCTCCCAGACGTGCGTGCGCTTTCCCTTGTGGATGGGCGTTGCCTCGGCGCGCACATAGCCCGAGCGGCAGGGCGCGATGAAGTTGGTCTTCGACTCGAGGGTGGCGGTGCGCTGGCCTTCCTCGAGGTTGGCGACCGTGCCGGCGGCGCCGATGGTATCGGCAAAGGCCATCAGCGTTCCGCCGTGGATGCTGCCTCCGACCGTCGCGAGGTCGGGCTTCATGGCGAGGCGCGCCACCACGCGCTCGGGCGTGACCTCGAGGAACTCGATGCCGAGATGGGCGACGAGCCCGGTATTCCACTCGACCTTCATAGCCCGGTCTCCACGTCGCCGGCGAAGCGCTCGATGCGCAGCTTCGCGGCGAACGGCGCGCGCTCGCGGTTGAAGCGCGCATGCAGCTCCCGGTTCGCCAGGTAGTCCTCGTAATGCCGGCGCGACTCGATGCCGTAGATCATGGCGTGCGCGCTCCACCCGGTCGCGTCTTTTTCCGCGAGGCGCAGGCGCTTGCACCAGAGGAAGCCGGGCTGGCGCACTACCTCGGCCATGTGGCCGCCCTCCAGCCATTGCATCACCGGCGCTTCGCCGCCGGGGGCGATCCAGAAGCGCACCACGAGAAAGAACCGGGCATCCGTCATTTCGACCTCGCGTAAAGGATCATTGTCATTGTGACCGCGAGCAGCGTCGCGGCGGAGAGCGCGAGCGACCAGTGTATGCCGATCACGCTGCCGCCCAGCCCGACGGTGACGCCGCTGAAGGCGCGCAGCCCGAGCGCCGACATCGCGAAAAGCCCGATCACCCGCCCGCGCAGCGCCGCTGGCGCGTTCACCTGCACCAGCGTCTGCGCCATCGCGAAGAAGGCGAGCTCGAGAAAGCCCGCGGCGAAAAGGAGCGCGAGCGCAAGGGGATAGGAGCGCACGGCGGCGAAGCCGCCGATCGCCAGGCACCACGCCATGGCGAGCGCGAGCGCGGTGCGCGGGTTGGGCGGGAGCAGGCCGCGGCCCTCGAGGACGAGGCCGGCGACGAGCGCGCCCGCCGCGTCGGCGGCGAGCAGCGCGCTGTAGGTGAGCCCGCCCTCGGCATGGCCGAGGTCGTGCGCGAACTCGGGCATCTGCGCCTGGTAGGCGTTGCCGACGATGAGCGAGGCGCCGCCGACCAGCACCGTCATCGAGATGATCACCGGGTTGTGCGCCACCGCCTTCCAGGTCGCGACCACGTCGGCGATCGCGCGCACGCGCCTTTCTTCGCCTTGACGTTTTCGCTCGTAGGGAGCCCGGCGCAGCCAGTAGATGAACGGCAGGTAGATGAGCGCATTGAAGAGGATGCCCCATGCCGGCCCGAGCGCGAGCAGGATCGCGCCGCCCACCGCCGGCCCGAAGAGCAGGCCGAGCCAGCGCGCCGTGGCGGTGAGCCGGATGGCGCTGTAGAGGTCCTTCTCCTCGACGATGTCGTGGATGAACACCTGCGCCGCGGGGGTCCACAGCACCCCGGCGAGGCCGTGGAAGACGAGCAGCACCGCGGCGTGCCACATCTCGAGCGAGTCGCTGAGGAAGAGCAGGCCCCAGCCGAGCGACACCGCCATGAAGACCAGCATGCCCGCCTGGATGATGCGGCGGGGGTCGAAGCGGTCGGCGAGGGCTCCGGACCAGAGCGAGAGCGCGAGGAACGGCACCCAGTGCGAGATCACGGCGAATCCGGCGAGCGCGGGCGAGTGGAACTTCTGGAACATGATCCAGTAGCTGATCACGTGCTCGATCGAGTCGGCCATCATCGCCACCGCCGCGCCGAGGAAATAGGCGCGAAACACCGGCTGGCGCAGCGCGGCGAAGGCGCGCGGCGAATTCGGGGTCAGGTTCACAACTAATCGAGCTCGGGATAGTGCCGAAAGATGCCCTGCTCGTTGAACGCGATGCGCCTGGACGAGGCCAGGTACGCTTTCACGTTCGGTCGGGATGCCACGCGCTCTCGCAACGCGAGTAGGCGCGGAATCTTTCGCTCCGTTCTTTTCATCGTGTTCGGAAACGCGTAGCGCAGCCCTTCGATCATCTGGAAGAGCGAGAGGTCGAGGTACGTCGCGCGCCGCGGCCGCTCGAGCGTCTCGAAGTAGCGCAGGAACTTCGGCAGGCGGCTCGCGCGGAAGTCCTCCGCGCGCCGGCGCGCCTCCCGCTTCTGCTCCTCGTAGTAGAGCCCGCTGCCGATCGGATGGTGCACGTCGTGCACCTCCGCCACCCAGTCCGCGACGGTGAGCTGCTGCTGGTGCAGCCACAGCCGCCCTGTTTCGCTCTTCGGCGCGAGGCCGAGGCGCGGGCCGAGGTAGAAGAGAATGTTGGCGGTCTGCGCGACCACGACCTTGCCGTGAATCAGGAACGGCGGCGCGAACACGTGATGCCTGCGCATCTGCGTCTCCATCGTCGCAATCCCGTTTCTCTCTCGCGCCACATCGACGTAATCCGCTCCCGCGTCCTCGAGCGCGAGGCGCACGAACTCGCCGCGGCCCTGGAGGGAGGGCCAGTAGTACAGCTCGTAGCTCATGCGGCGCATTGCGGCACGTCGGCGCAATGGTAGCGCTAGCCGGCGGGGCCGCGCAGGGTGATGAGCACCACGCCGAGCGCGAGCAGCGCCATGCCGGCGAGCTCGAGGCGCGAAAGCTTCTCGCGGAAGAGCCGGCGCGAGACGGCGTAGCTGAAGACGAGCTCGATGAGGCCGAGCGTGCGCACGTGCGCCGCCGGCTCGATGGCGAACGCGGTGAACCAGCCTGCCGAGGCCGCCGCGCCCATGAACCCGGCGAGCAGCGACGCGCGCCAGGCGCGCAGCACGGCGAGCACGGTCGAGAGGCGCCGCACGAGCAGCCAGCCGCCGAGGAGCAGCGTCTGCACGATCTGCGCGGCGAGGAGCGTGTAGGCGGCAGCGAGCAGGAACGGCGTGCCGCCCGAATCCGCGCCGAGAGCGAGCGCCGCGCCGCGATAGCCGACCGCGGAAAAAGCGAAGCCGGCGCCCGAGCCGAGGCCGAGGAGCGCGGTACGCGAGGTGAACCCGGCGCGCCAGCCGGCGGGCGAGAGGAGCAGCACGCCCGCGGTGCCCGCGGCGATCGCGAGCCCGGAAGCGGGCGTGATCGGGTCGCCGAGCAGGACGAGCCCGAACACCGCGACCTGCAGCACCTCGCTCTTCGAATAAGCGACGCCGAGCGCGAAGTTGCGCTCCTCCATGGTGCGAAGGAGGAGCGCCGTCGCGGCGATCTGCGCGAGCGCGCCCGCGAGCACCCAGGCGAGGAAGCGCAGTCCGGGCGAGGGCAGGGTGGCGCCGACGAAGGGCTGCGCGACGGCGAGCCAGAGCGCCGCGAACGGCAGCCCGTAGAGGAAGCGCACGAGCGTCGCGCCGAGGGTGCCGAGCTCTGCCGTGAGGCCGCGCTGCACGGCGTTGCGCACCGTCTGCGCGAAGGCCGCCCAGATCGTCACCGGGATCCACAGCCAGAGGACCGGCGTCAAAGCATCACCGGCTTGTCGGGCAGCTCGTTGGGATTGTCGCCGCGCGGCGGGAAGTGGCGGGCGAGAATGCGCGTCACCGCCTCGATCGCCTCGAGCGAGCCTTCGAGGTACTCGTCGCGCCGGAAGCGCGCCTGCATGGCGCGGCACACCTCGTCCCATTCGGACTGCGCGACGCGCGCGGCGATGCCGCGGTCGGCGACGATCTCGATCGCGCGGTCGACGAGCTGCACGTAGATCAGCACTCCGGTGTTTTCCTCGGTGTCCCAGACGTCGAGCTGCGCGAAAACCGCTCGCGCTCTTTGCCGCGTCGAATAGCCGAGCTCCCGTAGCGCGAGCGGCCCCTCCGCCGCGAAGCGCAGCTCGCCGCGATGGCGGCGCTCCGAGGCGGCGATCGCCTGCTCGATGCGCTTCAGGACGCGCGCCGGAAAGGGCCGCTGCGCGACCCATGGCGGGAGGAGGGCGTGCTTGAGCGCGCGGCTCACCATGAGCCGCTCGCGCCGCCGCCGCCCGAGCCGCCGCCGCCGCCGCTGAATCCGCCCCCGCCGCCGAAGCCGCCGCCACCGAAGCCGCCGCCGCCCCATCCTCCCCCTACCCACGGGCCGCCGCCCCAGCCGCCGCGGCGATATCCGCTGCGCATGCCGCCCATTCCCCCGAGCAAGGTGAGGAAGAAGCCGAGCAGCGCGCCGATCCCGGCGATCGCGAGCGAACCGGCGAGCACCCAGCCGAGCACGCCCGCGGCGCCGCCGGCGAGGCCGGCGCCCGCGACGCGGCCGAAGATCGCGCGCAGCACGTTGCCGGCGACGAGCACGAAGAAGAAGAGGATGAAGAGGAATTCCGGATGAAAGCCCTCGCCGGTGCCGTGCGTCGCAGGCGGCGGCAGCTTCTCGCCTTCGACCACGCGCATGACGCGGTCGACGCCGGCGCGGATGCCGCCGTAGAAGTCGCCCTGCTTGAAGCGCGGCACGATGTCGTTGTCGATGATGCGCTTGGCGATCGCGTCCGGCAGCACGCCTTCCAGGCCGTAGCCCACCTCGATATGCAGCTTGCGGTCGTTCTTCGCCACGACGAGCAGCACGCCGTCGTCCACGCCCTTGCGGCCGAGCTTCCACTGCTCTTCCACGCGCACGGCATATTCCTCGACCGTCTCGGGCTCGGTCGTCGGCACCATGAGCACCGCGATCTGCGCTCCCTTGCGCGCCTCGAACTCGGCGAGCGTCTGCTCGAGCGCGTCCTTCTGCTGCGCCGAGAGCGTGCCGGTCAGGTCGGTAACGCGCGCCTTGAGCGG
>DASUFD010000040.1:0-2728 GCA_036274735.1 Burkholderiales bacterium
GTCGAGCGCTTCTTCTCGCCGCTCGTCTCGGCGCTGATGCCGATTCCCTCGCTCGCCTGGGCGCCGGTGTTCATCCTCTGGTTCGGACTGGGCAACATCGCCACCATCCTCATCGTCTTCTACGCCTCGACCTTCCCGATGCTCATCAACACCTGGAGCGGCGTGCGCGCCGTCAATCCGCTGTGGCTGCGCGCGGCGCGCGCCATGGGGGCGAGCGGGCCGCGCCTCTTCTGGAAGGTCGTGGTGCCCGGCGCGTCGCCCTTCATCATCACCGGCCTTCGCCTCGCCTTCCAGCGCGCCTGGATCGCGGTGGTCGGCGCCGAGATGCTCGCCGCCTCGGCCTACGGCCTGGGCTGGGTGATCTTCGACGCGAAGGAGTTCCTCAACGCCGACATCATGCTCTCCTCGCTCGTGATGATCGGCGCGATCGGCTTCGTCTTCGAGCGGCTGGTGTTCGGCTCGCTCGAGCGCGCGACGATTCTCAGGTGGGGGATGGTGAGGACGGCGAAGGCATGAAATTCGGGGACGGAGCCCTAATTCCAGGAATTCGGGGACGGAGCCCGAACTGCAAATGAGTCCGATCGAAGTCCGCGAAGTCTCCCTCTTCTACGACACGCCGGCGGGCAAGGTCGAGGCGGTGCGCGCGGCGAGCTTCGGCGCTGCGCCCTCGGAGTTCGTCTGCCTGGTGGGACCGAGCGGCTGCGGCAAGACCACGCTCCTCAACATGATCGCCGGCTTCCTCGTGCCCTCGGCGGGCGAGATCCGCATCGGCGGACGGCCGGTGAGCGGGCAGGGGCTCGACCGGGGAGTCGTGTTCCAGGACTTCGCGCAGCTCTTTCCCTGGCGCACCGCGCTCGGCAACGTGGTGTTCGGCCTGGAGATGAAGAACGTGCCGCGCCCCGAGCGCGAAAGGATCGCGCTCGAGCAGCTGCGCCTGGTGCGCCTGGAGAAGTTCGCGCACGCCTACCCACACCACCTCTCCGGCGGCATGCAGCAGCGCGTCGCCATCGCACGCGCGCTCGCCTACAACCCGGGGGTGCTCCTCATGGACGAGCCCTTCGCCGCGCTCGACGCGATGACGCGCGACGAGATGCAGCGGCTGCTCGCCGAGGTCTGGCGCGAGACGAAGAAGACGATCGTCTACGTGACGCACAACGTCGCCGAGGCGGTCTATCTCGCCGACCGGGTGGTCGTCATGAGCGCGCACCCGGGTCGCGTCCGGGCGGTCGTTTCGATCCGCCTGCCCCGGCCGCGCGATCCGCTCAGCGTAGAATTTCTCGAGCACCAGAGAGAGCTGCTTTCCCATCTCACCCGACAGGAGGAGGCATGAATCGGCGTGACTTCGTGGCCGCGACGGGCGCGGCGGCGCTGACCGGGGCGCTGCGCCCGGCGTGGGCGCAGGGCGTCACCCTGCGCCAGGGCTACCAGACCAACATGTGGGGCATGGCGACCTACTACTTCCTGCGCTCGGGCGCGCCGGAGAAGCAGGGCCTCAAGTTCGAGGAGTTCGCCGTGCCCTCGGGCAACCTGACGATGCAGCAGATGGTCGGCCGGCAGGTCGACCTCGGCACCTACGCCGGGCCGTCGTTCATCATCGGCCACGACCGCGGCGGCCTGGTGGCGATCGCGCAGATCGAGGAAGTGGGCAAGACGGTGCGCGTGATGGCGAGGAAGGAGCTCGGCATCAAGCGCATCGAGGACCTGCGTGGGCACAAGGTGGCCGACCAGGTCGGCTCGTCGATCAGCAGCGTCTTCAACGACCAGATCGCGCCGAAGCACGGGCTGAAGAAGGGCGACTGGCAGGAAGTGCGCATGAACGTGAACGACATGGTGGCCGCGATGGCCGCCAAGACCGTCGACGCGATGATCAACGTCGAGCCCTACAACGCGATCGCCGAGGCCGACGGGCTCGCCACCACGATCATGGACTACTGGGACGTCGACCGCATGCCGGTGTTCATGGCCGCGACCCCGGAGTTCGTCGCCGAGCATCCGGACGAGACGGTGCGCTACCTCAAGGCGTGGCTCGCGGTGGCCGACGACTTCAAGAACAACAAGCAGAAGGTCTCGGACACCATCTACGGCTTCTACAAGTCCAAGGGCTACAAGATGTCCCCCGACACCTTCGCCAAGGCCATTGCCACGGTAGAGGTGAATCCGGTCTTCCCGAGCAACCTGCGCGACTACATGCAGGAGCAGGCGCAGGTCCTGATGCACAGCAAGAAGATCAAGAAGCTGCCCGACTGGTCGAAGGCGCTCCGCCCCGAGTTCATGCAGAAAGCCCGGGCCTGACCCAACCCAGGGACGCACACCGATTTCCGCCGCGCGGCTGGCGGCGAGAGGAGAGATGGGAGAAGGAAATCGGTGTACGTCCCTGATTTTCGTGAGCCGAAGGTGGATATGAAGCCAATTGCAGTAGCGGTCGTCGGTACCGGATGGTGCGGCGGCATTCGCGCCGAAACCCTGGCGGGGCATGCGCTCGTGAAGGAGCTGCACCTCGCCGAGACGCGCGCCGAGCGCCTCGCGGAGTTGTCGAAGAAGCTGAACGCCGCCACCGCCACGGCGGACTACCGGAACCTGCTGCAGAAGGACATCCAGGCGGTCTACATCTCGGCCACGCCCGAGAGCACGCACTACCCGATGGCGAAGGACTTCCTCTCGGCGGGCAAGCACGTGTTCCTCGAGAAGCCGATGGCCATGACGCTGCGCGAAGCAGACGAATTAATAA
>DASUFD010000041.1:0-12595 GCA_036274735.1 Burkholderiales bacterium
GGGATCGAGCCCGCTCGCCAGCTCCTGGTTCATCTTGGCATGCAGGCCGGCGAGGTCGAAGAGGTCGTGGCCGAGGAGCGCCGGCGCCAGGTACTGGCGGATCGAGCTGACGCAGGACTCGAGCGTTTCCGCGGACCAGCGGCGCGACGGGCCGCATTCGCCCCAGCCGACATGGCCCTCGGCGTCGCTGATCTTCACCAGCGCGAGGCGCTTGCCTTCGTCGAGCGTACGCGACGGTCCGCGCGGCAGCGTAAGCACCGCCTTCATCGGCAGGCGCACGGGCAGGACTTCGATCGAATGGATCTTCATGCTCAGCGGTAGTTGAGGAACACCGGGCTCGCCCAGGCCATGTGGCCGTTCTTCTGCCGCGCGCGCAGATAGGCATGGCTGCGGCCGCTCACGTGCACATCGACGCTGCCGGACACCGCCGACGCAGCGAGCGGTACCAGGCGATGCCACTGGTACCCCTCCTTGGGGAACGGGCCTGTAAACCGGTTCACCGAGCCGCGAACGAGCTCTTCGAGCGTGCAACGCACGTGCTGCTCGACCGGCTCGCTGAGCGCAAGCTCGAGCGCAGTCTGCGGCGTGCCGGAGATCTCGAGCACGACGCTCTGGTTCGGGTTTTCGCGATAGGCGTCGCGCCGCGAGGTATAGGAGCGGATCGACAGGCCCGACTCGCCGCGACGCGCGAAGTGATGGCGCCGGCGCTCGTCGAATGGCATCGATTGCAGGCAGGGGAAGAAGCGCTCGATGCGCCCTCCGCGCACGTCCACCTGCATCGACCAGTCGCACACGCGCTCGAGCGCGAGCGCACCCCACGGACCCCAGCCCCACTCGAGGCGCAGCTGTACCGGCTTTTCGAAAGTGCTTCCATCCGGGGAAACTTCCTCGGGAAAGAAGCGCTGCACCACCCGGCCGTCCTGGATCAGCTCGACTACGTCGAGCTCGTCGCGGCCGCGCACCGAGAATTGCGCGTGCGCGCGAGCGCCGGCGTCGAGGCTCGCGCCCATCGGTGCGCCTTCCACGCCGAAATCGATCTCGATGCGATCGCCGGTCAGCGCGTAGGTGCGCCGCGCGCGGATCGCCTCGAAGATGCCCTCGCGCGTGAAATCGGAGACGAGCGCCGCCATCAACCCTTCGCCGTACGCGCCGGGAAAGCCGGCATGGTCGTCGGAGGAGCCGACGAAGCCGAAGCGCAGCCCGCGCTCGAGCGCCGCGCGCGCGGTGTTCGATGTCTCGCGCCCGCCCATGGAGTGCGCGAAGAACGCGAAAGGCCCGCGGTCGTCCTCGCTGTTGCCGTGCTCGGAGTAGATCTCGACCACCGGCGTGCAGGCCTCGCCGAAGACGTCCCAGTTCACGCCGCGGCTGCCCCTCGGGTAGGCGAGGTGGTGCGGAATCATGAGCGCGCGCTCCTCAACGCAGAAGCGGCGCAGCTTCTCCGGCTCCGACGCGTAGAAGAGCGGACGGCGGTCGCGCGGGAAGACCACGCACTGGTCGCCCCATTGCGAGGAATGCCATTCGAAGCCGAGGAAGGCGCAGAACTCGCCGTCGCGATTGGCCTGCGCGATTGCGTCCTGCACGCGCGGCCAGGTGTCCTTCAGCCGCTTGAAGCCTTCGGTCCAGTGCCGCTCGCGGGCACCTTCCATGGCTGGCATGTCGTGCCAGCTCGAATGCCCGGTAAAGGCGAAGAAGTCGAGGTGGGTGCGGGCGATCTCGACGGAGCGCTCGATCGAGCCCACGCCGTAACCGTGGGCATTGTGGTTGTGAATATCGCCGTAGAGGATGCGGTAGGCGCTCATCCGAGCTCCGGGCCCGCGATGGCGAAGGTGCGGTCGGGATCGCCGAACAGCTCGTCGCGTCCGAGCGCCATGCGAGTGTAGGGACGCTCGCGCTCGAAGCCTGCCGCGGCAAGCCACGAAGCGAAGCCGGCATGCCGCTCGAGCGCGTCGAGGATGATCGGCGCGCGCAGCCGGGCGATCGCGTGCGCGGCGAGCTGCGGCGCCGCGGCTTCGTCCTCGGCGACGATCGGCCCGAGCTGCGTCGCGACCCGGCCTTCGCGGCCGAGCAGGAAGCCGCGCAGCCGGCCATCTGTCTCGACCACGCACGAGAACCCTGCGCAGCGCGCGCGCAGGCGCTCGAGCAGCGGCGAGCGGTCGCAGCCGAAGGCCGCGGCGTCGAGGGCGAGAACGCGCGGCCAGTCTTCGTTGCGCATTTCCCTCGCACCTTCCGCCGGGGGCAGGTCCCGCTCGATACGCCGGCGCCACCGCTGGATCGGCCAGCCGTCGCGGAAGCCGAGCGGCTTGTAGACCTCGCGCCCGGCGGGGGTCGCGTCGAGCACGGGAATCATGCCAGCGCCGCGCAACCGGGAAATACAGTCCTTGAGAAGCTGCGTCGCGATGCCGCGCCGGCGAAACGCGCCGGTAACGAGCACCATGCTGACCCAGCCGAAGCCGCTCGCATAGGGCAGCGTCGCCGCGGTGGCGACGAGGCGGCGCTCGCCGGTCTTGACCGCCGTCGCGGATCCGAGCTCGCGAAAGATCGCCCAGTCCGCGGCGTTCTGGTTCCAGCCCGCCTCCGCCACGAGCGCGCAGGCGGCTTCGACGTCGCTCAACGCGAGGGACTCCTCGACGAGCCCCTCAGTACTTGCCATCCCGGGTTTCGAAGTGCGTCGGCTTGCCGAGGCTCGGCAGAGCGCGCAGCACCCAGTCGGCCTGCCACTCGAGCATGCGCGCGAGCGGCACGCGCGGCGCGCGGAAAAGGCGCTGTGCCTCGCGGGTGTCGACGAGCCAGGCGGTCGGCGCTTCGCGGCCGGTGATGCTGACCTTTTTCCGCAAAAGGCGCGCGAGCTCCTGCGCGAGCGCGCGCACGCTCACGACCTCGGGACCGCTCACGTTGATCGGCGACGTGGGAGTCGTGCAGTGCGCGAGCAGGCGCAGCGCCTGCTCGTTCGCGTCGCCCTGCCAGAGCACGTTGACGTGTCCCATGGCGACGTCCACCGGCTCGCCGGCGAGCACCTTCTGTGCCACGTCGTGCAGCACGCCATAGCGCATGTCGATCGCGTACTCCAAGCGCATGAGCCGGCCGGGCGTGCCGTAGCGCTGCGAGCCGTAGAGGAACGCCTGCTCGCGCCCGACGCAGGAATTGGCGTAATCGCCGGGCGGCGGCATCATCGGCGTGTCCTCCCGCGCACCCGACGAAGCGACGGAAACGTACGGGTAGACGCACGCCGTGGAGAACGCCACGATGCGCGATTCGCGGAACGCCTCGGCGACCATGAAGGGCACGTTGACGTTCATCGCCCAGGTGAGCGCGCTGTTGCCGGCGGCGCCGAACTTGTGACCCGCCATGAAAACGACATGCTTCACCTTCGGCAGGCGCTCGAGCGCGCCGCGGTCGAGAAGATCGCAGGCGAGGCACTCGATGCCCCAGCCCTCGAGCTTCTCGCGCAGGCCTTTTTCCGAGAAGCGCGCGACGCCGATCACGCGCTTGCCGGCGCGCCGCGCCATGCGCGCGAGCGTCGGCCCCATCTTTCCGGCGACGCCGAGGACGAGAATCTCCGGAACGGAAGCGAGGTCGGCTTCGAGCTCGGCGCTCGGCCGCGTCATGAACTCCTCGAGCTCCGCGACGTCGGCGAAGCGCTGCGGCAGGGTGTTAACCATCCGGTGAATTATACTGGCCGCCTCATGCCGAGAATCCTCACGACCGTCGTTGGCTCGTATCCGATGCCGGACTGGCTGGTGCGCGCGCCCTCGGAGCAGGCGCTCGTCGACGCGACGCGCGTCGTCATCGCCACGCAGGAGAAGGCCGGGATCGACGTGGTGTGCGACGGCGAGCTCTACCGCTTCGACGTCAACCATCCGGAGACCAACGGCATGATCGAGTACTTCGTGCGGCCGATGGCCGGCGTGCGCGCCGACATCGGCTTCGCCGAGTGGCTCGACTATGCGAGAGCGAGCGGCATGCGCTTTCGCACCCGGCCGCCCGGCGTCGTCGAAGGCCGCATCGGCGCCGGCACGCTGAACCTGAAGCTGCCGTGCGCGCGCGCGAAGGCGCTCGCCGCGAAGCCGCTCAAGTTCACGATCACCGGCCCGCACATGCTGGCAAAGACGCTGCACGACCGGCATTACCGAAATCCGGAACGGCTCGCGCACGCGATCGCCGACGTGCTCGCCGAGCAGGTGCGGCACCTCGACGCGGACGTCGTGCAGCTCGACGAAGCGAACCTGCCGGGTCACCCGGACGAGTGGAAATGGGCCGCGGCGGCGATCAACAAGGTCCTGAGGAACGTTCCGCGGAAAGCGAAGAGCGCGGTCCATCTCTGCTTCGGCAATTACGGCGGCCAGTCGATCCAGAAGGGAACCTGGGGGAAGCTCCTCGACTACCTGAATGCGCTCAAGGTGGACCACATCGTCATGGAGACGGCGCATCGCCCGCCCGCGGAGCTCGCCGTCTTCAAGGAGCTGCGCCGCGACATCGGCTTCGGGCTCGGCGTGATCGACATCAAGCGCACCGAGATCGAGACGCCCGACGACATCGCGCGGACCCTCGAGCGCGCCGAGAAGACGCTCGGCAAGGGCCGGGTGAAATACATCCACCCCGACTGCGGCTTCTGGATGCTGCCGAGGAACGTCGCCGACGGGAAGATCCGGGCGCTCGCCCCCGGGCGGGACCTGTATCTCGGAAAAGGGTCCTGACCCCTTTTCCGGTTCTTTACTTAGGAATCTAACCCCAGGTCTTCCGCCAGTCGCGGCCGAGGAAGTCGGTGACCGCGCCATCGGCCTGGAAGAACTTGTTCGGCGCCTGGAAGATGGCGAGGAAAAGGCCGCCCTGCGGCCCGGCCCAGGCGTGGTGGCGGCTGCCGGCGGGGCGCCAGACGAACTGGCCCGCGCGGCACTCGCCTTCGGGGCACAGCAGGCTTCCTTCGAGCACGTAGGTCTGCTCGATCTTCACGTGCTCGTGGTCCGGGAGCTTCGCGCCCGGCGCCATGCGCATCAGCGCGGTGAGGAGGCCGGTCTCCTTCTCGACGAGCAGCGTCTTCTGCTCGACCCCGGGATAGCGCGTCTGCTCCCACGGCAGGCTCGCGACGTCGATGAAGCGCGATGCGAGCTCGCTCATTTTCGAAGGTGCGTTCATGGCTTGAGATGCTCCCCGACCTTGACGATCTTCATGGTGTTGGTGCCCCCGCTCTTGCCGATCGGCTCGCCGATGGTGAGCACGATGATATCGCCTTCCTTCACCACCTTGCTCTGGACCAGCACCTTCTCCGCCTCGTGCAGCAGCTCCTCGCGGTCGTGGCCGACGTACTTGACGATGAGCGGGAACACGTCGCGGAAGAGCGCGCAGCGGTAGCGCGTCCCGGTCTGCGAGGTGAGCGCGTAGATCGGCACGCCGGCGTTCATCCGGCTCATCCACAGCGCCGTGGATCCGGACTCGGTGAGCGAGGCGATCGCCTTCACCTTGAGGTGGTAGGCGGTGAAGAGCGCCGCCATGGCGATCGACTGGTCGACGCGCGTGAACACGCGATTCAGGAACTCCTGGTCGAGCGAGATCGGCTGCGTCTGCTCCGCCTCGCGGCAGATGCGGTCCATCGCCTCGATCACCTCGACCGGGTAGCGGCCGCTCGCCGTCTCGGCCGAGAGCATCACCGCGTCGGTGCCGTCGAGCACCGCGTTGGCGACGTCCGAGACCTCGGCGCGCGTCGGCACCGGGCTCGAGATCATCGACTCCATCATCTGCGTCGCGGTAATGGTGAGCTTGTTGTGCTCGCGCGCGAGGCGAATCATCTTCTTCTGCAGCGCCGGCACCGCCGCGTCGCCCACCTCGACCGCCAGGTCGCCGCGCGCGACCATGATGCCGTCGGAGCCGCGCATGATGTCGATCAGCGAATTCTCCGCGACCGCCTCCGCGCGCTCGATCTTGGCGATCAGGAAGGCCTTGCCGCCGGCGGCGCGCATGAGCTCCCTCGCCATGTACATGTCGGCGCCGCTCTTCGGGAAGGAGACGGCGAGGTAGTCCGCCTGGATTTTCGCCGCGGTCTTGATGTCCTCCATGTCCTTGGCGGTGAGCGCGGGCGCGGTCAGGCCGCCGCCCTGGCGGTTGATGCCCTTGTTGTTGGAGAGCACGCCGCCGTGGCGCACCACGGTGTGCACCTCTTCGCCCTGCACGTCGGTGACGTCGAGCACGATCTTCCCGTCGTCGAGCAGGAGCACGGAGCCCGCATCCACGTCGCGCGGCAGCTCCTTGTAGTCGAGCCCCGCGCGCCCGACGTCGCCCATCTCCACGCCGGCGTCGAGGATGAACCGCTTGCCGTCCTCGAGCGTGACGCGGCCTTCCTTGAACTTGCCGACGCGGATCTTCGGTCCCTGCAGGTCGCACAGGATCGCGACGGTGCGCCCGGCCTTTGCCGAGAGCTCCTTGACGAGCTTTGCGCGGCCTTCGTGGTCGGCCGCCGTGCCGTGCGAGAAATTCAGCCGCACCACGTCGACACCGGCGCGGATCATCTTGTCGAGGACGGCGGGATCGGAGGAGGCCGGGCCGAGGGTGGCCACGATCTTCGTACTGCGGAACATCGGGCCTACTCTAGCAGAAGCCGCCCGCGGGTTATCACCTTGTCGCCCTGCCCGCCGGCCGTCTCGAAAGCGATCCCTCGCGCATCGCGCCCGGCAAAGAGGCGCAGCGCGGAGGGCATCAGCACCATGCCGCTGAAGCGGCAGCTCAGGCCGCGCACGCGTCGCCAGTCGATGTCGTGTGAGCGCAACGCCCGGGAGACCGAGAGCGCGAGCGTCGCCGTGCCGTGCAGGATGATGCCCGGCAGGCCGGCCGCGCGAGCATAGGCGAGGTCGGTATGGATCGGATTGAAGATGCGCGCGCACTCGGTATAGACGTGCGCGGCATTCGCGGCCACGGGGATTTCTCCCAGCGGCGAGAGATCCGGCGACGCCGCTGCGGGCTGGGGAATAGCTGCGACTTGCCTATCCGGGCCCTCTAACGCGACACCCCGATAGAGGTAGCCGTAGTGGCTCGTGGCCACCGGTGCGCCGTTCACGTCCGATGTCTCGCAGCGGAAAACGACGAACGCGCCCGGCGTGCGCGCGAGGGCGGCGACGAGGCACGCCGAGGTACGCACCGCCTCGCCCGCACGCAGCGCGCGATGGATGACGATGTCGTGCTGCGCATGCACGAGCCGTGGATAGACCGCCTTCAGCTCGGCGAGGTTGCGCACGGGCTGCAGCGGCTCCCACTCGTAGCACACGGGAAAGACCGGATGCACGGGCAGCTCGGTGCCCAGCGCCGTGTCGTAGCAGCGCGCGTCGGTTTCGCCGATCCCGGCGCTGTAGGCCATGATCCAGCGGGCATCGAGGGTCTGCTCGACCGCCGGCGCCTCGGCTCCGACGATGCGGCTCGGGAGCTTCATGCGCCGAGGTGCACCACGATCTCGCGCTCGCCGCCGCGGCGGCGGTGCTCCCAGAGGTAAACGCCCTGCCACGTTCCCAGGCAGAGCCGGGATCCAAAGATCGGTATCGAAAGCGAGGTCTGGGTCAGCGCCGACTTGATGTGCGCCGGCATGTCGTCCGGTCCTTCGGTGTCGTGCCGGTAGAAAGGATCGCCCTCCGGCACCAGCCGGGCGAGCCAGCGCTCGAGGTCCTGCTTCGCCGTCGGGTCGGCGTTCTCCTGGATCACGAGGCTCGCCGAGGTGTGCCGCACGAAGACGGTGCAGAGCCCTTCGCTGAAGCCGGCCTTCTCCACCAGTTTCTCGACACGCGCGGTGATCTCGTGCAGGCCTTGGCCGCGTGTCGCGACCGTGAACTGCTCAACCATCCGCCCGGGCTTCCAGGGCGGCCACCGCCGGCAGCGTTTTTCCTTCCAGGAACTCGAGGAAGGCGCCGCCGGCCGTAGAGATGTAGTCGATGTCGGAGGCGACGCCGAATCTGTTGATCGCGGCGACGGTATCGCCGCCGCCGGCGATGGAGTAGCTTTTGGAGCGTGCGATCGCGCCGGCGATCGCCTGGGTGCCGGCGGCGAAGGCCGGCTTCTCGAACACGCCTACCGGCCCGTTCCAGACGACCGTGCCCGCACGCGCGATCTCGGCGGCATAGCGCTCGGCGGTCTGCGGGCCGATGTCGAGGATCATCTCGTCCTTGCCGACCTGGTCGACGCTTTTCGTCGTTCCTTTCTCGGCATCCAGACCCGGCGCGACGACGACGTCGATCGGGAGCGGAACCCGGGTGGCGGCGCCGATCTTCTTCGCCTCGCCGACCAGGTCCGGCTCGGCGAGCGATTTGCCGATCGGCTTCCCGGCGGCGAGCAGGAAGGTGTTGGCGATGCCGCCACCGACGATCAGATGGTCGACCTTCTTCGCCAGAGCCTCGAGGATGGTGAGCTTGGTCGAGACCTTCGAGCCGGCGACGATGGCGACCAGCGGCCGCGCGGGACTCGACAATGATTTCGATAAAGCATCCAGTTCCGCGGCCATGAGCGGCCCGGCGCACGCCACCTTGGCGAAGCGCGCCACGCCGTGCGTCGTCGCCTCCGCCCGGTGCGCCGTGCCGAAGGCATCGTTCACGTAGACGTCGCAGAGCGCGGCAATCTTCCTGGCGAGCGCCGCGTCGTCCTTCTTCTCGCCCTTGTTTACCCGGCAGTTCTCGAGCATCACCACCTGGCCGGGCTGCACGTCGACGCCATCGACCCAGTTTCGCCGCAAGGGAACATCCTTTTTCAGCAGTTGCGATAGATGCTTCGCTACCGGGGCGAGCGAGTCCTCGGGCTTGAGCTCGCCTTCGGTCGGGCGGCCAAGGTGGGAGGTCACCATCACCGCCGCGCCGCGCTCGAGCGCATCCCGGATGCCCGGCAGGGAAGCGCGGATGCGCGTGTCGTCGCTGATGCGGCCGTCCTCGATCGGCACGTTCAGGTCGGCGCGGATGAAAACGCGCTTGCCGCGCACGTCGACGTCGCTCATTCGAAGGAACTTCATCGAATCAGCGCTTGAACTTCACGATGCCGCCCTACTTCGCGTGCGCGACTTCGGCGCCGACCTCGGCGAATGCGACAGCCACGTCGAGCATGCGGTTGGAGAAGCCCCACTCGTTGTCGTACCAGGAGCAGACCTTCACCAGCGTGCCGTCGGTGACCCGGGTGAGCGTGGAATCGAAGATCGAGCTCGCCGGGTTGTGGTTGAAGTCCGACGAGACGAGCAGCTCGCTGTTGTATTCGAGGATGCCCTTCAGGTCCGACTCGGCGGCCTGCTTCACCGCCTTGTTCACCTCGTCCACCGTGGTCGGCCGCTTGGCGACGAACGTCAGGTCGACGATCGAGACGTTGATGGTCGGCACGCGCATCGAGAAGCCGTCGAGCTTGCCGTTGAGATGCGGCAGCACGAGGCCGACCGCCGCCGCGGCGCCGGTCTTCGTCGGAATCATGTTATGCCCGGCCGCGCGCGCCCGGCGCAGGTCCTTGTGGTAGACGTCGGTGAGCACCTGGTCGTTGGTGAACGAGTGGATGGTGTTCATCAGGCCGCAGACCACGCCGAGGCGATCGTCGAGCGCCTTCACGAGCGGCGCGAGGCAGTTGGTCGTGCAGGAGGCATTGGAGATCACCGTGTCGGCGGGCTTGAGCGTCTTGTCGTTCACCCCGTAGACGACGGTGCGGTCGACATCCTTGTCGCCCGGCGCCGAGATGATCACCTTCTTCGCCCCGGCCTGCAGGTGCGCGCCCGCTTTCGCCTTCGAGGTGAAGAGGCCGGTGCACTCCAGCACCACGTCGACCCCGAGGCTCTTCCACGGCAGCTTCGCCGGGTCGCGCTCGGCCACCACGCGGATGCGGTCCTTGCCGACGACGATGCTGTCGCCGTCCACCGAAACCTTCTGCGGGAAGCGCCCGTGCGCGGTGTCGTACTGCAGCAGGTGGGCGTTGGTGTGCGCGTCGCCGAGGTCGTTCACCGCGACGAACTGCAGGTCGTGCTTCTTGCCGCTCTCATAATGCGCACGCAGCACCATGCGGCCGATGCGCCCGAATCCGTTGATCGCTACCTTGATCGTCATTTGAGCACCCTCCTAACGGCTTCGGCGACGCCCGCGGGGGTGAAGCCGAAGAACTTGAACAGGTCGGCGGCGGGCGCCGATTCGCCGTAGCGGTCGATCCCGACCACCGCGCCCTCCAGGCCGACATACTTGCGCCAATAGTCGCTCACCCCGGCTTCCACTGCCACCCTCGGGAGTCGACCGAGAACGCTCCGTCGGTACTCCTCGGGCTGCCGGTCGAACACGCTGGTCGACGGCATGGAAACCACTCGTACGGGGATGCCCTCGGGGGCAAGCAGTTTTTGCGCCTCTAGCGCCGTGGGGACTTCGGAGCCCGTGGCGATCACCGTTGCCTTCGCTCGCGCGTCTTCCACGAGGACGTATCCGCCTCTTTGCGGGCCTTCCGGGTGCTCCTTGCGCAGGAAGGGCACGTTCTGCCGCGTGAGGAGCAGCGCGCTCGGGCCGTCCTTGCGCGCGATGGCCGCCGCCCACGCGGTTGCGGTCTCGGCCGTATCGGCCGGGCGCCAGACGTCCATATTGGGCATGAGCCGCAGGCTCGAGGCGTGCTCGATCGGCTGATGCGTCGGCCCGTCTTCGCCGAGGCCGATCGAGTCGTGGGTGAAGACGTACACGACCCGGATCTTCATCAGCGCCGCCATGCGCAGCGCGTTGCGCGCATAGTCGGAGAAGACGAGGAAGGTGCCGCCGTACGGGATGAAGCCCCCGTGCAGCGAGAGTCCGTTCATCATGGCGCACATGCCGAACTCGCGTACGCCATAGAAGATGTGGTTGCCCGCCTCCCGAATACCGGGCACGAGGGCCTTGGACGCCTTGACCATCGTGAGGTTCGACCCGGTGAGGTCGGCCGAGCCGCCGAGCAGCTCCGGAAGCGCGGGCTTGAGCGTCTCGAGCGCGTTCTGCGACGCCTTGCGCGTGGCGACGGTCTCGGCCTTCGCGCTGAACTCCTCCACCAGCCTTTGCGCGACGTCGCCGAAGGCGGCTGGCAGCTCCCCGGCCATGCGGCGCCTGAACTCGGCCGCCTCGGCCGGATACTGCTTCTCGTAGGCGGCGAAGAGGCGGTTCCAGCGGCGCTCCGCGCGTTTGCCCGGTTCCCGCGCGTCCCAGCCCTCGCGTACCGATGCCGGAATCTCGAACGGCGGGTGGGGCCAGCCGATCGCGGCGCGGGTCGCGGCTACTTCGTCGGCGCCGAGCGCCGCGCCGTGCGCCGCGCCGGTATTGGCTTTGTTCGGCGCGCCCTTGGCGATCACCGTCTTGCAGCAGATCAGGGTCGGGCGCTTCCTGTCGCGCTTCGCCCTGTGGATCGCACGGTCGACGGCGTCGATGTCGTGGCCGTCGACGTTGGGGATGACGTGCCAGCCGTAGGCGCCGAAGCGCTTGGGCACGTCGTCGGTGTACCAGTGGGAGATCTGGCCCTTCTCCGAATCGATGGAGATGCCGTTGTCGTCGTAGAAGGCGATCAGCTTCCCGAGCCCGATGGTCCCGGCGAACGAGCCCGCCTCGTGCGAGATGCCCTCCATCATGCAGCCGTCGCCCATGAACACGTAGGTGTAGTGGTCGACGATCTCGAAGCCCGGCCGATTGAACTGCGCGGCGAGCAGGTCGGCGGCGAGCGCCATGCCGACCGCATTGGCGAAGCCCTGGCCGAGCGGCCCGGTGGTGGTCTCCACGCCGGGCGCGTAGCCGTATTCCGGGTGGCCGGGCGTCTTCGAGTGTAGCTGGCGAAAGCGCCGCAGCTCCTCGATCGGAAGCGCATAGCCGGTGAGGTGCAGCAGGCTGTAGAGCAGCATCGAGCCGTGGCCGTTCGAGAGCACGAAGCGGTCGCGGTTCGCCCAGCGCGGGTTGGCCGGGTTGTGGCGCAGGTGGCGCTTCCACAGCGCCACCGCGATCTCCGCCATGCCCATCGGCATGCCGGGGTGGCCGGATTTGGCCGCTTCCACCGCGTCCATGGCGAGCGCGCGAATGGCGTTGGCCAGCTCGGCGTCCGAGGCCTTGGCGGTGACGGGGGATTCCATCGAAGGCCGCAAATTATACTCAGCGGGGTGACGCCGCTTCCCTTCTCCGCCCCCGTCGACTATCAGCATCTTTGCTCCTGCGATAAGCCGGGCGAAGCGCATTGGTTCGTCTTCCGCGGCGACCAGCTGCTGGTCGAGCTCGGTCCGATGACGCGCCCGAGCGACGATCTGCGGGTCAAGGCGCGGCCGGCCTGGGCGCGCCTTCCGTATGGAAGCGCGTTGCAAAAAAACCACAATTGGTTGGGTGATTCTCCGCTCCGGACGCTATACCTAGGGCGCCTCTCGGGCAGCGACTGCTGGGCCGCGGAGTTGCCCAAGGATGCGCCCGCGCCGGCGGGCATGTCCTGGGAAGGGCTGCGCACGCTCTTCTCGGTGCTCGACGACGCGCACTTCGCGCTCGCCGGCCGCGCCTTCCAGCTCGTCGACTGGGACCGCACGCACCAGTTCTGCGGCCGTTGCGGCACGCCGACGGTGGCGAAGGCCGAGGAGCGCGTGCGCGTCTGCCCGGCGTGCAAGCTGTCGGCCTATCCGCGCGTCGCGCCCGCT
>DASUFD010000042.1:0-3124 GCA_036274735.1 Burkholderiales bacterium
GAGCTGCAGGATGCCGTTATCCCCGCCCATGAAGATGTAGGCGCCGAGCAGGTTGGTGGCGAAGAAGGCGAACACGACCGGCACCCCGAGCCCCATGAAAACCACCAGCGTGCCGAGCAGCACGCCGAGCACGGCGTACCATGCCATCTAACCCGCCCTCGAGAAGAGCCGCCGCACGAAGAGGGCGAGCAGGACCAGAAAGATCGGCGGTGGCAGCACGTACTGCCACCACTCCGGAAAGACGAAGGTCTCGTACACGAGGTTCTGCGCGGCGTACGAGCGCGAGAGCTGCCGGCACGCGTAGTAGAGGAGCGCGGCGCAAACCACCGCGCCGAGCAGGTGCGCGAAGCGCCGCGCAGCGCGCTGCGGACCGGGCGCCAGGCGCTCGACCAGGAGCTCGATGGCGATATGACCTTCCTCGCGCAACACCCACGGCGCGCCGAGAAAGGTGATGCCGTAAAGGGCGTACTCCGAGAAATCGGGCGCCCAGGGCATGGCGAACAGCCGGAAGGTCCTCGTCGCCACATCCATGCAAACGAGGACCACGAGGGCGCAGAGAAGCGCGCCCGCCACGACGGCGAGCGCGTCGACCACTCCGTCGAGCGGCGAACCCCGCTCTCTCAGATTACTTGCCGCTCATCAGCGGCCGTATTTTCTTCACGAAGTCGGGATCGCCCTTGGCGAGGTCCGCCCAATAGGCTTCCTCGGCCTGTTCGGCGAAGCCCGGGCCCATATCGACGGCCTTGATGCCCGCCTTCTGCTGCACCGTCATCTGATGCGCGTCCTCCGCGGCGCGCCACTTCGGCCACTCGTGCTCGGCCCAGATCGCGGTCTTGGTGAGGCATTGGCGCTGGTCCTCGGTGAGGCCTTTCCACTTGTCGAGGTTGACGATGACGGCGACCGCAGCGCTGATGAAGCCGGGGTCGTAGCGGTACTTGGTGTATTTGTCCCAGCCCAAGTCGTGAATCCCCCAGAGCGGCCAGCCGTAGCCTTCGACCGCGCCGCGCTCGAGCGCGGTGTAGAGCTCGGGCGGAGCCATGCGCACCGGCTGGGCGCCGAGGGAACGGAAGAACGCATCGTAGATCGGCACCGAGCGCAGCCGCATGCCCTCGAACTTGCCGTTTTTCGCCGGCTTCGTGGTGTAGAGGTGGAAGCGAACGCCGTTGAACAGCTGCGTCAGGTACCAGGCGTTCAGCTTCTTGTTGTACTGCTCGTTGATGAGCGCCCACGCGCCATTCTCGCGCTGGTCGGTAGACTCGTTGCGCCCGAGGCTGATCACGTCGCCCGCCGGTACCGCCCCGCGCCAGTAGTTGGGCGGGCCGTAGTGCATGTCGATCACGCCGTTCTTAAGCGCATTCCACTGCTCGAGCGAAGGCACGGCCTCGGGACCGACGACGGTGATGTTGACCTTGCCGGCGCACTGCTTGTTCGTCTCGTCGACGAAGCGCATGAACTGCTGCACGACGATCGAGCGTGTCGGCAGGAAAGCCGCCGCCTTGAGCTTCGCCTCGTCGGCGGCGCGGGCGACGGGCAATAGCGCGGCGAGGGTCGCCGCCACGAGGGCGACGACAGGGGCCTTGCGAATCTCCACGGGGTCCTCCTCCTCGGGATGATGGCCCGGCGAGTCTATCCTGAATTCAGGCGGCGAACAGCGTTACCAGCTGCTCGCGCAGCCAGCGGTTTCCCGGGTCGGCGTCGAACCGCTCGTGCCAATGCAGCGCCACCTCGGCGGAGGGCACGGCCAGCGGCAGCGGCAGCGAGCGGAAGTTGCCGCGCCGCTCGTACACGCGCGCGACGCGCGCCGGCAACGTGAGGATGAGGTCGCTGCGCTCGAGCACCATCGGCACGACGGTGAAGTGCGGCACGCGCAGGACGATGCGGGCGCCTACGCCGGCGCGCTCGAGGGCCTCCTCGATGACGCGATGCCCGCCACGGTAGCTC
Source organism: Burkholderiales bacterium (assembly GCA_036274735.1). GTDB lineage: Bacteria > Pseudomonadota > Gammaproteobacteria > Burkholderiales > SG8-39 > SCGC-AG-212-J23. The sequence goes on from DASUFD010000042.1 coordinate 1,942, forward strand.
ACCACGGCGTGCGGTGCGTCGAGAAACGCCTTGCGCGTGAGCGCCGTGACCGGATGGTCGCCCCGCACCAGGCACACATAAGGATCGCGGAAGAGCACGCGCCGGCGTGTCGGGGGGCCGAGGCCCGGAAGGAACCCCATGGCGAAGTCGAGCGTGCCGGCTCCCAGTGCGTCGGCGATCGCATCGGGCTCGATGCCGAGCGCCTCGAGCCGCACGCCGGGCGCCGCGCCGCGCAGGCGCTCGACCAGCGGTGGCAGGAACTCGATCTGCCCGAGGTCCGACATGTAGAAGCGGAAAAGCCGCGTCGAGCTTGCCGGATCGAAGCCGGGACCGTGCGCGAGCGCCGACTCGAGAAGCGCGAGCGCCTGGCGCACCGGCTCGGCGAGCTCGCGCGCGAAGGGGGTCGCCTCCATGCGCTGCGCGGCGCGCAGGAACAGCGGATCGCCGAAGGCGGCGCGCAGCCGGGCGAGCGCGTTGGACACGGCCGGCTGGGTGAGACCAAGTTGCGCCGCAGCGGCCGTGACGCTGTGTGTGCGCAGCACCGCGTCGAAGACGCGGAGCAGGTTCAGGTCGATGTCCGCGATATTCACGCCCCTGATTCATAGCATGCGCTTCATCAATTTGACAAATGGGTCGCCGGAAGCAGAGCATTGCCGGTTCAGATGGAACGCTCCTTCAAGGAAGAGGTCGCCAAGCTGAAGCTCGGCGAGGGCGACGCTTTCCACGGCGAGGCGATCCTCGCCGTGACGAAAGCGCTACTGCAGTCCGGGGTTGCCTACGTCGGCGGCTACCAGGGCGCGCCGGTGTCGCACGTCATGGACGTGCTGAACGACGCGCGAGAGATCCTCGACGACCTCGGCGTGCATGTGGAGACGAACGCCAACGAGGCGGGCGCGGCGGCGATGCTCGGCGCCTCGATCAACTACCCCATGCGCGGGGCCGTCGCCTTCAAGTCCACCGTCGGCACCAATGTCGCCTCGGACGCGCTCTCCAACCTCGCTTCCGCCGGGGTGAGGGGCGGCACTTTGCTCGTGCTCGGGGAGGACTACGGCGAGGGCGCCTCGATCATCCAGGAGCGCACGCACGCCTTCGCGATGAAGTCGCAGATGTGGCTGCTCGACCCCCGGCCCAGCCTGCCGAAGATCGTCGAGATGGTCGAGCGCGGCTTCGAGCTCTCGGAGGC
>DASUFD010000043.1:0-18281 GCA_036274735.1 Burkholderiales bacterium
CCTTGGTAGACGTCGGGGATCCACATGTGGAACGGCACGACGCCGATCTTGAAGGCGATGCCGGAGACCACGAACACGATGCCGAACACCAGCAGGTCGTGCCCGGCCGCCTGCCCCGCGAGCTGCGCCACGCCGGCGAGGCTGAGCGTGCCCGTCGCCCCGTAGATCATGGACATGCCGTAGAGCAGCAGCCCGGAGGAGAGCGCGCCGAGCACGAAGTACTTCATCGCCGCCTCGGTGGAGGCGGCGGAGTCGCGGTTGAGCGCGACCAGCGCGTACAGGCAGAGCGACATCAGCTCGAGGCCGAGGTACACGGTGAGCAGGCTCGCGGCGCTGATCATGATCATCATGCCGAGCAGCGAGAACAGCAGCAGCGTGACGAACTCGCCGCGCAGCAGGCCGCGTTCCGCCATGTACTGGCGCGAGTAGACGAGCGCGGCCCAGACGGCGAGATAGGTCGCGACCTTCAGCAGGTTCGCCAGGTGGTCGACGAGGAACAGCCCGTTGAAGATCACCAGGCGGCGCACCGTGTACGCGTCGACGAACAGCGTCGCGAGCAGGCATAGCGCGAGCAGCGCCTGCGCGGCCCAGAACGTGCCCCGCCGCTCGGCGCTCTTCACGAAAAGGTCGCCGATCATCAGCGCGCAGGCGCCGACGAGCAAGACGATCTCGGGTAGCGCCGGCAGGTGGTCGATCAGGGATTCGGCGTTCATCAGAACTTTGCCACCGCGATATGCGCGAGCAGATTGTTCACCGAGGCGTGCATCACGTCCACCACCGGCAGCGGATAGACGCCCATGGCGAGCACCGCCGCGGCGAGCAGCGCGAGCACCAGCGCCTCGCGCCTATCAATGTCCTGGAGCGCGGCGACCTTGTCGTTCGCAACCGCACCGAAGATTACCCGCTTGTACATCCACAGGGTGTAGGCCGCGCCCCAGATCATGGTGGTCGCCGCCACCAGCGCGAGCCAGAAGCTCGCCTTCATGGCGCCCATGATCACCATGAATTCGCCGACGAAGCCGCTGGTCGCCGGAAGGCCCGCGTTGGCCATGGCGAAGAGCATCATGAGCGCGGCGAACTTCGGCATGGTGTTCACCACGCCGCCGTAGTCGGCGATGGCGCGCGTATGCATGCGATCGTAGAGCACGCCGACGCAAAGGAACATCGCCGCGGAGACGAAGCCGTGCGAGATCATCTGCACCAGGCCGCCTTCCACCCCGTAGGCGTTGAAGAGGAAGAAGCCGAGCGTCACGAAGCCCATGTGCGAGATCGACGAGTAGGCGATCAGCTTCTTCATGTCGCTCTGCACGAGCGTCACCAGGCCGATATAGGCGACCGCGACCAGCGACAGCGCGATCATCAGCCACGCGAGCTCGCGCGAGGCGTCGGGCAGGATCGGCAGCGTGAAGCGCAGGAAGCCGTACGCGCCGAGCTTGAGCAGGATCGCCGCGAGCACCACCGACCCTCCGGTGGGCGCTTCGGTGTGCGCGTCGGGAAGCCAGGTGTGCACCGGCCACATCGGCACCTTGACCGCGAAGGCGAAGAGGAAACCGAAGAAGAGCCAGAGCTGCGCCGTGAGGCCGAGCGGCAGGCGCTGCCAGTCGAGGATCGCGAAGCTCCCGCCCGACTCGTTGTACAGGTAGAGCAGCGCGATCAGCATGAGCAGCGAGCCGAACAGCGTATAGAGGAAGAACTTCACCGCGGCGTAGACGCGGTTCGGCCCGCCCCAGACGCCGATGATGATGAACATCGGGATCAGCGTGCCTTCGAAGAACACGTAGAAAAGCACGGCGTCGAGCGCCGCGAACACGCCGTTCAGCAGCCCCGACATGACCAGGAAGGCGGCGAAGTACTGCGCCACCCGAGTCTCGATCACGGTCCAGCCGGCCACTACGACCAGGATGGTGATGAAGCTGTTCAGCAGAACGAAGGGCAGCGAGATGCCGTCCACCCCGAGGTGATAGCTGATGTGGAAGGCGGGAATCCAGGGCGCGAGCTCGACGAACTGCATGGCGCTCGTCGAGGTATCGAAGCCGGCGTACAGCGGCAGCGTCACCAGGAAGCCGAGGATAGCGCCGGCGAGCGCGGTGGCGCGCATCGCCTGCGGCCGGCGCTCGCCGAACGCAAGCACCAGCGCGCCGGCGACGATGGGGACCCAGATCGCGGCCGAGAGCAGCATCAGGAGTTTGAACCCAACATCAGCGGCTGACGAACCAGAAGGCGAGGACCAGCACGCCGAAGAGCATCGCCACGGCGTACTGGTTGAGGAGGCCGGTCTGCAGCAGGCGGATGAGCCCCGAGAACCAGCCGACCACGCGCGCCGAGCCGTTCACCAGCATGCCGTCGATCACCGTCTGATCCCCGGCGCGCCAGAAGCCGCGGCCGAGGCTGCGCGCGCCGCCCGCGAACAGCCAGGCGTAGAGCTCATCGAAGCCGTATTTGCGCTCGACGAGGGCGTAGAGCGGGCCGAACGCTTGCGCGATGCCTTTCGCCGTTCCCGGGCGCTTGATGTAGAGAAACCAGGCGGTGACGATGCCTGCGATGCCGAGCCAGAACGGCGCGCCGAGGAAGCCGTGCAGCGTGTAGGCCGCGAGCCCGGGGTACTCGACTTCCTTCTGCACGAGGCTCGAGCCGAAGTAGTCGCCGAACACGACGCCGCCCACCCAGTACCCGGCGATCACCGACGGGATCGCGAGCAGCACGAGCGGCAGCGTCACCACGGGCGGCGACTCGTGCGGCGGGTGATCGGCGTGGACGTGGCTCGCGCCGTGGAAGGCCATGAACACCATGCGGAAGGTGTAGGTCGCTGTGACGAATACGCAGCCGAGCACGCACAGGTAGGCGAAAAGATGCCCGGGCGCCGCAGCCTCGTGCACCGCCTCGATGATCGCGTCCTTCGAGTAGTAGCCGGCGAAGCCCGGAATCCCGACCGAAGAGATGGCGGCGATGAGGAAGGTCCAGTAGGTCCACGGCATGCGCCGGCGCAGCCCGCCCATGTGGCGCATGTCCTGCTCGTGGTGCAGGGCGATGATCACCGAGCCGGCGCCGAGGAAGAGCGCCGCCTTGAAGAAGGCGTGCGTCATCAGGTGGAACATCGCCGCCGAATAGGCCGAGGCGCCGAGCGCCGCCGTCATGTAGCCGAGCTGCGAAAGCGTCGAGTAGGCGACCACCCGCTTGATGTCGTACTGGGTGAGCGCCACCAGCGCCATGAACAACGCCGTTATTCCGCCAATGATCATGATGACGGATCGCGCGGTCTCGGAGAGCTCGTAGAGCGGCGACATGCGCGCGACCATGAAGATGCCCGCGGTCACCATGGTCGCGGCGTGGATCAGCGCCGAGATGGGCGTGGGGCCCTCCATGGAGTCGGGCAGCCACACGTGCAGCGGGAACTGCGCGCTCTTTCCCATCGCGCCGATGAAAAGGCAGATGCAGATCACCGTCATGAGCAGCCACGGCTGTCCCGGCCAGATCGCGATCGTCTGTGCGGCCAGCCCCTTCGCCCCCGCAAACACCGGGGCGTACTGCAGCGTGCCGAAATAGGCGAGCACCAGGCCGATGCCCAGGATGAAGCCGAAGTCGCCGACGCGATTGACGAGGAACGCCTTCAGGTTCGCGTAGATGGCGCTTTCTCGCGTGTACCAGAAGCCGATCAGCAGGTAGGAGACGAGGCCCACGGCCTCCCAGCCGAAGAAGAGCTGCAGGAAGTTGTTCGCCATCACCAGCATCAGCATGGAGAAGGTGAAGAGCGAGATGTAGGAGAAGAAGCGCTGGTAGCCGGGGTCGTCGGCCATGTAGCCGATGGTGTAGACGTGGACCATCAGCGAGACGAAGGTCACCACCACCATCATCAGCGCCGAGAGGCGGTCGATGAGGAAGCCGATCTCGAATCGTGCGTCGCCGACGCTGAGCCAGGTGTACACCGGGCCGTTGAAGCTGCGGCCGTTCAGCACGTCGACGAACACCACGCAGGCGGCGAGGAACGACAGCAGCACGGCGAAGATCGTCACGGAGTGCGCGCCGGTGCGCCCGACCCAGCGGCCGCCGAGGCCGGCGACGATCGCGCCGACGAGCGGCGCGAAGGGAATGATGAGGTAGAGCTCCTTCATCAGCCGCGCAGCGAGTCGAGATCCTGGACGTCGATCGTGTTCAGATTGCGGAACAGCACGACCAGGATGGCGAGGCCGATGGCCGACTCGGCCGCGGCCACGGTGAGGATGAAGAAGACGAAGACCTGTCCGGCGGCATCGCCCAGGAAATGCGAGAAGGCGATGAAGTTGAGGTTCACGGCGAGCAGCATCAGCTCGATCGCCATGAGCAGCACGATCAGGTTGCGGCGATTGAGGAAGATGCCGACCACGCTTACGGCGAACAGCACGGCGGCGAGGACGAGGTAGTGCGCGAGTCCGGGGCTCATTCCTTCTCCGCCGGCATGGACACCAGGCGAACCCTTTCCGCCCTTCTCGCCCGCACCTGGAGGCTCGGATCCTGCGCGCGCGTGTCCTTGCGCCGGCGCAGCGTGAGCGAGATGGCGGCGATGATCGCGACGAGCAGGATCACCGCCGCGGTTTCGAAGGCGAGGGCGTAGTCGGTGTAGAGGATGCGGCCGAGGGCGCGGGTGTTGCTATAGCCGGCCGGCAGCGGCGCGGGCGCGGCGCCGTAGAAGCGCTGCGCGAGCACGCCGATCATCTCGAAGAGCATGATCACCGCGACGACCAGGGCGAGCGGCAGGTTGCGCCAGAAGCCTTCGCGCACGCGCTCGAGGTTGATATCGAGCATCATGACCACGAAGAGGAAGAGCACCATCACCGCGCCGACATAGACCACCACCAGCGCGATGGCCAGGAACTCGGCGCCGAGCAGCAGCCACAGCCCGGCGGCGGTGAAGAACGCGAGCACCAGGAACAGCGCGCCGTGCACCGGGTTGCGGGCCGTGATGACGCGCAACCCGGCGGCCAGGAGCACCGCCGCAAGGACGTAGAAAAGCGCAGTCTCGAACATTCTTCTTTGTTCTTCAGCGATACCGGGCGTCCGCCGCCCGGTCGCGCGCAATGCTCTCCTCGTAACGGTCGCCGACGGCGAGCAGCATCGGCTTGGTGTAGTACAGGTCTCCGCGCTTCTCCCCGTGGTACTCGAGCGCCGCGGTCTCGACGATCGCATCCACCGGGCAGGCCTCCTCGCAGAAGCCGCAGAAGATGCACTTCGTCAGGTCGATGTCGTAGCGCGTGGTGCGCCGCGTGCCGTCCTGCCTTTGCTCGCTTTCGATGTGGATCGCCAGCGCCGGACATACCGCCTCGCAGAGCTTGCAGGCGATGCAGCGCTCCTCGCCGTTCGGATAGCGGCGCAGGGCGTGCAGGCCCCGGAAGCGCGGGCTGAGCGGCGTCTTCTCCTCGGGGAACTGCACGGTGATCTTGCGCGCGAAGAGATGCCGCCCGGTGAGCGCCATGCCGCGCAGCAGCTCGAGCAGGAGGAAGGAACGGAAGAACTCGATGACGCGGGTCATTGCCAGAGGCTCCACGGCGTCTGCATCCAGATGCCGATCACCGCGATCCACACCAGGGTGACCGGGATGAAGATCTTCCAGCCGAGCCGCATGATCTGGTCGTAGCGGTAGCGCGGGAAGGTGGCGCGGAACCAGAGGAACATCGAGACGATGAGAAAGATCTTGATCAGCAGCCAGGCGAAAGGCGGGATCCAGTGGAACACCGGCGAGTCGATCGGCGCCTGCCAGCCGCCGAAGAACATCACCGCAGTGAGCGCCGAGATGAGCAGCATGTTCATGTACTCGGCGAGGAAGAACAGCGCGAAGGCCATGCCCGAGTACTCGATCATGTGGCCGGCGACGATCTCCGACTCGCCTTCGACCACGTCGAACGGCGCGCGGTTCGTCTCGGCGACGCCGGAGACGAAGTACACGACGAGCATCGGCAGGAGCGGCAACCAGTTCCACGAGAGAAAGGTGACGCCGCGCTCGGCGAACCAGCCGCGGCCCTGCGCGAGGACGATGTCGGACAGGTTCAGGCTGCCCGAGACCATCAGCACCACGACCAGCGCGAAGCCCATCGCCAGCTCGTAGGAAACCATCTGCGCCGCCGAGCGCATCGCGCCGAGAAAGGCGTACTTCGAGTTTGACGCCCAGCCGGCGACGATGACGCCGTACACGCCCATCGACGAGAGCGCCATGATGTAGAGCAGGCCGGCGTTGATGTTCGAGAGCACCACCTCCGGCGCGAACGGGATGACCGCCCAGGCCGCTACCGCGGGGGCGATGAAGAGCACCGGCGCGAGGTAATAGAGGCCCTTGTTGGCGCGGCTTGGAAGGATGACCTCCTTCATCAGCAGCTTCACCGCGTCGGCCACGGGCTGCAGCAGGCCGAGCGGACCGACGCGGTTCGGGCCGATGCGGATCTGGATCCAGCCGATCAGCTTGCGCTCCCACAGCGTGAGGTAGGCGACCGCGCCCATGAGCGGCAGGAGGATGGCGACGATGAACGCGAGGTCGGTGACCACGGCGTAGACGGCCGGGCCCCAATCCGGCCCGAAGCGTGCGTTGGCGAAGCTCGCGAACGATTCCAGCATCATGCCGCCTGCGCCACGGGGACCTTCTCCAGCGTCACGGTGCCGAACATCGCGCCGAGCGCTGCCGTGGTGGGATGCGCCGCGGAGATACGCACGCAGTCGTCCGGCAGCCGCTCGTCGAGCGCCGCCATCAGCTTCGCCTCGCCCTCGGCGCTCCTCACGCGCACCGGCTGCCCCGCGGCGAGGCCGAGCTGCGCGGCGAGGCGCGCGTTCATCCAGGCGCGCGGCGGACGCGCTTCGCGCGTCTTCTGCAGCGGCGGCGAGCGGCGCACCAGCGGATCGGCGAAGTAGGCGGGGACGTCGGCGATTCTCTGGATGCCGTGGGCCTGAACGCCGCCCGCGAAAACGGAACCGATGCGATTCGACAGCAGCTTCGCGATCTCGCGCTGGCCGAGGCAGGCCGCGCGCACCTCGTCCACGGTGTCGAACGTCATCTCCTCCCGGCCGAGCAGGCTGCCCAGGACGCGCAGCACCTTCCAGCCCGGACGCGCCTCGCCCGGCGGATTGACCGCGGCGTGGAAGCTCTGAACCCGGCCTTCGGTGCTGACGAAGGTGCCGGCGCTCTCGCTGAAGGCGGCGATCGGCAGGATCGCATGCGCGTAGTCGAGCCCGGTGCGCCACGGCGAGAGCTGCACCACGAAATCCGCGGCGCGCAGCGCGGCGAGCGCCGCCTGCGGATCGGCACAGTCGAGCTCGGGCTCCGCGCCGAGCACGACGATCGCCTTCCTGCCGAGCACGTCCTTGACATTGCCCCGCGCCGGCAGGCCGGCGACGTAGCCGCCCACCGAGTTCGCCGCCTCGCCGATGAATCCGACCTTCACGCCCAGCGCCTGCGCAGCGGCATGGATCTGCGCGGCCTCCGGGTGCTGCTGCGCCCACGCGCCGATCAGCACCGCGCTGTTCTTCCCGTCGGCGAGCACTTCCCCCAAGCCGCCGATGGCGGCAACGATGCCGGACGGCGGCACGATGGTGCGGCTTGCGACCGGCATCAGCCAGTCGTCGTCGACGGAATGCAGCATGTGGACCTGCGCACCGCGCTTGGCGGCCTGGCGCAGGCGATGCGCGAGCAAGGGGCTCTCCTTGCGCAGGAACGACCCGATGACCAGCACCCGGTCGAGCGTGCCGAGCTCGGCGATGGACAGGCCGAGCCAGGGAATGCCTTCGCGCTTGTCGTCTGCCGAGAAGTCGCTGTGGCGCAGGCGGAAGTCCGCCGTGCCGAGCCTGCCGGCGAGGAAAAGCTCCTCGAGCGTGGCATGCGGCGAGGCGAGGACGCCGATCTCCTGGCCCTGCAGCCCGGCGGCGACGAGGTCGAGCGCATCCTGCCAGTCGGCCTGCAGCCACTGGCCGTTCTGTTTCACGAGCGGCCGCTGCAGGCGATCCGGGGAATTGAGGCCTTCGTAGGAGAAGCGATCCTTGTCCGAAAGCCAACACTCGTTGATCGCCTCGTTCTCGAGCGGCAGCACGCGCATGACGCGGTTCTGCTTCACCTGCACGACGAGGTTCGCGCCGAGCGCGTCGTGCGGCGAGATCGACTTGCGGCGCGAGAGCTCCCAGGTGCGCGCCTTGTAGCGGAAAGGCTCCGAGGTGAGCGCGCCGACCGGGCAGAGATCGATCATGTTGCCCGAGAGCTCCGACTCTACGGCGCGGCCGACGAACGAGACGATCTCGGCGTTCTCCCCGCGGTTGGCGAGGCCGAGCTCCATGATGCCGGCGATCTCCTGCCCGAAGCGCACGCAGCGCGTGCACTGGATGCAGCGGCTCATCTCCTCGGCCGCCACCAGCGGGCCCAGCTCTTTGCGCAGGACGACCCGTTTCTCTTCCGTGTAGCGCGTATTGCTCGGCCCGTAGCCGACCGCGAGGTCCTGCAGCTGGCACTCGCCGCCCTGGTCGCAGATCGGGCAGTCGAGAGGATGGTTGATGAGCAGGAACTCCATCACGCCGTTCTGCGCTTCCTGTGCGAGCTTGGAGTTCGTTCGCACCTTCATCCCCTCGGTGACGGGCGTCGCGCAGGCGGGCAGCGGCTTGGGCGCCTTCTCGACCTCCACGAGGCACATGCGACAGTTCGCCGCGATGGAGAGCTTCTTGTGGTAGCAGAAGTGCGGGATGTAGAGGTCGAGCTTGTGCGCGGCGTCCATCACGGTGGCGCCCGGCGCGACCTCGACCTCCTTGCCGTCGACCGTGACCTTGAGGTTCGCCATCAGGCCGCTTCCTCGAGGACGCGGTGCAGATGCGCGCCGCTGCGGCCCCAGCGGGGCTCGATCTCGCCATGGACGAGGCAGGTTTTATTTTGGATATGAAAGACGAACTCGTCGCGGAAGTGCTTGATGAAGCTTTTCACGGGCAGCGCCGCCGCGTCGCCGAGCGCGCAGATGGTGCGGCCCATGATGTTGTCCGCGACGTTGTCGAGGAGCGCGAGGTCTTCCATCCGGCCCTGCCCGTTCTCGATCCGGTTCACCACCCGGTAGAGCCAGCCGGTGCCTTCGCGGCAGGGCGTGCACTGGCCGCACGATTCCTCGAAGTAGAAGTAGGACAGCCGCTCGAGCGCGCGCACCATGCATGTGCGCTCGTCCATGACGATGACCGCGCCCGAGCCGAGCATCGATCCCGCTTTCGCGATCGAGTCGTAGTCCATGTCGGTCTTCATCATGATGTCGGCCGGCAGCACCGGCATCGACGAGCCGCCCGGGATGACCGCCTTCAATTTGTTGCCGCGATAGACGCCACCGGCCATTTCCAGCAACTCGGCGAACGGGGTACCGAGCTTGACCTCGAAATTCCCCGGCCGGTTCACGTGCCCGGTGACCGAAAAGAGCTTCGTGCCGCCGTTGTTCGGTCGGCCGAGCGCGAGGAAGGCCTCGGCGCCGTTGCGCAGGATCCACGGCACCTGCGCGAAGGTCTCGGTGTTGTTGATCGTGGTCGGCTTGCCGTACAGGCCGTAGCTCGCCGGGAAGGGCGGCTTGAAGCGCGGCTGGCCCTTCTTGCCTTCGAGCGAGTCGAGCAGCGCCGTCTCCTCGCCGCAGATGTATGCGCCGTAGCCGGCGTGGGCATGCAGCTCGAAGCTGAAACCGGATCCCAGGATGTTGGAACCGAGATACCCCGAGGTCCTCGCCTCCTCCAGCGCCTGCTCGAACTGCTCGTAGATCTCCCACACCTCGCCGTGGATGTAGTTGTACCCGGTCGTCGCACCCATCGCGTAGCCGCCGATGATCATGCCTTCGATTACCGAGTGGGGGTTGTAGCGCAGGATGTCGCGGTCCTTGCAAGTGCCCGGCTCGCCCTCGTCGGAGTTGCAGACCACATACTTCGGTCCGGGATGCTGGCGCGGCATGAACGACCACTTGAGCCCGGTGGGGAAGCCGGCGCCGCCGCGCCCGCGCAGCGCGGATTTCTTCAGCTCGGCGATGATGTCTTCAGGCTTGGTTTTCTCCTGCAACAGCTTCCTGAGCGCGGCGTATCCGCTGCGCGCCTCGTAGTCCTTGAGCCGCCAGTTCCGGCCGTCGAGACCGGTCATCAGGATCGCATCGGGTCCGTAGTCCAGCATCACTTGCTCATTTCTGCTTTAAATCCTCGAGCAGCCTGTCCAGCTTCTCGTGGCTCATGTAGTCGTGCATCTGCTTGTTGTTCACGAGCAGCACCGGCGCCATCGCGCAGGCGCCCATGCACTCGCCTTCCTTCAGCGTGAAGCGGCCGTCGGCCGTCGTCTCGTTGAAGCCGATGCCGAGCTTCTCCCGCAGGTGGTCACCCGCGGCGAGCGCGCCCTGCAGGCCGCAGGGCAGGCAGGTGCACAGCGTGATCTTGTGGCGGCCGGTCGGCTGCAGGTTGTACATCGAGTAGAAGCTCGCCACCTCGTAGACCGCGACCGGCGGCATGTCGAGATATTTCGCCACCTCGTCCATGGTCTCCGTGGACAGCCAGCCCCTCTCGTCCTGGGCGATGATGAGCGCGGCCATCACCGCCGACTGCTTCTGGTCGGGGGGATATTTCGTGATCTCCCTATCGATCTTCCTCAGGGAATCGGTGGTCAGCACTAGCGGTCGATCTCCCCGAAGACGATGTCCTGCGTGCCGATGATGGCCACCGCGTCGGCGATCATGTGGCCGCGCGCCATCTCGTCGAGCGAGGCGAGGTGCGCGAAGCCGGGCGCGCGCAGCTTCATCCGGTAGGGCTTGTTCGCGCCGTCGGAGACGAGATAGACGCCGAACTCGCCCTTGGGGGCCTCGACCGCGGCGTAAACCTCGCCCTCGGGGACGTGCATGCCCTCGGTCACCAGCTTGAAGTGGTGGATGAGCTGCTCCATGCCGAACTTCATCTCGCCTCGGCTCGGCGGCGCGACCTTGTGGTCGTCGACCATCACCGGCCCGGGATTGCGGCGCAGCCAGTCGATGCACTGCTTGATGATGCGGTTCGACTGGCGGAATTCCTCGATGCGCACGAGGTAGCGATCGTAGCAGTCGCCGTTCTTGCCGACCGGCACGTCGAACTCCATGCGGTCGTAGACCTCGTAGGGCTGCTTCTTTCGCAGGTCCCAGGCGATCCCCGAGCCACGGAGCATCGGTCCGGTGAACCCGAGCGCGAGCGCGCGCTCGGGCGACACCACGCCGATGCCCACCGTGCGCTGCTTCCAGATGCGGTTCTCGGTAAGCAGCGTCTCGTAGTCGTCGACGTACTTCGGGAAGCGCTCGGTGAAGTCCTCCAGGAAGTCGAGCAGCGATCCCTGGCGGTTCTCGTTCATCTCCTCGACTTCCCTCTTGCTGTGGAACTTCGAGGGCGTGTACTTCGGCATGGCATCGGGCAGGTCGCGGTAAACCCCGCCGGGCCGGTAGTACGCCGCGTGCATGCGCGCGCCCGATACCGCCTCGTAGGCGTCCATCAGGTCCTCGCGCTCGCGGAAGCAATAGAGGAACACGGTCATCGCGCCGATGTCGAGAGCGTGCGCGCCGAGCCAGAGCTCGTGGTTCAGGATTCGCGTCACCTCGTCGAACATGACGCGGATGTATTTCGCGCGCTCCGGGATCTCGATGCCGAGCAGCCGCTCGATCGCGAGCACGTAGGCGTGCTCGTTGCACATCATCGACACGTAGTCGAGCCGATCCATGTACGGCACCGACTGCAGGAAGGTCTTGTGCTCGGCGAGCTTCTCGGTCGCCCGGTGCAGCAGGCCGATGTGCGGATCGGCGCGCTGGATCACCTCGCCGTCGAGCTCGAGCACCAAGCGCAGCACGCCATGCGCCGCCGGGTGCTGCGGGCCGAAGTTCAGGGTGTAATTGCGTATCTCAGCCAAATCGGTCCGCCATTACTTTTCGTGCGCGTAGTTCGGCTCGCGCACGATGCGCGGCGTCACCTCGCGCGGGTCGATGGTCACCGGCTGATAGATCACGCGCTTCTGCTCGGGGTCGTAGCGCATCTCCACGTAGCCGGAAAGCGGGAAATCCTTGCGGAACGGATGGCCGACGAAGCCGTAGTCGGTCAGGATGCGGCGCAGGTCCGGGTGGCCCTCGAAGATGATGCCGTAGAGGTCGAACGCCTCGCGCTCGTACCAGCTCGCCGAGGACCAGAGGTCGACGATCGAAGGCACCTCGGGGAACTCGTCGTCGGCGCAGAAGCAGCGCACGCGCAGGCGCACGTTGTTCTGCACCGAGAGGAGATGCACCACCACCGCGAAGCGCGGCCCTTCCAGCGGCCGGTCACCGTAGGCCGAGTAGTCGATCCCGCAAAGGTCGATCATCTGCTCGAAGCCGAGCTCGTCGCGCAGCTTGAGGCAGGCCTGCCGGTACTCCTTCACGGGCACCACGATCGTCAGCTCGCCCCGGTCCTCCTTGGGGGTGAAGCCCGTCTGGGCCAACCGCTCCCGCAGCTTTTCCAGTCTCGTCATCTGGCGATCGTGTTGGTCCGCCTAATCTTGTTCTGCAGCTGTACGATGCCGTAGAGGAGCGCCTCCGCCGTGGGCGGGCAGCCGGGCACGTAGATGTCGACCGGCACGATGCGATCGCAGCCACGGACCACCGAGTAGGAGTAGTGGTAATAGCCGCCGCCGTTGGCGCACGAGCCCATGGAGATGACCCAGCGCGGCTCGGGCATCTGGTCGTAGACCTTGCGCAGCGCCGGCGCCATCTTGTTGCAGAGCGTCCCGGCGACGATCATCACGTCGGACTGGCGCGGGCTCGGGCGAAAGACGATGCCGAAGCGGTCGAGGTCGTAGCGCGCGGCGCCCGCGTGCATCATCTCCACGGCGCAGCAGGCGAGACCGAACGTCATCGGCCAGAGCGAGCCGGTGCGCGTCCAATTGACGACCTTGTCGACGGTCGTCGTCACGAAGCCTTGTTGCAGGACCCCTTCTATTCCCATTCCAGCGCGCCTTTCATCCACTCGTAGATGAAGCCGACGGTGAGAATTGCAAGGAAGATCATCATCGCGATGAAGCCGGCGAAGCCGATGTCGTTCAGCGTCGCGGCCCAGGGAAAGAGAAAGGCGATCTCGAGGTCGAAGAGGATGAAGAGGATCGCCACGAGGTAGTAGCGCACGTCGAACTTCATCCGCGCGTCGTCGAACGCCTCGAAGCCGCACTCGTAGGGCGAAAGCTTCGCCGGATCGGGACGGTTCGGACCGAGCAGCTTTCCGAACATCATCGGCATCACGCCGACGGCGACGCCGACCAGAATGAAAAGGAGGATCGGAAAGTATTCAGCCAGCATGAATTGTGGTGCCCACGAGCAGACTCGAACTGCTACGGCTTTTTAGGCCACTAGCCCCTCAAGCTAGCGTGTCTACCAATTTCACCACGTGGGCGCGAGCCTCCGATTATCCTATAAAAATCATTGCGGAACCTGCTTTTCCGACGATGGCGCCGCCGGCGCGGCCGGCTTCTCCGCCGGTGCGCTCTGCTGCGGCTTCGCCGTCGGCTCGGGTACCTGCTGCGCCGGCGCCTGCTGCTGTTGCCGCACGGCGTCCATGACGCCGCCGCCGCCGCGCTCGGTGGAGCGATTCGTCGCCACCCACGCGAGCGCGAGGCTCAGGACGAAGAACAGCGCCGCGAGCACCGCCGTCGAGCGCGAGAGGAAGTTCGCCGAGCCGCTCGCGCCGAAGAGGCTTCCCGAGGCGCCGCCGCCGAAGCCCGAGCCCATGTCCGCGCCCTTGCCGTGCTGGAGCAGCACCAGGCCGATGATCGCGAGCGCCACGAGCACATGCACGACGATCAAAACGTTGGTCCACACACCCATCATTTCCCTCCAGCGGCTTGCGCCGCCTTAAGAATCGCAATGAAATCGCCCGCCACCAGCGATGCGCCGCCGATGAGGCCGCCGTCCACGTCCGGCATGGCGAAGATCGCCGCCGCGTTCTGCGGCTTTACGCTGCCGCCGTAAAGAATCCGATTTTCCGGTGGGATTCCCTTCCTCAGGAACGCGTGCACCGCCTGCGCCTCCTCCGGCGTTGCGTTGCGTCCGGTGCCGATCGCCCAGACCGGCTCGTAGGCGAGGACCGCTTTTCCAAAGGAAGCTTTCCCAAGTACCGCTTCCAACTGCCGAGCGACGACCTCTTCGGTGCGACCCGCCTCGCGCTCCTCGAGGGTCTCGCCGACGCACAAAATCGGCGTCAGCCCGACCCTCGCCGCGGCAGCGAACTTCGCCGCCACCTGCGCGTGGCTCTCGCCGTAGAGCTGCCGGCGCTCCGAATGCCCGACGATCACGTAGCGGCAGCCGAACTCGAGGAGCATCGCCGCAGACACTTCGCCGGTGTAGGCGCCCTGCGCGTGTTCGCTCACGTTCTGCGCGCCCCACGCCAGCGCGCTGCCGGCGAGCTGCTCGGCAACCTGCTGCAGGTAAGGGAACGGAACGCACACCGCGCATTCCACGCCCTTCACCACGCCGTCGAGGATGGAATCGAGGAGAGCCCGATTCGCCGCCCGGCTGCCGTGCATTTTCCAGTTGCCGGCAACCAGCCGCATGCGCGCCATGCGACTGAATTTTACCGCATCGCGGCAACCGGCTGCGGCTTCTAACGCTCGCGAGCCGCCTCGTGGAATGCCTTCTGCACGGGCGAGAGCACGTACTCGAGGATAGTGCGCGTCCCGAGGTGGATCTCGCTCGCCACCTGCATGCCGGGCTGCAGGCCATAGCGCTCGCCGTCGGCGACGAGCTCCTGCGCGGCAGGCTCGACGATGGCCCGGAAGGCGAGCGGGCCCATGGGCCGATCGCGCCCGCTCAACGCGTCCGAGCGCGTGTTCGGCGACGCCGCCTCGGTGGCGTCGGCGTTCACCTGCACCACCTTGCCTCGCAGGAGCCCGTACTTCTGGAACTGGAAGGCGGCGAGCTTGAGCTTCGCCTCCTGCCCGGTGCGAACAAAGCCGACGTCCTCGTTCGACACCCAGACCTCGGCGACGAGCTTGTCCCCTTCCGGGACGAGGGTCATGAGGATGGTTCCGGGCGCGACGACCGTCCCCGCGGTGTGCGTAGCGAGGTCCTTGACGATCCCGGCCTGCGGCGCGCGCAGCTCGAGGAGCTCCCGCCGGTGCGACTGCTTGGCGAGCTCCTGGCGTAACTTCTCGAGCTGCGCCGCCGTTTCGACGCGCTCGGTCTGCAGCTGCCGCCGATAGTCGGCGGTGATCTGCGCGATCTTCCTCTCCGACTGCTCGATCAATGCCTCGTTCGAGCGGATCGCGGCTTCCTGCGCGCGCAGGTCCTGCTCCCTCTCGATCCTCTCGCGCTGCTTGTCGGTGTACATGATCCGCCCGGCGAAGCCGTCCGTGGTCAGCTTCGCGAAGGCTTTTTCCTGCTCGACGTAATGGGGCAGCGTGCGCGCCAGCTTGTCGCGCGTCGCCTGCGCGCCTGCGAGGTCGTAGCGCGCCTTGTCGAGGAGCGTGCGCTCCTGCGCGAGCGCATTCTCGTAGGCGCGCACGTTCGATGCGTACTGCGCCGCCACACGCGCATAGAGCTCGGCCGGATCGCGCGCCTTGCGGTACAGCGGCCTTCCGATGAGCTGCGCATCGATGCGCCGAAGCGCGAGGCGCTTGTTCTGCACCTCGGCTTCGACCGACTTCATGTCGGCTTCGGTCTGCACCGGGTCCATGCGCACCAGCACCTGTCCCTCGTGCACCGCCTCGCCCTCCTTCACCAGGATCTCCTTGACGATGCCCTGCTCGGCCGGCTGCACGATCTTGAGGTAGGTCGCCGGCACCAGCTTGCCCTCGGCGACCGCGACGATGTCGAGCCGGCCGAACGCAGCCCACACCAGGACGGCGCCGAGCAGCGCGATCAGCAGCCGCAGCATCCAGCCGGCAAGCGGCGGCGCCGGCTTCTCCTGGACACGCAGGAGCGGCGGCGAGAAGTCCAGCGGATCGGCGACGAAGGGGGTTTCGCTCAAGAGGTCGCCTGCTCTTCCACGACGCGAATCTGCGTCGCTTTCTCCGCGCCGAGCGTGAACACCTCGTCCACGGCCAGACCCTTCGGCAGCTGATGGGCGATGAAGAGGACGCTCGCAACCCCTTTCAGCCTGTTGACGGTGTGCGCGAACCGCTCTGCCGTTTGCTGATCCAGCGCGCTCGTTGCTTCGTCGAAGACGAGCACCCGCGGGCGCTTGAGGACGGCGCGCGCGATGGCGAGGCGCTGCTTCTGGCCGCCGGAAAGGCCGACGCCGTGCTCGCCGAGCTCGGTCTGGTAGCCCTTCGGCAGCCTTTCGATGAACTCGTGGATCTCGGCGATCCGGCAGGCGTTGATCACGTCCTCGAAGGCGGCGTTCGGGTTCGCGGCGAGGAGGTTCTCGTAGACGGTGCTGCTGAAAAGGACGGTCTCCTGGGGCACGACGCCGAAGTACTGGCGAAGCTCGTTCGCCGCGAAATGGCGGATGTCGCGGCCGTCGATGCTGATGCGACCGTCGGTGGGCTGATAGAACCCGAGCAGCAGCTTGGCGAGCGTGCTCTTGCCGCAGCCGGAGGGTCCGGTGAGGACGGTAAGCTTGCCGGGTTTGAACACGAGGCGGAGGTTGCGGAAGAGGAACGCCTGCTCCGGCGAGTAGCGAAAAGAGAGGTGCTCGACGCGGATCTCGCCCTTGCCTTCGGGACTGCGCGAGGGGGTGAGGGCATGGGGCTCGGCGGGCGCGTCCATGACGTCGCCGAGGCGCTTGACGGCGATGGAAGCCTGCTGGAACTCCTGCCACAGGCTCGCGAGGCGCAGCATCGGCTGCGCCATGCGGCTCGCGAACATTTGGAAGGCGACCAGCATGCCTACCGTGAAGCCGTCGTTCCGCATGACGAGCAGCGCGCCGACACAAAGGATGGCGAGCGTCATCGCCTGCTCTAACGCGTTGGCGAGCACGTTGTAGGTGTTGGTGAGCTGCCGGGTGGCGAAGCCCGCGGAGAGGTAGCTCGCCAACAGCTCGTCGTAGCGCCCTTCCAGGCGCGGCTCCATCTGCAGCGACTTCACCGTCTCGATGCCCGCGACGTACTCGGTAAGAAAAGCCTGATTGCGGGCGCCGAGGAGGAATTGGCGATTCAGGCGATCGCGCAGCAGCGGCCGCACCAGGAAACTGATGAGCGAGATCGCGCCGAGGACGGCGAGCGCGATCAGCGTGAGCTGCCAGCTGTACCAGAACATCACGGCGAGGAAGATGCCGAGGAACGGGAAGTCGAGGATGAGCGAGACGGCGGCGCCCGCCATGAACTCGCGGATGGTCTCGACCGCGTGCACGCGTGCGATGAGCGTGCCCGTAGGCCGGTGCTCGAAGTAGGGCAGGTGCAGCCGCAGCAGGTGGCGGAACACCTGGCTGCCGAGCACCGCGTCCACGCGATTGCCGGTGTGCAGCACGAAGTACTGCCGCAGCCAGCTCAGGCCGGCGTTGAACAAAAGAAACATCGCCAGGCCGAGGGCGATGGCGACGAGCGTGCTCGAGGTGTGGTGCACGACCACCTTGTCGATGATCACCTGCGTGAAAAGCGGCGTGGTGAGACCGATGAGCTGGATGAAGAGCGAGGCGAGCAGCACGTCGCGCCACACGCGTTGATGCCGGAGCAGCTCGTTCCAGAACCAGCGGAAGCCGAAGCGGCGAGCACCGGCGTCCGCGTCGGCGGGAAGCTCCTCCGCCGACTCGCGTCGCACGAGAAGCACGCGAGCTTCGAGCACGTCGTCGCCGACCCTGCACTTCCGGGCCGAGCGGCTGCCGGCCTCGAAGTAGAGGAGCTCGCTGCCATCGAAGCGCAGTACCAGCGCCGGGCGCCGCGCCTCGCCCCTGAGGAAGGCCACGCAGGGAAAAACCGCCCGGCCAAGAGGCGCCTCTCCGGTGCGAAAACCGAGAGACTCGAGCGCTTCGAGAAGCTGGTGCTCGGAGTGCGGTGTGGGAAAGCGCTGCAGGAGCAGCGCGGCGTCGAAGGGCAGCCGGTTGATCTGGCAGAGGCTGCCGATCAGCCAGACGAAGTCGCGTTGCGGCAGCGCTTGCGTGCCCATCGCCCCCTTCCTCCCCGATCTGCACCCTACTCCAGGATCGATCCGCGCTCTTATCCGTTTGCCCGCTTTCTTGTCGCGCCATCACCAAGGCGGCACATGGCAGCGTCGATGGGCTTAACAACGAGCCGCAGACAATGGGTGCTACGGCTGCATCGTCAATTGCAAGCCCATGAAAAGGAGGCAGCGATGAGATCGTCGGTGGCGCAGTTCATAGCGGCGCTGCTCTGCGCTTGCGTTTCGTTGTCGGCCCGCGCGGCTCCTCCGGATGCC
>DASUFD010000044.1:0-4162 GCA_036274735.1 Burkholderiales bacterium
CGCCGCCGCCGCGCCGTAGCGCGTCGGCAGGAGCTCGAGCCCGTGCGCGCGCGCCTTGCCATAGGCGCGAAGCTGGATCTGGTACTCGGCGTTCCAGCACGCGTCGTTGCCGATCACGGCGAGATAGGGCAGGTCGTGGCGTACCGCAGTGTCGATTTCCGACATATGGAAGCCGAAGGTGCCGTCGCCGAGAAGCGCCACGACGCGCGCTTGCGGCGCGGCGAGCCTCGCGGCGGCGGCGAAGGGCAGCGCCGAGCCGATCGAGCCGGCCGGGCCGTTGACGATGCGCCGCGGCGCCGCGAGGCAGGCCTGCGCCCATTGCCCGAACTCGCCGCCATCGCAGACGAGGATCGCATCCGGCGAATCGAGGAGAGGCGCCACGGCGCGGCAGAGCAGCGCCGGATGGAGCCGAGCGTCGGCGCTCTGCGCAAGCGACTGCCACTCCGGCGGACGGTAGCGCAACGCCTCACGCACCTCGTCGCGCCAGCCGCCGATTGACCAGCGCTTTTCCTGCGCTCGCTCGAGCAGGCCGTGAATGGTCTCGAAGGCGAAAATCGGGCAATCCGCGGCGAACGCGCGGCCGAACTTGAGCGTGAAGTCGAGGCGCTTCCCCGCGAGGAGCACCGCATCGGCCTTCGCCAGCACCTGCGCGAGGCGCCCGAGGCTCGGATCGTTCACGCCGCGCGGGCTTTCCATCGCGATCACCGGCACGCCGGTGATCGCCTCGAGCTCCGGCGCGTGAACACGGCCCGTGAGGACGAGCGGACGCCTCGCTTTCGCGAGCGCATCGAGTGCAGCGCCGATCTTTTCCTGATCGAGGTGATGGGCAGGGATGGAAAAGGCGGTCGCATCGGGCACCGATGCATCGGTCATCGCATCGAGAACGTCGCTCGGCACGCTGAGGTGCACCGGCCCGGGGCGGCCGCTGCGCGCTTCCACCAGCGCGCGCGTCACGTCGGCGGCGAGCGTGTCGGCCGACTCTGCGGTCCACGAGCGCTTGGTGAGCGGCGCGGCAACGTCGGCCTGGCGCATTTCCTGGAAGGCGCCGCGGCCGAGCTCGGCGAGCGGGGCGTGCCCCGAGATGAGCACGAGCGGCGAGTCGGCGGCGAGCGCGGTGTACAGCGCGGACAGGGCGTTGGCGTGGCCGGGGCCGCCGGTGACGAGCGCGATGCCCGGCGCGCCAGTCAGGCGTCCCCAGGCGTCGGCCATGTGCACCGCCGCCGCTTCGTGGCGCACGTGCACGATCGGCAGGCGCGCGTCGAGCGCCGCGTCGAACACCGGCATGACATGGTTTCCCGACAGGGCGAAGAGCGCCCGGGTGCCGCCGGCCGCGAGCGTGCGCGCGAGGAGGTCCGCGCCGCGCAGCCGCATCTCAGCGGCAGTGCAGGTTGCCGCCGGGCGGCTCGATCGCTTTGCCGCAGTCGCGCTCGGAGACCGGCCGCGTCGGGTCGAGGGGCACCGGCACGCCGGTGCCCCCCGTCGGGGCATTTTCCGCCACCGCGGTCATCGTGTAGCGGCCGGTGTCCAACTCGGCGCTCGCGCATCCGGCGCCGAGCACGACGACCAGCAAAGCGGCAAAGCGTCGCATGACATCTCCCTGACGGTGAATTGGAGAGCAGTATGCGCTGAAATGCCCTCGCGGGCCGTGAAGCAGTTGCTCGCCGCGCGGCACGTCTCTTGCCCCTTGGACGGCATGGACGCGACCCATGTCTACTGCGCCCGCTGCAGCGCCATCCGCCCCGTGCGGTTCGAGCGGCTGGTCGCGGCGGAGGCGAGCCTGGGCACCCAGGCGCAGTGCGCCGAGTGCGGCTTCCTGGCGTTCACCATTCTCGAGCCGGCGAACGTCTACTGCGACGTCTGCGATCGCATCCAGCCCGCGGTCCTCGAAGAGACGCGCCCGGCGGGGCGGCTTTGCGGCGGGCTGGTGCGCTGCGCGGTGTGCTACGCGACGCGCGCGCGGCTCTATGGCGCAGCGCAGGAAACTACAGAATCCGCTCCCCGAACTTCTTCAGGGCCCGCTCGGAAAGGCTGAGGCCGAGGCCGGGCTGCTCCTTCAGGTGGAGCATGCCGTTGGAGATGCGCGGCGGGTCCTCGTAGAGCTCGGCCTGCAGCGGATCGCGCTCCGGGTCGGTAAACGACTCGACGATGCATCCCGCCGGGCTGCCGCCGACGATGTGCGCATGGATGAAGCAGTCGTGGTGCGGCGCCACCTGAACGTGGTTCAGCTCGCACAGCGCCGCGAGCTTGCGCCCCTCGGTGAAGCCGCCCATCATCGTGCAGTCGAATTGCAGGATCTGGATCGCCTGCTCCTCGAGCAGCGCACGGCAGCCGTAGCTCGTGAGCTCGCTCTCGCCGGCCGAGAGCGGGATGCGCGTCTTCTGCGCGAGGAGCTTCAGCTCGCGCCGGTCGTCGGCCCAGCGCACCGGCTCCTCCAGCCAGCGCGGCCGTAGCGGCTC
This sequence comes from Burkholderiales bacterium, assembly GCA_036274735.1. GTDB lineage: Bacteria > Pseudomonadota > Gammaproteobacteria > Burkholderiales > SG8-39 > SCGC-AG-212-J23. Next base: position 2,457 of record DASUFD010000044.1, read on the forward strand.
GAGCAGGCGCGCCGCCTCGATCGCCGTCGGCAGGTCCCAGGCCCGGTTCACGTCGACCATCAGGTTACGCTCCGGGCCGATCACTTCGCGCACCAGGGCGAGCCGCTCGATGTCCTCGGCGAGCGGCACGCCGCCCGCCTTCGCCTTGAAGCCGGTGTGGCCCTGCGCCTTCAGCATCTGCATCTCGTCACGCAGCTCCGAGAGCGTCTTGCCGTCGCGATAGTAGGCGCAGGTCACGTAGCAGGGCACGACGCTGCGGTAGCCGCCGAAGAGCCGGTAGAGCGGCAGGCCGGCCACCTTGCCGATCAGGTCCCAGGCGGCGATGTCGAGCGCCGCGGAGATGCGCACGATCGCCTCGCGCGTCCACTTCTTCTCCGAGGCGAGGCGCTGCCAGGTGAGCGCGAAGAGCTTCTGGTAGAGCGTCTCGGGCGCGAGCGGATCGGCGCCGACGACGAGCTCGCCGATGCCGCTCTTCAGCGCGTGGATCGCGGCCTCGATCGGCGTGTAGCTCGTCGCGATGCCGATGCCTTCGATGCCCTGGTCGGTGTGCAGCCGCACCAGGATCTCGTTCGCCCGGGGCACGATGAAGTGGGACACCCAGTGCGGCCGGCTCTCGTCGGGCGCGCGGAGAATGTAGGCTTCCAGTCGCGTGATTTTCATGGCGGCGGGAAGCATATACTTCCGCCGTGAACAGAAGGGCCGCGGTTTACAGCTCCTCGCGCCGGCCGGCGCCGCCTCCGGCAGCGGCGGCTGCCGCTCCGGCGAAGAAACGGCTGCCATGGCGGCGCATGCGGGTGCCGGCAGCCGTCCTCGCGCTGCTGCTCGTTCTCGTCGGCGCCCTCGCATTGTTGCCGCGCGGCATGGCGCCCGAGCAGGTCGACGCCGCGATCAAGGGTGCGATCGAGGCGATCCCGCCCAAGCCGACGAGCGCGGACGCCTACGAGAAAATTCGTCCCTCCGTGGTCGGAGTGACGTCGCGCTTCGACGACGCCGAGGAAGGCGCGGAGCCGGCGAAGGGCACCGGCGTCATCATGGTCGAGTCGGGCATCATCCTCACCAACCTGCACGTGGTGGCGGGCGCGAAGCACATCGAGGTCAGCTTCGCCGACGGCCTGGTGTCGCCGGCGGAGGTCATCGGCACGCGGCCCGAGCACGATCTCGCCGTGCTGCAGGCAAAGCAGCTCCCGGACGACATCGTGCCGGCGACGATGCGCTCGACGGCCGGCCTGCGTCCGGGCGAGGCCGTGGTGGCGGTCGGCTATCCGTTCGGCATCGGTCCGTCGGCCTCCGCCGGGGTGATCTCCGGGCTGCGCCGCGACTACGTCTCGCCGGAAGGCAAACGCGTTCTTACCAACCTCATCCAGTTCGACGCCGCGGTGAATCCGGGCAACTCCGGCGGGCCGCTCGTCACCAACGAAGGCGAGGTGATCGGCATCGTCACCGGCCTTCTCAATCCGACCGAGCAGCGCGTGTTCATCGGCATCGGCTTCGCCGTGCCGATCGAGAACGCCGCGGCCGGCATCGGCCTTTCACCCTTCTAGGAAAGCGAGATGGAAGAACCCTCGACGCTCATGGAGCGGGTGCTGTACGAAGTGAAGAAGACGGTGGTCGGCCAGGATCACTTTCTGGAGCGGGTGCTGGTGGCGATGCTCGCGCAGGGGCACCTGCTGGTGGAAGGGGTGCCGGGGCTGGCGAAGACGCTGACG
>DASUFD010000045.1:0-2416 GCA_036274735.1 Burkholderiales bacterium
TTGTTCGAGAAAATGCGCTAAGAATCGGCCATGCTGAAGGTGAAGCGCGCGTACGAACCGGCCGCGAAGAGCGACGGCCGGCGCATCCTCATCGACGGGCTGTGGCCGCGCGGCATCGCGAAGGCGAAGCTGCGCATCGACGACTGGGCGAAAGACGTGGCCCCGAGCGCGCGCCTGCGCAAATGGTTCGGCCACGATCCGGCGAAGTGGGACACCTTCCGCGAGCGCTATGCGCGCGAGCTCGACGCGCGTCCCGAGGCGTGGCGCCCGATCTGCGCCGCGGCCCGCAAGGGCGTCGTCACCCTCGTCTACGGTGCTCGCGACGCCGAGCACAACAACGCGGTCGCGCTGCGCGAATACCTGACGAAGCGCTGAAAAAGGGGTCAGGACCCTTTTTCGCCGAGTTGTGAACCTGACCCCGAATTCCGGGGCTATTCCCAGAGGCCCTTGGGAAGCGGCAACCCGTCGAGATCCGCGGCGCTGAGCCGGCCGTCGGGCTCGATGCCGAAGCGCTCGAGCACGGCCGCGAGCTGGCGCGCATGCTGCGCCGAGTGCCAGGTCGAGCGCTCGAGGAGGACATGCATCGGCTGCGGTCCGAAAAAAGTGGCGAGCTTCTGCTTGCACGACTTGTCGGCGAGCCCGGTCCACCAGCTCTGCAGCCTGGCGAGCACCGAGTCGCCGTAGCGCGCGATCTCCTCGCCGCGTGTGAATGTGCCGTCCGCCGGTGGAACGTTGGCCGCCTGCGCCGTGAACTCGGCGCCGTCGGCCGCGGTCTCGACGAAGGCTTCGCCGATGCGAAAGACATGGTGCGCGAGGATGCGGATCGAGCGGTCGCGGTTGGCGATCACGCGCTCGCCGAGCCGCTCGTCGGGCAGCTGCCGGATATGGCGCTGCGCCGCCCGGTACACGATGCGCCACTTTTCGACCAGCCGGTCCGGGGGCAGCGCGGCATGCGCGCCGCGCTGCAGTCCGACGAACTCGGCCAGGTCGTCGATGTTCTGCGCGAAGACGTATTGCTCGCCCCGCGCGACGACGGGAACCGTGCGCACGCCGAGCGCGAGCAGCCGCTCGCGGCCGCCGGCGTCGTTGAGGACGTCCACGGCTACGAAATCCACGCCTTTGTCCGAAAGAAACTCTTTCGTTCTAAGGCAGCTGGTTCACCCGGGCTGGGTGAAAAGGACGAATTTTTCCAAGGCGATCCATTGGACCATGCGGCCGGTCCTGTTGTCGACCCGAGGAGCGCGCGAGGGGCTGCTAGGTGAGCGCGAAGCCGACGATGACGGCGACCGCCGCGACGGCGCACACCGTCAGGACTTCCAGCCAAGGATGGCGGCCCTCTTTCGCGAGACTTTGCATGCGCAGCTCCGCCGACGCCCGTTCTGCCTGGTTCAGAAGCTCTTCCTCGCCCATCGCCATACGGTAGCAAGCCGCTTCGAAGCGGCGACGGGCGGGCCCTGGCCCGTTGGAACTAGAGAACCGCGCCGGTCGCGTCGTCGATGAGGTGCAGGTGGCGCAGATCGGCTACGAGCTTGAGCGGCGCGCCGGGGCGCGCGCCGTAGGAGGGGTCGACGCGCGCGCAGACGTCGATGCCGTTCACCGGGAAGAAAACCAGTGTTTCGTTGCCCATCGGCTCGACCACCTCGGGGGTCGCCTCGAAGGGATGCTGCCCCGGCTCGAGGTGCGGGCGCTGCTCGAAGACGTGCTCGGGCCGCAGGCCGCAGACGAGCTTGTCGCTGCCGACGCGGCTGCGATACCGCGCGGACCGGTCGCCGTTGATGGGAAAAGCGATCTTGTCGCTCAGCCTCAGCCGCAGCGCGCCCGCCGCTTCCTCGAGCCGGCAGGGCACCATGTTCATCGCCGGTGAGCCGATGAAGCCGGCGACGAACTTGGTCGCGGGCGAATGGTACAGCTCGTTCGGCGCGCCGACCTGCTCGATCTTGCCGGCGTTCATCACCACCACGCGGTCGGCGAGCGTCATCGCCTCGACCTGGTCGTGCGTGACATATACCGTGGTGGTGCGCACCTTCTGGTGGATGCGCTTGATCTCGGTGCGCATCTGCACGCGCAGCTTGGCGTCGAGGTTGCTCAAGGGCTCATCGAACAGGAAAACCTTCGGGTCGCGCACGATGGCGCGCCCCATGGCGACGCGCTGGCGTTGGCCCCCCGAGAGCTGCTTCGGCTTGCGGTCGAGCAGCTCGGCCAGGCCGAGGATGCGCGCAGCGTCCGCGACTCGGCGGTTGATCTCGTCCTTGGGCACCTTCTTCAGCCGCAGACCGAAGGACATGTTCTCGTGCACGCTCATGTGCGGGTAGAGCGCGTAGTTCTGGAACACCATGGCGATGTTGCGGTCCTTGGGCGGCACGTCGTTCACCACCGTGTCGCCGATCACCACCTCGCCGTCGGTGATGTCCTCCAG
>DASUFD010000046.1:0-2075 GCA_036274735.1 Burkholderiales bacterium
AACTTCACCGTCTCGGCGGCGTCCTTGCAGCGGAAGGCGGCGTGATTGAGCTTCTTGATGAGCATGGCGCGTCATAGTGTACGCTTGCCCGATGCTGCGAAACGACCTCCGTAGTGACCTGAGCGAAGCCCGCGAGGGCGCCACCCGGATCGCTACCGAGGCGTCTGCGGTCCGACGGTGAGGCGGCGCATGCGGCGTCGCTCGCCGTGGTAGTCGTTGACGGCGTTGTGCTGCGTGCAGCGGTTGTCCCAGAGGGTTAGCGTGCCGGGCTCCCAGCGCACCCGGCAGGTGAATTCGGGCCGCGTCTGGTGCGCCTGGAGGAAGGCGATGAGCGGCCGGCTCTCCTCTTCGCTCATGCCTTTGAAGCGCACCGTGTGGCTGCGGCTCACATAGAGCGCCTTCCTGCCCGTTTCCGGATGCGTGCGCACCGCCGGGTGCTCGGCTTCGAAGCGCTCGGCATTCTCGATGTCGTGCAGCTTCATGCTGTGGATGGTCTTGTGCACCTGGTGGCGTCCGCCGCCGTGCTTGAGGCCCGCGCTGTTCACGCCGACGAGGCCGTCGAGCATGCGCTGCATCCCCTGCGAGAGCGCGTCGTACGCGGCGCTCGTGCTGGCGAAAAGGGTGTCGCCGCCATGGCTCGGCGTCTCTACGGCGTAGAGCAGCGTGGCGAGCGGCGGGCGCGCGAGATAGGTGGTGTCGCTGTGCCAGTTGCCGCCGAAGTTGACCGTCTCGCTCTCCTCCTTCACCACTTCGAAGATGTACGGATAGCCTTCGATGCCGGTGACGAAGGGATAGTGGCAGGGCTCGCCGAAGCGGCTGCCGGCGCGCATAAGGTCGGCGGGCTCGAGCGCCTGGTCGCGGATGACGAGCACGGCGTAGCGGAGGAACGCCTGCTGCAGCTCGCGCCAGCCGGCGTCGTCCAGGCCGTTCAGTGAAACGCCGCGGATCTCCGCGCCGAGGGCGCCGGCGAGCGGACGGATGTCCATGCGATTTCCTGAAAATTGCTCTGACCCCATTATGATGCGCGCATGAACAAGAGAATAGTTTTCGTCGGCGCGGGCGCGCTCGGCGGCTACGTCGGCGGCACGCTCGCGGAGCTCGGCCACGACGTCACCTTCGTCGATCCGTGGCCCGAGCAGGTGGAAGCGATCCGCGCCGGGCGCCTGGAGCTCGATGGCATGACGCCGCAAGAGCGCTTCACGGTGACGAAGGCGAAGGCGGTGCACCTCAGCGAGGTGCAGTCCTTCGCCAAGGCGCCGATCGACGTCGCCTTCGTAGCGATGAAGTCGTACGACACCGCATGGGCCACGGCGCTCGTAGCGCCCTACCTCGCGCCGCAGGGCTTCGTCGTCTCGCTGCAGAACTGCCTGAACGAGGAGACGATCGCCGGCATCGTAGGCTGGGGGCGCACGGTCGGCGTGGTGGCCTCGCTGATTTCCGTAGACCTCTACGAGGCGGGGCGCATCCGCCGCACGGTCGCGAAGGGCGGCGACAAGCACACGGTGTTCCGCGTCGGCGAGCCGCACGGGCGCATCACGCCGCGCGTCGAAGAGCTGGTCGGATGGTTTCGCGGCATCGACAGCGCGAAGGCGACGCCCAACCTGTGGGGCGAGCGCTGGACGAAGCTGGTGCAGAACGCGATGAACAACCCGATCACCTCGGCGAGCGGCCTCAGCACGCCCGCCTGCCTCTCCGACCCGGCGATCCGCCGCTTCTCGCTGCAGGTCGCGGGCGAAGGCATCCGCGTCGGCCAGGCGCTCGGCTACCAGCTCGAGAAGATCCGCGGCATCGAGGCCGACGTGCTCGCGCGCGCCGCCGAGGGCGACAAGCCCGCGCTCGACGTTGTCGAGAGCGCGCTCGTGCCCAAGCCCGGCACCAACCCGCGCGCCGACCTGCAGCGCCCCTCGATGGCGCAGGACATCCTCAAGCGCCGGCGCACCGAGATCGACTTCATGAACGGCTTCATCGCGCGCAAAGGCGCCGAGGTGGGCGTCGCCACGCCGGCGAACGCGAAGATCACGGCACTGGTGACGAAGATCGAGCGCGGCGAGCTCGCGCCCTCGCCTTCCCACCTC
>DASUFD010000047.1:0-13320 GCA_036274735.1 Burkholderiales bacterium
CGAGAGCTCCTCGGCGGTGAACTGCTCGACCACCTGGCCGTACTTGATCTCCACGTCGAGGCGCTGCTGGTCCCAGTCGATGATCTCCTTCACCGGCCCCGGCAGGTCCTTGTACGCGGCGATCACCGCGACCAGCGCGCCGAGGTCGAGTCGTCCGACGATCACCAGGTAGCCGCCGATCGTGTAGAAGAGGAACGGGGTCACCTGCGACAGGAAGTTGTTCAGGAACTTCACCAGGAACTTGCGCTGGAAGAGCTCGAAGCGGATGCGGAAGATGTGCGAGAGGCGCGCCGCAATCTCGGCGCGCTCGTAGTTCGAGGTGTCGTTGGCGTGGATCTCGGCGATGCCGTCCACGCATTCGGCGATGCGCCCGGCGAGCGCGCGCGCGGTGAGCTGACGCTCGCGGCCGAGCACCAGCAGCCGCCGGCGCAGGCGCGGGATCACCACCGCCTGGATCAACACCACGGCGAGCGCGATCAGGCCGAGCGCGACGTGCTGGTAGAGGATGAAGGCCATCGCCGTGAGCGCCTGCCCGCCGAGGAAGAGCGGCGTGATGATCGCCTCGCCGATGAAGCCGCCGAGCGGCTCCACCTCGTCCTTGACCATGGTCGCCATCTCGGCGGCCTTGACGCGGCGGAAGCGCCGCAGCGGAAAGCGCAGGATGTGGTCGAACAGCGCATAGCGCAGGCGGCGCAGCATGCGCTCGCCCATCCAGCCCTTCATGGTGTTGATCTGGAACTTGAGCCAGCCGTTCACCACGATCAGGCCGAGGAAGGCGAGCGCCAGCGCGAAGAGATACTGGATGCGCGTCAGCTCGAAGCCGAGGAGGCGCTTCAGCGACCCCGGCTCGGGGAAGCTCGCGCCCTGGATCGCCTGGTTGATGATCGTCTTGGGCAGGTCGAGCGACAGGTAGTAGAGGATCATCGAGCCGACCACCAGCGGCACGATCAGCAGCTGATCGCGCTTGCTGTAGCGCAGGATGAAGCGGAAGAGGCTGCGGTCCACGGCGGCTCCGAGGCGAGCATCTTACAGGCGCCGCGGTATAGTTCTCCAAATGTCGCTCTCCGTGCGCTTCTGGGGCGTGCGCGGCAGCATCGCCTGTTCGGGGCCCGCCACCGTTCGCTACGGAGGCAACACCTCGTCCCTCGAGGTCCGCTGCGGCGAGCGCCTGCTGCTCTTCGATGCGGGCACCGGGGCGCGCTACCTCGGACGGCACCTCGAGGGCGCAGCGCTCGACGCCGACCTCTTCTTCACCCATACCCATTTCGACCACGTGTGCGGGCTGCCCTTCTTCAAGCCGCTCTTCCAGCCGCAGAACCGTTTTCGCCTCTGGGCGGGGCACCTGTCCGGGTCGATGAGCCTGCGCCGCGTGCTCGGCGAGTTCATGATGTCGCCGCTCTTTCCGGTGCCGCCCGAGGTGTTCCGCTCCGAGCTCGAGTACCGCGATTTCCGCGCCGGCGAGGCGCTCTCGCCCGCACCCGGCATCACGCTGCGCACCGCGCCGCTCAACCATCCCGACGGCGCGACCGGCTACCGCGTCGAGTACGAGGGCCGCTCGCTCTGCTACGTCACCGACACCGAGCACGTGCCGGGCAGCCTCGACCAGAGCGTGCTCGCGCTGATTGCGCAGGCCGACCTGGTGATCTACGACTGCATGTATACCGATGCCGAGTATCCGCGCTACGTCGGCTGGGGGCACTCGACCTGGCAGGAGGGCGTGCGCCTTTGCCGGGCCGCCGGGGCGAAGCGGCTGGTCGTGTTCCATCACGACCCGGATCACGACGACGACATGCTCGACGGCGTCGCGCGCGAAGTTGCGAAGCAGATGCCCGGGTCGCTGGTGGCGCGCGAGGGGTTGGTGATTGAGCCCTGAAGTGTCTTGCCGGCCGTGAACAATCTGCCCGAGACCCGCTACGTCAGGAGCGAGGGCGTGCACATCGCCTACCAGGTGCTCGGCGGTGGGCCGATCGACGTCGTGTTCGTGCCCGGGTTCGTATCGAACGTCGAAGCGAACTGGCAGAGTCCGGACCATGTGCGGTTCTTCCACCGGCTCGCCTCGTTTTGCCGACTCATCCTTTTCGACAAGCGCGGTACCGGCATGTCGGATCGTTCATCGGAGCTTTTTTCCCTCGAGCGGCGCATGGAAGACGTGCACGCGATCATGGACGAGGTGGGCTCCGAGCGTGCCGCACTCTTCGGCGTTTCCGAGGGCGGCCCAATGTCGTTACTTTTCGCCGCAAGCTATCCCGGTCGTACGAGCGCGCTCGTGCTTTACGGCTCATACGCTCGGCGTTCGTGGGCCCCGGACTATCCGTTTGGCTGGAAGGACGACAAATGGGCGTCGGTGCTCGACAAGATGGAGCACCACTGGGGTACGCCGCAGGCCATCGACCTCTCGGCTTGGGCACCGAGCATCGCGAACAGCGAGGATCGGGCATGGAGGTCGGCCGCCTACTTGCGCAACTCCGCGAGCCCGGGGGCTGCCCTGGCCGTGATGCGTATGAACCGGGAGATCGACGTGCGACACGTACTGCCGGCAATCCGCGTGCCGACCCTAGTCCTGCATCGCACTGGGGACCGCTTCATCGGGGTGGAGAACGCCCGGTACATGGCGCGGCGAATCCCCGGAGCGACGCTTGTCGAGCTGCCCGGCATCGATCACACCCCCTGGATCGGCGACGTCGAGGCAATGCTGAGCGAGGTCGAGCTTTTCCTCACCGGGCAACGTGCCGGCGCACCACCCGACCGGGTCCTGGCGACGGTCCTCTTCACCGACATCGCTCAGTCTACCGAGCGGGCGGCGGCGCTCGGCGATCGCGGCTGGCGCGAGCTCCTCGAGGGCTATCAGCTCCGCATGCGGGAGGAGCTCGCGCGCTGGCGCGGGCGCGAGATCGATACCGCGGGCGATGGCTTCCTCATCGCCTTCGACGGCCCGGCACGCGCGATTCAATGCGCGAGCCGCATGCGGGAGGCAGCGCGTGGCCTTGGCCTCGATATCCGGGCCGGGCTCCACACCGGAGAATGCGAGGTCATGGACGGCAAGCTCGGCGGCATCGCGGTGCACACTGGGGCCCGCGTCGCAGCTCTCGCTGCTGCCGGTGAGGTCCTTGTTTCGCAGACGGTCAAGGACCTCGTGGCGGGCTCCGGACTGCGCTTCGCCGAGCGCGGCACTCACACCCTGAAGGGCGTTCCGGGAGAATGGCGGCTTTACGCCGTCGTCGCGTGATGACCCTCGACGTCCGCCCGGTCGTCGACTGGCTGATCGCCGGCGCACCGCCCGCGCGCGTGCCGGAGGATGCGCTCGCCGAGTTCTGCCGGCGCGCGCGCGCCGTTGGGCTGCCGCTCTACCGAGTCGCGGTCTTCGTGCGAACGCTGCATCCCAACGTCGTCGGCCGCAGCTTCATCTGGGTGGAAGGCCGCGAGTCCGTGGAGACCGGCGAGGCGGCCTACGATCTCCTCGAGTCCGAGCAGTTCCTGAAGAGCCCGATCCGCATCGTCTTCGCCGAGCACCGCGAGGTGCGCCGCTGCCTCGCCGACCCGAGCTGCCCGATCGACTTCCCGGTGCTCGACGATCTGCTGAAGGAGGGCGTCACAGACTTTCTCGCGCTGCCGCTCGCGTTCGTGAATGGCGAGGTGCACGCCTGCAGCTTCGCCACACGCCAGCCCGGCGGCTTCCGGGAGGCGGAGGCCGCGGCGCTGCGCGCGATGGCGCCGGCGCTCGCCCGCCTCGCGGAGGTCTACAGCCTCATGGCGAGATCGCGCAACATCCTCGACGCCTACCTTGGCAGCCACGCGGGGGAGAAGGTGCTGGCCGGGCAGATCCGCCGCGGCGACGGCGAGGAGCTGCGCGCGGTGATCTGGTTCTGCGATCTGCGCGACTCGACGGCGCTTGCCGACTCGATGAGCCGCGCCGACTTCCTGCAGCTCCTCAATACGTTCTTCGAATGCGTGCTCGGCCCGGTGCTGGCAAGACAGGGTCAGGTCCTGCGCTTCATCGGCGACGCCGCGCTCGCCATCTTTCCCGTGGGCGGGAGCCCGCGTGAGGCGTGCGAGCGCGCGCTCGCCGCGGCGCTCGAGGCCCAGGCCGCCATGGACAAGTTGAATGCCACGCGGGCGTTGCCGCTGCGCTTCGGCATCGGCCTGCACCTGGGCGAGGTGCTCTACGGCAACGTCGGCACCCCCTCGCGCATCGAGTTCACGGTGATCGGTGCGGCGGCCAACGAGGCGGCGCGCATCGAGGCCCTGTGCAAGGACGTCGGCGCCCCGCTCATCGTCTCGGAGGCCGTCGCGCGGGAACTCGGCACGCCAATGTGTTCAATTGGCCGACACCACCTGCGCGGCGTCGGCGAGACTGTGGAGCTTTTCACACTCGCCAAAAAAAACTAAGCTGCAGGTGTGTCGCTCTTTCCCGACGATGAGGAGATTTTAGAGGCGAGCTTGCGGGGCCGGCGTGGAGCCCGGTAGCTTCCTGCCGGCGCGGCACGGCGCTGGCGAGGAGCCGGTGCCGATGGAAGCGCCGTCCTCGAGCCTGATCGAGCTGCTCGCCGACTGGACCTGGGAGCAGGACACCGAGTTCCGCTTCATCTCCGTCTCGACGCACGCCGGGGCTCCCGGCGGCTTCGACCCGGTGGCGTTCTTCGCCCACCCGCACTGGCAGCAGCAGGCGCTGAATCTGAGCGCGCAAGCCTGGGCCGAGCACTGCGAGCGCCGTGCGCGCCACGAGACGTTTCGCGACTTCCAGTTCCAGTGCCTGACCGACGAGGGGCGCGTCGTCTCCATCTCGCTCAGCGGCCAGCCGGTCCTCGACCGCGCGGGCGCCTTCCTCGGCTACCGCGGCGTCGGCCGCGACATTACGGCGCAGAAGCGCGCCGAGGAGCTGCGCAAGCTCGAGCACGCCGTCGCCGCGGCCCTCGCGCAGGCGGCCTCGGGCGCGGAAGGCCTGCGGGCGGGGCTGCGCCTGGTGTGCGAGGTCGAGGGCTGGGACGCCGGGCGCTGCTTCCGCGTCGAGGAGGCGAGCGGAGAGGTCGGCCTGCTGGAAGGCTTCTATGCCCGCGAGCAGCCGATCGAGCAGCTGCTCAAGGGCACTCGCGTCCTCTGGCAGGCGGGCAAGCCCGTGTGGTCGACCGATTTGCCGCGCCCGGCCGGGGCGCCGCCGCGCCCGGAGCGCGGCGGCAAGTTCGCCACGCTCGCCTTCCCCGTCATGTCGCACGGCCGCACCATCGCGATGCTCGCCTTCTCCGGTCACCGCGCCGACGAGCCCGACCGGGCCGCGCTCGACGCGCTGCCGGCGATCGGCAGCCTGTTCGGGCAGTTCCTGCAACGGCAGCACGCCGAGAGCTCGCTGCGCGAGAGCGAGGCCCGCTTCCGCGGCCTGACCCAGCTCTCGAGCGACTTCTTCTGGGAGAGCGATGCGCAGCACCGGCTGGTGAGCGTCGTGCACGGTCCAAACTACGCCGCGCCGCCGGTCGGCTACGGCATGGTGGGCAAGACGCCCTGGGAGATCGCTTCGAAGAGCCCCGACCAGGCCGGCTGGCAGGCGCACAAGGCGATGCTCGACGACCACCTGCCGTTCCGCGACTTCGAGATCGCGCGCGCGCTGCCCGAGGGCGGCATGCGCTACTTCGCCGTGAGCGGCCAGCCGCGCTTCGAATCCGACGGCACCTTTCTCGGCTATCGCGGCGTTGGCCGCGACATCACGGAGATCGCCGCGGCGCGCCAGCGCATCGCCTCGCTCGCCTACAGCGACCCGCTGACCGGCCTCGCCAACCGGGTGAGCCTCGCGCCGGCGCTCGAGCAGGCGATCGAGCGCGCGCGCCGCCACGGCACGCGCCTCGCCGGCGTGTTCATCGACCTCGACGGCTTCAAGCAGATCAACGACCGCTACGGCCATGCCGCCGGCGACGCCTTCCTCGTCGAGGTGGCCGATCGCCTGCGCCGCAGCGTGCGCGCAAGCGACCTGGTGGCGCGCCTCGGCGGCGACGAGTTCTTCGTCGTGCTCGAGGAAGTGCAGGACACGCCGGCGGTCGAGCGCGTGCTCGAGAAGCTGATCGACGCGCTGCGCCGGCCCTATCCCGGCGTCGGCGACGCGCAGCGGCTCGTCACCGCGACGCTCGGCGTGAGCATCTTCCCCGACGACGCGACCGACGCCGCCTCGCTCATGGAGAACGCGGACGAGGCGATGTACACCGCCAAGCAGGCCGGCAAGAACGCCTACTGCCTCTACTCGAGCACGCGCAAGCCCGCCGCGCCCAACGGCGCGCCGGACACGATGTCGATGGCCTGATTCGGCGACGCAGCCCGTATTGCGATGGTGGCGCTCATGTAATACGATGGCGCATGAAAACGCTCACGGTACGACTGCCCGAACGCCTGGCCGCGGCGCTCGAAGCCGAGTCGCGTCGGCGCAGGATCTCGAAATCCGACCTCGTCCGCGAGCGCCTCGAGACCGCGCATGCAGCGCGCGAGCCGGGCGCCCCGGCCTACTTCATCGCCGATCTGGTCGGCTCGGTGGACGGCCTGCCGGCCGACCTGAGCGCTCGCCGCAAGCACTATCTGCGCGCCGGCTATGGCCGCAAGCGTTCTCGTTGACGCGGGCTTCGTCGTCGCGCTGCTGAACCGCCGTGACGCGCATCACGCCTGGGCGGCCGCGCAAGGCGTAAATCACGTCCCGCCCTGGGCCACCTGCGAGCCTGCGCTGTCGGAGGCCTTCTATCTGCTCGGCGCCCGGGGCGCCGCCCCCTTGCGGGAGCTGCTGCGTCGCGGGGCTTTGCGCCTCGCGTTCGACCTGGGCGACCAGCTCGAGGCGGTACTCAAGCTGATGGAGAAGTATGCCGGCGTGCCGATGAGCCTGGCCGATGCTTGCCTGGTGAGAATGACCGAGGCTTCGCCGGACTCGCTGCTACTCACCACCGATTCCGATTTCCGGATCTACCGCCGCCACAGCCGGCAGATCGTCCCCTGCCTGCTCCCTGGATGAGCGCGGCGCCGCGACTCACCATGGCCCTTCTGCTCAGCCCTTGACGGAGCCGCTGGTCAGGCCGGCGACGTAGTACTTGACGAAGAACATGTAGATCGCCACCACGGGGACGAGGCCGAGAAAGGCCGCGGCCATGAGCTGGCCCCAGTAGAACGCGTCGCCCCGGATCAGCTCGCCGACGACGCCGATGGAGACGGTGCGGATGTCGGAGCGCGTGAGGAACAGCAGCGCGTAGAGGAACTCGTTCTGCGCGAGAGTAAAGGCGAAGATGCCGGCGGAGATGAAACCCGGCACGCACAGCGGCAAGACGACGCGCGTCATCGCGCACCAGCGGCTCGCCCCGTCGATCAGGGCGGCTTCCTCCAGCTCCTTCGGCACGGTCTTGAAATAGCCGAGCAGCAGCCACGCGCAAAAAGGCACGAGCAGTGTCGGGTACGTGAGCACCACCGCGGAGAGCGTGTTACCGAGGTGCAGGCGGTTGACGAGGTCGACCATGGGCACGAAGAGCAAAGTCTGCGGCACGAGGTAGGCGGCGCCGACCGTCATCGCCAGCAGCGCCGCGCCGGGGAAGCGCAGCCGCGCGAGCGGATAGGCGAGCAGCGTGCCCAGGATGAGCGAGATCGCCGTGGCGATCACGGCGACGAGCATCGTATTGGCCGTCCACAGGAGGAAGTTCGTTTCTTTGAGCAGGCCGATGTAGTGCTCGAGCGAGGGGTGACGGATCGCCAGGGGGAACGCCTTCGGGTCGTAGAGCTCTGCATTGGGCTTCAGGGAGGTGATCACCATCCAGACGAACGGAAGCAGGCAGAACACCGTGAGAACGAGCAGAGGCAGCCAGAGGCCGAAGAGCCGCCGCTGCCAGGTCAGCTCGCCGACCACGTCAAGCTCTGCGCACGTAGAGCGTGAGCAGCACGAGCACCAACGCGAGCGCCGGCATCATGGCGAGCGCGGCCGCGGAGCCCAGGCCGAGCTGGCCACCGCCCATGCTGAGGGCGAAGGCGTACGTTGCCATCAGGTGCGTTTCGTTCGCCGGGCCGCCGCCGGTCAGCACGTACACGAGCTGGAAGTCGAAGAAGGTGAAAATGATCGAGAACGTGGTCACGATCAAGATGACCGGCATGAGCAGCGGCAGCGTCACGTGGCGGAAGCGCGCCCAGGTTCCCGCGCCATCGATACTGGCGGCGTCATAGAGCTCCGTCGGCACCGTCTGCAGGCCGGCGAGGATCGAGATGCCGAAGAACGGCAGCCCGCGCCAGGTGTTGACCAGGATGATGGAGAGCATCGCCAGCGTCGGGTTGCCCAGCCACGAAGGGCCCGTCGTCGCGAGTCCGCTCACGACCAGCAGGCGGTTGATGAGGCCCATGCCGGGATCGAGAATCCACTGCCAGGCCACGGTGCTGAGCACCGTGGGCACGACGAAGGGCAATAGCAGCAGCGCGCGGCTGAGGGCCTTGAGCCGGAAATTCTGGTTCATGACCAGCGCCATGCCGAGGCCGCCGATCATCTTCAGCAGGCACGCGAGCACGGTGAACTCCGCGGTGTTGCGCACCGCCTTCCAGAAAATGGCGTCGCCCCAGAGCCGCACGAAGTTGCCCAGCCCGACGAAGGTCGGCTCCCGCGCCACTTCCATGTGGAAGAAGCTGAGGAAGAGCCCGTAGACGAACGGATAGCCGAGGAAGAGCAGCAGGAAAAGGAGCGGCGGCGCGAGCAGCACCCAGCTGAAGACCGACTCGCGCTCCAGCCAGTCGCGCGCCCGGAACTTCGGCCGGCGCCTGCGCACCCCGGCGAGCGCCGGCGGCGCCGCCGAGGTGATCTCCGCGCCCGGGGTCATGCCCCGGCGTATATCTTCTTCAGCTGCTCGACCGTGTCGGCGATCACCTGCCGCGTGGAGGTGCCGGTGCACGCCCGGGCGAACATGTCGGCGATGAGGAAGGTCGCGTACACCTGCCCCGCCTTGACGTCCGTCGGCGCCGGCCATAACGGCAGCTTGCCGGTAGTCAAGAGGCGCTGGCAGGGCAGGAAGCGCGGCTCCTTCTTCCACTCCGGCGACGCGTCATAGCCCTTGAGGAAGGGCGCGTAGTACATGTCGCCGGCCGCGTAGAGCGGCCCGACGTTCTTCGCCTCCATGAACCAGCGCAGGAAGGCTTTCGTCGCTGCCGGGTCCGGCGTGTGCGCGAAGATGCCGTGGTTCACCGGCACGAGCGCGTGGAACCGGCCCTTCGGGCCGCGCGGGTTCTCCGCATGGTCGATGACCTTGGCCATCTCGGGAAGGTCGCGCTTGGCCGAGATCAGAATGCTCGTCGCGTTGTTGGTACAGGAAATCTGGCTCGTCAGGAACGCCTTGTTGTTGTGGATGTCGAGCCAGCCGACGCAGTCGTCGATGCACGCGTCCTTGTACAGCTTGCGTACGTAGTCGATGGACTTCGCCGTCTCCTGGGAGTCCAGCGTGATCGTCTTGCCGTCGGCCGCGACGGCCTGCGACCCGTACGACCACATGAGCGGCTGCAGCCAGGAATTGTTGTCGGCGAAGCCGTGCCCCATCGACATGCCGAAGGGATGGCCCTTGCGCTTGAGCTTCACGCCCGCCTCGTAGAACTCCTCCCAGGTGTCGGGGAAGTCCTTGATCCCCGCTTCCTCGAACCAGTCGCGCCGATACACCATGATCTGGCCGATGTTGCCGAAGGGAACCGACTTCCATTTGCCGTTCCATACCGACAGGCGCAGCACCTCCTCGTGCCAGCCGCCCTGCGCCTTGCCGACCGCTTCGCCGATATCCGAGACATCGAGCAGCGCGTCGCGATACACCGCCTCGGCCTGGACCCAGGCTACGTCGATAGGCCCTCTGCTCTGCGCGATGGAGATCAGGTGGGGCACCGCGCCGCCGCCGGCGGCGTCGGTCTCGTAGTTCAGCCGGATGCCCGTCTGCTTCTGATAGGCGGGCACCATGACCTCCCGGATGTGCTTGTCGAAGAGCGGCACGTAGGCCGACTCCCTGTTGAACGTGATCTGCGAGACCGCAGCGGCGGCCGGTCGGACCAGCCAGGGCGCTCCGGCGAGGCCGGCGGCGCCGAGTGCGGCCCCCTTGAGCAGCGTGCGGCGCGTGGAGAGCGACGACGAGGTCGACTTGGACATGGTGTTCCCCTAGTGAGGACGAAGTGGGCCGAGAGCAACGCACCGAGCGCGATGAGCGGGCGGAGCCGCTGCGCTGGTCGAGAGCGACTTGCGTAGGCTGACCATGCTCCTCCTCCCCGGATGAGCATCGAAGCGGAAAGTCTACGCCTAGAATTCGGGGACGGAGCCCCAATTATTTCGATTCCGGGACCCAGCCCGAAGCTTGCCCCGGCAAGCCGGGCCCCCGCCTGCTACGCGCCCTTAAGGATCTCCAGCAGCGCCGGCCCGTAGCGCTCGAGCTTCTTCGCGCCGATGCCGGCGATCTCGGACAGGCTCGCGAGGTCGCGCGGGTGAGCGGCCGCGATGGCGGAGAGCGTGGTGTCGTGGAAGACGACGTAGGGCGGCACCGACTGGGTGCGCGCCTGCTCGCTTCGCCACGCCTTGAGGCGGGCGAAAAGCGGATGCGCGCTTGCCATGGGTAGCCTTTCTTTTTTTGCTTTCTTCAGACGCGTTTTCTCCTGGCGCATCTGCACGCGCTGCTCGCCTCTCAGTACCGCACGGCTCGCTTCGGTGAGGCGCAAACCGCCGTACGCGTCGTGGTCGGGCTGCGCATAGCCGAGGGCGACGAGCTGGCGGAAGACGCTGCGCCACGCGCCCTCGTCGAGGTCGGCGCCGATACCGAAGACGCTCAGCTGGTCGTGGTCCCACTGGCGCACGCGCTCGGTGGCGCGGCCGAGCAGCACGTCGATCAGGTGCACTGCGCCGAAGCGCTGCCCGGTGCGGAAAATGCACGATAGCGCCTTGCGCGCCGCTTCGGTCGCGTCCCAGGTCTGGGGCGGCTCGAGACAGGTGTCGCAGTTGGCGCAGGGCCGCGCGTCTTCGCCGAAGTACGCGAGCAGGCGCACGCGCCGGCAGCCCGCGCTCTCGCACAGGCCGAGGAGCGCATCGAGCTTGGCATAGGAGATGCGGCGGAAGTCCTCGCTACCCTCCGAGAGCTCGATCATGCGCCGCAGCTGCACCACGTCGCCCAGCCCATAGGCCATCCACGCGTCGGCGGGCAGCCCGTCGCGGCCCGCGCGGCCGGTCTCCTGGTAGTAGCCCTCGATGCTCTTCGGCAGGTCGAGGTGCGCGACGAAGCGCACGTCGGGCTTGTCGATTCCCATGCCGAAGGCGATCGTCGCGACGACGACGACGCCGTCCTCTTCCTGGAAGCGCGCCTGGTTGGCCGCGCGCGCGCCGGCGTCCATGCCGGCGTGGTAGGGCAGCGCCGGCACGCCGTGCTGCACGAGCCACGCCGCAGTCTCGTCCACCTTCTTTCGCGACAGGCAATAGACGATCCCCGCCTCGCCCGGGTGCTCCTCGCGGATGAAGCGCAGGAGCTGCGCGCGCGCGTCCTGCTTGTCGACGATGGTGTAGCGGATGCTCGGGCGGTCGAAGCTCGAGATGAAGACGCGGGCTTCGCCGAGCTCGAGCCGCCGGATGATCTCCTCGCGCGTCTGCGGATCGGCGGTGGCGGTGAGCGCGATGCGCGGCACGCGCGGGAAGCGCTCGTGCAGGAGCGAGAGCTGCAGGTACTCGGGCCGGAAATCGTGCCCCCACTGAGACACGCAATGCGCCTCGTCGATGGCGAAGAGCGCGAGCGCGGACGCCTCGTACATGCGCCCGAGGTCCTCGAGCATGCTCTGCATGACGAGGCGCTCGGGCGCGACGTAGAGGAGGTCGAGCTCGCCGCGGCGCAGCGCGCGCTTCACGGCGGCCGCTTCGTCCGCCGAGAGGGTCGAGTTGAGGAACGCCGCGCGCACGCCGAGCTGCCTGAGCGCCGCGACCTGGTCCTGCATGAGCGCGATGAGCGGCGAGACGACGATCGCGCAACCCTGGCGCAGCAGCGCCGGCAGCTGGTAGCAGAGCGACTTGCCGCCGCCCGTGGGCATCAGCACGAGCGCGTCGCCGCCGGCGGCGACGTGGCCGACGATGGCGTCCTGCGGCCCGCGGAAGCCGGAGTGCCCGAAGACGCTCCTCAATACCTCGAGCGCGGATTTCAGGCGCGCAGCGTGCTGTAGGGATCGGCGGCGTCGCGCAGGCCGTCGCCGAAGAAGTTGAAGGAGAGCACGATGATGAAGACCGGCACGACCGCGAGCATGAGCCAGGGATAGAGCGCCACGACGTTGATGTTCTGCGCTTCGTTGAGCAGCACGCCCCAGCTCGTCACCGGCGGGCGCAACCCGAGGCCCAGGAACGAGAGCGCGGTCTCGCCCAGGATCATCGCCGGGATCGAGAGCGTGGCCGAGGCGATCAGGTGGCTCGCGAACGAGGGCAGCAGGTGCTTGCGGATGACGCGCGCCGGGCTCGCGCCCATGAGCACGGCCGCGGTCGCGAAATCCTCTTCGCGCAAAGCCAGCAATTTCGACCTCACCGCGCGCGCGAGCCCCGGCCAGTCGAGAAGCCCCAGGATGATGGTGATGCCGAAGTAGACGAGGATCGGGCTCCAGGTGATCGGCAGCGCCGCCGAGAGCGCCATCCACAGCGGCAGCTCCGGGAAGGAGCGCACCATCTCGATGAAGCGCTGGATGACAGTGTCGACCCAGCCGCCGTAGTAACCCGAGATGCCGCCGAGCACGATGCCGATGAGGAAGCTCACCGCGATGCCGAACAGGCCTACGGTAAGCGAGATGCGGGTGCCGTAGACGATGCGCGAGAAGAGGTCGCGGCCGAGGCGATCGGTGCCGAGAAGATAGAGCGTGCCGCCTTGCGCCGGGCAGACGAGGTGGAAGCGGCCCTCGGCAAGCCCCCAGAAGCGGTACTCGTCGCCGAGGCAGAAGAAGCGCAGCTTGTACACCTCGCCCGGGTCGTCGGTGTAGACGCGCTTCAGGTTGTCCATGTCGAGGCGCATCCGATAGCCGTAGACGAACGGCCCGACGAAGCGCCCCTCGTGCACGAAGTGGACGGCCTGCGGCGGCGCATAGATATGGCGCGTGTCGCGCGTGCTCTTCTCGTAGGGCGCGATGATCTCGCTCACCAGCGTCGAGGCGTAGAAGAAGAGCAGGATCACGCCGGCGATGACCGCGATGCGATGGCGGCGGAACTTCCACCACATGATGCGCCACTGCGAGGCGCGGTAGAACTTCTCCTGCTCGGGCGTGAGGCTCTCGGCCGCCGCGGGCTCGAAGGGCGCGCGCGAGACGAAGTGTTCGAGCGGCGCTTCGCGTACGTCGCTCATGCCCGCCCTCCGCCCA
>DASUFD010000048.1:0-27589 GCA_036274735.1 Burkholderiales bacterium
CGCGACGAAGCGTTGCGCAAACTTGGCGTTAAAATCGCCGCCCACACCACTACGGAGGATTGAATGAGAACAGCACTACGCGCGCTTGCGCTCTGCGCAGCGGCGGCGACGGCCGGCCTTGCGCCGTCGGCCTTTGCGCAAAACCTCTCCATCGGCACCGGCGGCACCGGCGGCGTGTACTACCCGCTCGGCGGCGGCATGGCCGCGGTGCTCTCGAAGTACGTCGACGGCATGCAGGCGACGGCGGAGGTGACCGGCGGCTCGGTCGCCAACCTGCAGCTGATCGCCACCGGCAAGCCTTATCTCGGCATGACCATGGCCGACGCCGGGCTCGACGCGCTCAAGGGGCAGGACAAGTTCAAGGGGCGGCCCGTGCCGGTGCGCACGCTGCTCGTCATGTACCCGAACCGCATGCACGTCGTCACGGTCGAGGGCACGGGCATCAGCAGCTTCAAGGACCTCAAGGGCAAGCGCGTCTCGACCGGCTCGGGCGGCAGCGCCACCGAGGTGATGGCGTTCCGCGTCATCGAGGCCGCCGGGCTCGACAAGGACCGCGACATGAAGCGCGAGCGCCTTGGCGTCGCCGAGTCGGTGAACGCGATCAAGGACCGCAAGATCGACGCCTTCTTCTGGGTCGGCGGGCTGCCGACCGCGGCGGTCACCGACCTCGCCAACACGCCCGGCATGAAGATCAAGATGATCGACATCGCCGATCTCGTGCCGAAGATGAACCAGAAGTACGGCAACCTGTACGTGCAGGACGTCATCCCGCAGAGCACCTACCACGGCATGGACAAGGACAACCATCAGGCCACGGTGATGAACCTGCTCGTCGCGCACCAGGAGATGGACGAGAAGACCGCCTATAACGTCGTCAAGGCGGTGTTCGAGCACAAGGACGACCTGGTGCGCGTGCACAAGGAAGCGGAGAACATCAAGCTCGAGAACCAGAAGGCCTCGGCGACGCCGATTCCTTACCATCCCGGCGCGCTCAAGTACTTCGCCGAGAAGGGCATCAAGGTCCAGTAGCCGGACCGCCGCGCGATCGGCACGGCAGGCCCCGTCCAAGGCGGGGCTTTTTCGTTTATAGGGAAGGAGCGCGATGAGCGAAGACGTGGCACGCATCGAGCAGCCCGACGCTGCGATCAGCGAGGAGGCGCTGAAGCGCGCCGAGGAGATGATCGAGCAGGAAGAGGGGGTGCAGAACAAGTTCGCCGGGGCCATGGCGGCGTTCATCACCGTCGTCGCCGTGGCGATGTCGCTCTTCCACCTCTACGCCTCCTACGAGATCGTGCGCACCGAGGTCATGCGCGCGACGCACGTTGCCTTCGTGCTGTTCCTCACCTTTCTCATCTTCCCGGTGGCCCGCCGCTACCGTCACCGCTCCATGTGGTGGGACTGGGTCCTCGCCGCGCTCGGCGTGGCGGTGTGCGCCTACCTGATCGGCCAGGGCGATGACTTCTTCGACCGCTCGATCGTGCCCAACAACTGGGACATTTTCTTTGGCGTCGCGCTGGTGGTGCTCGTGCTCGAGGCGATGCGCCGCTCCACCGGCTGGGTGATGCCGGTGGTCACGATCTGCTTCCTGCTGTACGCCTTCTTCGGCCCCTACCTTCCCGCGCCGTGGACCCACAAGGGCTACGAGATCCCGCGCCTGGTGGGCCACATGTACATGACGCTAGAAGGCATTTTCGGCGTGGCGATCGACGTGTCGTCGTCGCTCATCATCCTCTTCACCATCTACGGTGCCTTCCTGCAGTACTCGGGCGCGGGCAAGTTCTACATCGACTTCTCCTTCGCCGCCATGGGCGGAAGGCCGACCGGGGCGGGGCGCACCGTCGTCCTCGCATCGTTCCTGCTTGGCGGCCCCTCCGGCTCGGGCGTGGCCACGACCGTGACCCTCGGCTCGGTCGCCTACCCGATGCTCGCCAAGGTCGGCTACGGCAAGAACGAGGCGGGCGGCCTCCTCTCGGCGGGCGGGCTCGGCGCAATCATCTCGCCGCCGGTGCTCGGCGCGGCCGCGTTCCTCATCGCCGAGTTCCTCAAGATCTCCTACCTCGACGTCATCCTGATGGCGGCGATCCCGACCTGCCTGTACTACCTGGCGCTCTTCACCATGGTCGAGATCGACGTGCGCAAGTTCGGCATGAAGGACGTGACCTTCGAGCGCATCGAGACGGCCTGGACCCTGGCGAAGAGATACTGGTTCCACTTCCTCTCGCTCGTCTCGATCGTCGCCTTCATGCTGTTCGGCTTCTCGCCCGTGCTCTCGGTGTTCTGGGCGACGGTCGTCTCGGCGGTGACGAGCCTCCTACGCCGCGACACCTCGCTCGTCCCCTACGAGGTCTTCGAAGGGAAGGTGCCGGCCGGGAGAGGCTTTTGGGAGTCGGGCCTCGTCAAGGCGCTCTCCGGCGGATCGCTCGGCGTGCTGAACGTCGCCGCGACCTGCGCAGGCGCGGGCATCATCGTCGGCGTGGTGACCCTCACGGGACTGGGACTGAAGTTCAGCTCGATTGTGCTCCAGTACGCCGGGCACTCGCTGCTCCTGACCGCGATCTACACCTCGCTCATCGTCTGGATCGTCGGCCTTGCGGTCCCGGTGACGGCAAGCTATATCATCTGTGCGGTCATCGCCGCGCCGGCGCTCATCCAGCTCGGCGTGCCGGACTTCGCCGCGCATATGTTCATCTTCTATTACGCCGTGCTCTCCGAGGTCTCGCCGCCCACCGCGCTCTCGCCGTTCGCGGCGGCGGCCATTACCGGCGGCGACCCCTACAAGACCACACTTCAGTGCTGGAAATACACCGCGCCGGCCTTCCTCGTGCCGTTCATGTTCGTGCTCGACCCGAGCGGCACGGGCTTGCTCCTCACGGGGTCGTTCAAGACGCTCGGGCAGGCCGACTGGGGGTCGATCGCCCTCGTTACGCTCACCGCCGCGGTCGGCATCCTCGCGCTCGCCGCCGCCTTCCAGGGCTGGGCATTGCGGCGTACGACGCTTCCCGAGCGCATCATGTTGCTCGTCGCCGGCGTGCTGCTCGTCTACCCGCACAAGGCTTTCGATGCGATCGGCATCGGCCTCGTCCTCGTGGTGCTGTTCCTGCAATGGTTCCAGAGACCCGCGATACAGACATCCTGATCCTCGGCTCGGGCGGCGCGGGGCTGTTCGCCGCTCTGCACGCGCACCAGGCGCAGCTGCGGGCCGCGCAGCCGGCGTCGATCACGGTCGCGGTGAAGGGGCTGCTCGGCAAGTGCGGCTGCACGCGCATGGTGCAGGGCGGCTACAACGTGGCGCTCGCGCCGGGCGATTCGGTCGAGCGCCACTTCATGGACACGATCGAGGGCGGGGCGTGGCTCTGCGACCAGGACCTGGCGTGGAAGCTGGTGACGCTCGCCGTCGAGCGCATCCACGAGCTGGAGAACGAGCTCGGCTGCTTCTTCGATCGCAACCCCGACGGCACGGTGCACCAGAAAGCCTTCGCCGGGCAGACCTTCGATCGCACGGTGCACAAGGGCGACCTCACCGGCATCGAGATCATCAACCGGCTCGCCGAGCAGGTGTGGGCGCGCGGGATCGAGCGTCTGGAAGAGCATCGCGCCGTCGAGCTGATCAAGGATGCTTCGGGGAAGGCAATCGCGGGCGTGCTATTCATCGACATGCGCACCGGCGAGTACCGCCTGGTGCGCGCCAAGGCTGTCCTGCTTGCCACCGGCGGCGGGCCGACCATGTATCGCTATCACACGCCCTCCGGCGACAAGAGCTGCGACGGGCTCGCCATGGCGCTGCGCGCGGGGCTGCGCCTGCGCGACATGGAGATGGTGCAGTTCCACCCCACCGGGCTCCTCGCCGGGCCGCACACGCGCATGACCGGCACCGTGCTCGAGGAAGGGCTGCGCGGCGCGGGCGGCTATCTCCTGAACGGCGAGCGCGAGCGCTTCATGGCGCGCTACGACGTGAAGCTCGAGCGCGCGACGCGCGACATCGTTTCGCGCGCCATCTTCTCCGAGATGCGAAGCGGCAGGACCACGCCCTATGGCGGCGTGTACATTTCGATGGCGCACCTCGGCGCGGAGCGGGTGCGGCGCGAGTTCAAGGGGATGGTGGAGCGCTGCGCCGATTGCGGCTTCGATCTCGCCGGCGGATTGGTCGAGGTCGTGCCGACGGCGCACTACCTGATGGGCGGCGTCGAGTTCGCCCCCGATTGCGCCACGTCGCTTGCCGGCCTCTTCGTCGCCGGCGAGGACTCGGGCGGCGTGCACGGGGCGAATCGACTGGGCGGCAACGGCGTCGCGAACTCCACGGTCTTCGGCGCCGTGGCGGGGGACAGCATGGCGGCGTTCATCAAAGACGCGGTTTTCGCCGACCCGGACCATGGTGCGGTCAGAGACGCGATCGCGCGCGCCGAGCGGCCTTTTTCGCAGCGCCCCGGCGATCTCGAGGCGCTGCGCGAGCGCCTCTACGGCGTCATGTGGGAAAAGGTCGGCATCCTCCGCGATGCGCACGGCCTCGCCGAGGCGGCCCGCGAGTTGGCGGACCTCGACGCGACGCTGGACGCCACGGGAGTCGCGGGCGAGATGCGAGCCTTCAACCTTACGTGGCACGACTGGCTCAACCTGAAGAGCCTGGTGGCCGTGAGCCGCGCGATTTGCGCGGCGGCAGCGGCGCGCGAAGATTCGCGCGGCGCGCATTTCCGGGAGGACTTCCCGCAGCGCGGTGCGCTCGAGACTTCCGCCTTTACGAGCCTTGCCGGCGACGGGCGGGTCACGATGAAGCGCGTCGCCTTTACCCGTGTGCGGCCGGGAGAAAGCCTGTTGAAGAATGCAGCCTGACTGGCCTGCGGAAGTCCACCGCGAGCTCAAGGATGCCGGCGTGCGCATCGTCGGCTACGTGCCCGACGCCGGGCACAAGCGCCTGATCGAGCTCTGCCAGGCCGATTCGGCGATGCGCGCCGTGCCGCTCACCACGGAAGAGGAAGGCATCGGGCTCGCCACCGGCGCCTGGCTGGGCGGCGAGAAGAGCGTCGTGCTCATGCAGTCGAGCGGCGTCGGCAACATCGTCAACGCGCTCGGCATGGTGAAGATCTGCCGCCTGCCGCTCGTGCTCCTCGTCACCATGCGCGGCCAGCAGGGCGAGTTCAACACCTGGCAGGTGCCGATGGGCGAGAACACGGCGAGCGTGCTCGAGACGATGGGCGTCGCGGTGCGCCAGGCGGGCGAGCCGCAGGCCGTGGCCGCGCACGTGCGCGCGGCGCTCAAGCTCGCTTTCGAAGCGCAGGGTGCCGAGGCGGTGCTGATTGCGCAGCGCGTGATCGGCATCAAGAGCTTCCAGGAGCAGACCAATGCTTCATAGGCGCGATGTGGTGAAGGAGTTGCTGAAAGACCGAAAGCAGCTCCTCGTCGTCGCGGGCCTCGGCTCCACCGCCTGGGACATCACCGCCGCCGGCGATTCGGACCTTTCGTTTCCGCTCTGGGGCGCGATGGGCCAGGCGGCCATGATCGGCCTCGGACTCGCGCTCGCACAGCCCGATCGCCCGGTACTCGCCGTGACCGGCGACGGCGAGATGCTGATGGGCCTCGGCGCGCTCGCGACGATCGGCGTGCAGCAGCCGAAGAACCTCTCGATCGTGGTGATCGACAACGAGCGCTACGGCGAGACCGGCATGCAGGCGACGCACACCGCGCACGGCGTCGATCTCGCCGCCGTCGCACGCGGGTGCCGGTTCGCTTTCTCCAGCACTCTTTCCAAGGAGAAAGAAGTGGAAGAGCTGCGCGTGCGCGTGCACGCCTGCGAAGGCCCGACCTTTGCGAGCGTCAAGGTCGCAGCGGAGAAGCTGCCGCTGGTCCTCCCGCCGCTCGACGGCATCGTGCTGAAAGACCGCTTCCGCAAAGCAGTGCTCGGCTAGAGATCGGCGCGCGCACTGCGCCGTACCTCGCCTGGTCCGACGCCGCGCACCCGCTTGAACGCCCGGCGAAACGACGTTTCGGTCCGATAGCCGAGCCGCTCGGCGACCTGCGCGACCGACGCGCGTCGCGCTCTCAGCATCTGGTCTGCCACGTGCATGCGCCAGGCAGCGAGATATTGCATCGGCGACTGGCCGAGCAGTGCCGCGAAGCGCTCGGCGAACACAGTGCGTGACATGCCCGCTCCGCGGGCAAGCTTGTCCACCGCCCAGTCCTTCCCCGGAGCGGCGTGCAGGGCGCCGAGCGTTCGCGCGATGCGTTCATCCTTCAGCGCTCCGAGCAAGCCTTTGAGCTCGGGCGCGTTTTGCACCTGGTGGCGCAGCAGCAGCACGAACATCGCTTCGGCGAGCCGGTCGAGCACGCCCTGCCGGCCCGGAGCCGCCGCCTCGTATTCCATGAGCATCAGGCGCGCAAGCGCGTGCAGCTCCGCGGAAGTATCCCGGTCCTCGCTCCGCACCACGATGACCGGAGGAAGGGTCCGCATGAGCGGATTGAGCGGCCCTGCTTCGAATTTGACACTGGCGCATAGCACCGTGGTGTAGGAGCCATTGCCGGTCGCAACGAGGCGGTTACCCGGCTGCCTTTTCGGCGTGCCGGAGAGTTGGTGCCAGCCGCCATGCGGGAACATCACTAGATCGCCACCGCGCAATACGAGCGGCTCGCGCTCGCCGGCGCGATGCACCCAGGCCTGGCCGCGGCCGATGAGGTGGAAGACCGCATGGGCGATGTGCCCGGCATCGAGCGCCCAGGCGCCGCAATAGCTGCCCTGCTGGAAGATGTCCACCTTCAGGCGCAGGCCGACCAGGATGTCCGAAAGCAAGTCGCTATCCGGGGTTTTGGCTACGAAATCCGGCTTTCTGACG
This sequence comes from Burkholderiales bacterium, assembly GCA_036274735.1. Classification (GTDB taxonomy): domain Bacteria; phylum Pseudomonadota; class Gammaproteobacteria; order Burkholderiales; family SG8-39; genus SCGC-AG-212-J23. Next base: position 6,822 of record DASUFD010000048.1, read on the forward strand.
CTTATTCGTCCGGCCATGGTGCGCCAATCTACGCATCCGCAGCGGGACGAGCAAGGGCTTTCCCGCAAACCGATCAGGAGATGCACATGAGCGCATTCACCATTCACACGCCGCAAACAGCGCCTGCCGCGAGCCGTCCGCTGCTTCAGGGCATCCAGCAGGCCTACGGCTTCGTTCCCAATCTCTTCGCGGTATTCGCCGAATCGCCGGCGGCGCTGGAAGGTGCGCTCGCTTTGGCGCGGGCGTTTTCGCAGTCGACGCTTACCGCTGTGGAGCAGCAGTTCGTCGCGCTCGCCGTTTCGGAAGCCAACGACTGCGAGTTTTGCATGGCGGCACATTCGACCCTCGCGAAGCGCGTCGCGAAGGCGGACCCGGCGCTCGTTGCCGCTGCCCGGGCGCGTGAGCGGCTGCCGCACCCGAAGCTCGACGCGCTTGTATCGTTCACGCGCAAGGTTGTCGAGCAACGCGGCTTCGTGGCGGACGCCGACGTCGCTGCGTTCCTTCGCGCGGGTTACACCCGCGCGAACCTTCTCGAGGTATTGCTTGGCGTCGGCATGAAGACATTCAACAACTATGTCGATCACATAGCGCAGGTGCCGCTGAACGACCAGTTCAAGGCCGAGGCATGGCAGCCGAAAGGCAGGGTGGCCTGACATGCCAGTGCGCCCGAGGACCCTTCTCGGGCTGCTGACCTTGGTCTGGGCCGTCAGCTGGCCGGCGATCAAGATCGGCGTCGCGACCGTTCCACCGATCTGGTACGCCTGCCTTCGCTACGCCGTCGCGACGGCTTGCCTCTTCGGGTTTCTCGCGGTGCGGCGGCAGGTGATCTTGCCGCCGCGCCAGGACTGGGCCCTCGTGGTGATATCGGGCGCCCTGCAGATGGCGGCGTATTCGGCTCTGACTGCTTTCGCCCTGACGATCCTCCCCTCCGGGCGCGCTTCCGTGCTCGCCTTCTCTACGCCGATCTGGGTCGTGCCGATCGCCGCAGCCTGGCTGCGGGAACGCCTGTCTCTCGTACGGCTGTTCGGCGTGGCGCTTGGGCTCGCGGGCGCGCTAACGATAGCTTCACCCGCGCTACGGACGGAAGCAGCCCGCGACCTCTTGGGCTACGGCTTGCTCCTCGCTGCGGCCGCGGCGTGGGCGCTGTCGATCGTGGCCGTTCGCGCGCATCGCTTCGCAGCGAGCCCGCTTGCGCTCGCGCCCTGGCAGATGCTGATGGCTGGCTGTCTTCTGTTTCCCGTCGCGGCAGCCACGGAAGGCGCGCCACCATCGCTCAGCGGCGCCGCCGCCCTCTCAATTGCCTACGTGGGCCCGGTCGCTACCGCGTTCGGCTATTGGGCGGTCGTCGAAGCCGGGCGCCGCCTCCCGGCGAGCGCGCTGTCGATGGCGCTGCTCGCGACGCCGAGCCTCGGCATCCTGGCTTCCGCGCTTCTGCTCGGCGAGGAGATCGGACTGTCGCTGGTCGCCGGCGCCGCCCTCGTCGGTGTCGGCATCTGCCTGGCAAGCTTCTAGCCGACGTGCTTGCGGAAGAACTCTAGCGTGCGCGCCCGCGCCTGCTTCGCAGCCGCGGCGTTGTAGGAGCCGCGCTGGTCGCAGTTGAAGCCGTGGTCGGCGTCGTCGTAGATGAAGAACTGGTGCTTCGACTGCGCGGCGGCGAGCTTCTTCACGCCTTCGACGGGAATGTGGGCGTCCTTCGCGCCGAAGTGGCCCATCACCGGCACCTTCGGCTGGACGCTGGCGCGATCGGGCATGCCGCCGCCGTAGTAGGGCGCCGCCGCCGCGAGGCCGGGGACCTTCTCCGAGGCGAGCCAGGTGATCAATCCGCCCCAGCAGTAGCCGACGATGCCGACCTTTCCGGCGCCGCGGGCTTCCTTGACTGCGGCGGCGACATCCTTCATCGCCATGTCATCGGTGATCTTGGCGCGGATGTCGCGTCCCTTGGCGATGTCGTCGGGCGAATAGCCGAGGTCCACGCCCTTCTGCGCGCGGTCGAAAAGCGCGGGCGCGATAGCGAGGTAGCCGTCGGCGGCATAGCCGTCGGCCACCGACTTGATGTGGCTGTTGACGCCGAAGATTTCCTGGATGACGACGATGGCGCCGCGCGGTTTGCCTGCCGCGGCACTTTTCCCATCGGGGTCGGCGCGGTACGCGGACAGCCTGTGGCCGTCGGATGCGGTGAGTTCGATCATTTTGCCCATGGTTAGAATCCTCGCTATGAAGAAGGATGCGCAGACGCTGCTGGAGCTCGCCACCACAGCCCTGAAGCGCGCGGGCGCAAATGATCGCATGGCGGAAGCGGCGGCACGCCACCTGGTTCACGCCGAGGCGCAAGGGCTGCCCACGCACGGCATGTCGCGCGTGCCGTTCTACTGCGGGATGCTGCGCAATGGCCGTGCCGACGGCAAAGCGCAGCCGCGCCTGCTCGCCGAGCGCGCCGGCGCCTGTCTCATCGACAATTCGGATGGCCTGCCTTACGTCTCGGCGCAGTGGGCGGTGGACGAGGTGATCCAGCGGGCGCGGCGCAACGCCATCGCCTTCGCCGGCATCGCGAACAGTGCGCACGTCGGCGTGCTCGGCATCCACCTCGAGCCGGTCGCGCGGGCCGGGCTGGTCGGCTTCGCCTTCACCAACTCGCCGGCGGCGATTCCGCCCTGGGGCGGCAAGAAGCCGCTCTTCGGCACCAACCCGATCGCCGCGGCCTTTCCGCGGCGCGAGGGCGAGCCGATCGTCATCGACCTCGCGCTCACCACGGTGGTGCGCGGCCGCATCATGATGGCGATGAGGAAGGGTGAGCGCATTCCGGAAGGATGGGCGCTCGATCGCAATGGCAAGCCGACCACGGATCCGAAGGAGGCGATCGAGCACGGCAGCCTCTTCCCGATCGGCGGCGCGAAGGGCGCGATGCTCGCGCTCATGTTCGAGCTCATCTGCGCGAGCCTGACCGGCTCGGCCATCGGCGCGGAGGCCGATTCGTTTTTCTCGGAGGAGGGCAACCGGCCGCGCATCGGCCAGGCGTTCATCGCCATCGATCCCTCGGCTTTGGCAGGTACCGAGAGGTACCTGGAGCGGGTGGAAACGGTGGTGAGCGCGATGCTCGCCGACCCGGAAGTGCGCCTGCCCGGCGCCCGACGCTTCGCCGCGCAGAAATCCGCGCACGCGAGCGGCATCGAGGTGCCCGACGAGCTGCTCGCGCAGATCGAGAAGCTGTGTACGACGTAGTCGTCGCGTTTCCGCGCATGAAGGTCGCCGTGCGCTCGCGCGAGGGCCGGGTGACCGACATCTGCTACTTGCCTCCGTCGGCGCCCATCGCCTCTCCCCTCAGCGATCTTGGAGAAAGGGCAGCGAAGCAGCTCGAGGCGTATCGTGCCGACCCGGACACGCGCTTCGACCTGCCTCTCCTCGTCGAAGGCACGCCGTTTCAGCGCCGGCTCTGGGCGGCGCTGTGCGAGATACCGCGCGGCAGGACGCTCACCTACGGGGAGCTCGCTCGCCGCCTCGGCGGCGAGGCGCGCGCGGTGGGCCAGGCGTGCGGCGACAACCGCCTGCCGATCGTCATTCCCTGCCATCGTGTGGTCGCCGCGCGCGGCATCGGCGGCTTCGCGCATGCGACAAGCGGCTATCTGCTGGAGGCGAAGCGTTGGCTGCTCGCTCACGAGTGCGGCGCGGACGCGTTCGAGCTCGCGCCCTGAGCGAAGGCGACGCGGCCCTGCTCGACGCGTTCGGCGACGCGCTGTGGCTCGAGGACGGCCTGTCGAAGAACAGCATTGCCGCCTACCGCACCGACCTCGAGCAGCTCGCCGCTTCGCTCGGCGCGGGCCTCGCGCGGGTGAGCGAGTCCGATCTTTTCGCCTTCCTCGCCGCGAAGAAAGGCCGCGCCTCGAGCGCGGCGCGGCGCGTTTCGACGCTCAAGCGCTTCTACCAGTATCTGCTGCGCGAGCGCCGCATCGCGGCCGATCCGACCCTCAAGCTCGAGCCGCCCAAGCGTGCGCCGCGCTTTCCCAAGACGCTCTCCGAGAGCGATGTCGAGGCGCTGCTCGCCGCGCCCGACACCGCCAGCCCGCTCGGGCTGCGCGACCGCGCGATGCTCGAGACGCTTTACGCCACGGGGCTGCGCGTTTCCGAGCTGGTCTCGCTCAAGCGCTTCGCGGTCAACCTCGACGCCGGCGTGGTACGCGTGATGGGGAAAGGATCGAAGGAGCGGCTGGTGCCGCTCGGCGAGGAGGCGGTGGACTGGATTTCCCGCTACCTCAAGAGCCACGATGGGTCCGACGCGCTGTTCGTCACCGCGCGCGGCGGCCCGATGACGCGCCAGGCCTTCTGGCACCTGATCCGCCGCTACGGCGCGCGCGCCATTCCCGGCAAGCGGCTCTCGCCGCACGTGCTGCGCCACGCCTTCGCCACGCACCTCATCAACCACGGCGCAGACCTGCGCGTCGTACAGATGCTCCTCGGCCACGCCGACATTTCGACCACCCAGATCTACACCCATGTCGCGCGCGAGCGGCTGAAGCAGCTCCATTCGCGGCACCATCCGCGGGGATGAAGTGAAGACGCCCGCGACGCGCTTCCTCGACGAGCGCAGCGTGCGCTACACCGAGCACGTCTACGACTACGTCGAGCACGGCGGTACCGCGGTGTCTTCGCAATCGCTCGGCGTGCCGGAGCACGAGGTGGTGAAGACGCTGGTCATGGAGGACGAGGCGCGCGCGCCGCTCATCGTCCTGATGCACGGCGACCGCACGGTGTCGACCAAGGAGCTCGCGCGCCAGGCCGGGCGCAAGCGCATCGCGCCGTGCAAGCCCGAGGTCGCGCAGCGGCATACCGGCTATCAGGTCGGCGGCACCTCGCCGTTCGGGTTGAAGAAGCCGCTGCCCATCTACCTCGAGCGCTCGATCCTCGCGCTGCCGCACATCTACATCAACGGCGGGCGGCGCGGGCTCCTCGTGCGCATCGAGCCGCGCGAGCTCGAGCGCGTGCTCAGGGCGCAGCCGGTCGACGTCGCTCTATAGTCACGCCGACGTACTTCGCGTTGCCGAGGATGCCGATCTTCGCCACGCTGACCCGCGCCCAGGGCGCGCCGAAGTCGTCGAGCAGCAGCCGCGCGATGCGCTCGGCGAGCGTCTCGACGAGCCGGAAATGCTGGCTCGCGGCAAGCGCGCGGATCTTCAGCGCGACCTGCTCGTAGTCGATCGTATCGGCGACCTTGTCGCTCGCGAACACCGCGCCCCCGGGCAGGCCGATCTCGAGGTCGATCGACAGGGTCTGCGCAACATGGCGCTCGCGGCGATGGATGCCGATCAGCGCCTCGACGCGCAGCTCGCGAATGACGATCGCGTCCATGGCGCAGTCGATTCTATAGAATCGGCCCGTGTCGCCAGGAGAAATGCGCGCGCTCGCCGTGGTCGCTTCCTACCTGCTGGGATCGGTCTCGTTCGCGATCGTGGTGAGCCGCGTCATGCGCCTGCCCGACCCGCGCAGCTACGGCTCGAAGAACCCGGGGGCGACCAACGTGCTGCGCACCGGGAAGAAGGCCGCCGCCGTGCTCACGCTGGCAGGCGATGCGCTGAAGGGCTTCGCGGCGGTTTTCCTCGTGCGGCTCTACGTTCCCGAGGCAGCGCCCGCCGCCGGCTTGGCGGTTTTCCTCGGCCACCTTTATCCGGTGTATCACCGCTTCCAGGGCGGCAAAGGCGTCGCTACGGCGGCCGGGGTGCTCTTCGCGATCGACTGGCGCCTCGGCCTCGGCACGGTGGCGACCTGGCTCATCATCGTCGCGTTCCTTCGCTACTCCTCGCTCGCCGCGCTCGTAGCCGCAGCATTCGCGCCGTTCTTCGCCGCGCTGCTCTTCGGCCTCGGGGGAACCTTCGCCGCCGTCCTCGCCATGGCGGCGCTCATCGTCTGGCGCCACCGGGAGAACATCGCACGCCTGATCGCCGGCGCAGAGTCGCGCATCGGCGCGAAGAAGTCGGGCGGCTAGAGCGCCTCGAGCGCCCAGCGCGCCCGCACGTCGAAAGCCCCCTCGGAGGGCCTGAGTGGCAGCCGCTGCGCGGCCGCGAAGGCAATCATCGCGCCGTTGTCGGTGCAGAGCTCGGGCTCGGGGTAATAGACGTCGCAGCCCGCTTGCGCGCACTTCGCATCGAGCGCCGCCCGCAGCTGCCGGTTGGCGCCGACGCCGCCCGCGACCACGAGGCGCGTGAGCCCGGTCGTTTCCAGCGCCGCAAGCGCCTTGGCTACCAGCACCTCGACCACCGCATCGACGAACGCGCGTGCGATGTCCGCGCGCGCGGCTTCACCCTCCTGGCGCGCCAGGCCGAGCACGGCGGTCTTGAGGCCGGAGAAGCTGAAATCCAGGTCGCCGCTAGCGATCATGGGCCGCGGCAGGCGGTAGCGCCCGGGCCGGCCGTGCTCGGCGAGCGTGGAAACTGGGGGCCCGCCGGGGTAGCCGAGGCCCAGGACCTGGGCCGTCTTGTCGAAGGCCTCTCCCGCCGCGTCGTCCTGGGTCTCGCCGAGCAGCGTGTAAGCGCCCGGTCGGTCCACGCGCATCAGCTGGGTATGCCCGCCCGACACGAGCAGTGCGACGAACGGGAATTGCGGCGCCCGCGCCGAAAGAAGGGGCGAAAGAAGGTGACCCTCGAGGTGGTGCACGCCGAGCGCCGGGATGCCGAGCGAGTCCGCGAGGCCCTCGGCGAAGGACGCGCCGACGAGCAGCGCGCCCGCCAGGCCCGGCCCGGCGGTGTAGCCGATGGCCGCGAGGTCGCGGAAATCCCTGCCTGCCGCGCTCATCACGCGGCGGGTGAGCGGGACGAGGCGGCGGATGTGATCGCGCGAGGCGAGCTCCGGCACGACGCCGCCGTAGGCCTCGTGCATGTCCACCTGCGAATGCACGGCGTGCGCGAGCAGGCGCCGCGCGCGTGCGTCGTAGAGCGCGACGCCGGTCTCGTCGCAAGAAGTCTCGATTCCGAGAACGAGCATGGCACTGATTTTGATACAATCTGGCCCCCCAACGAGCCGAGGGCTGGATGCCGACTGTACGCGTCAAGGAAAACGAGCCGTTCGAAGTGGCGATGCGCCGCTTCAAGCGCACCGTGGAGAAGACCGGTCTTCTTACCGAGCTGCGCTCCCGAGAGTACTACGAGAAGCCGACTGCCGAGCGCAAGCGCAAGCTCGCGGCAGCGGTGAAGCGGCACCACAAGCGTCTGCGCAGCCAGATGCTTCCGCAAAAGCTCTATTAGCATCTCTCTCAAGCAGCAAATCCAGGACGACATGAAGGCCGCCATGCGGGCGAAGGACGCCGCACGGCTGTCGGCCATCCGCCTTCTGCTCGCCGCCATCAAGCAGCGCGAGGTCGACGAGCGTACCGAGCTCGACGACGCGGCGATCGTCGCGGTGCTCGAGAAGATGATCAAGCAGCGCCGCGAGTCGATAGCGCAGTTCGAGAAAGCCTCGCGCACCGACCTCGCCGAGGCGGAAAAGGCCGAGATCCAGGTGCTCTCCGCCTACCTGCCGGCGCAGATGGGCGAGGGCGAGATCCAAAGAGAGATCAGCTCAGCCATTTCCGAGACGGGCGCCACCGGCCCGAAGGACATGGGCAAGGTGATGGCCGCGCTCAAGGCGCGGCTCGCCGGCAAGGCCGACATGGGAAAGGTCTCAAGCCTAGTCAAGACGAAGCTTTCCGGTTGAAAATTCCCGGGTGATCCCGGACTCGTTCAAGCAGGACCTGCTCAACCGGGTCGACATCGTGGACGTGGTCTCGCGCTACGTCCAGCTCAAGAAGGGCGGCGCCAACTACCTCGGCCTCTGCCCGTTCCACAGCGAGAAGACGCCGTCTTTCACCGTCAGCCCGGCGAAGCAGTTCTACCACTGCTTCGGCTGCGGGGCGCACGGCAACGCCATCGGCTTCCTCATGGCCTACGCCTCCCTCGGCTACGTCGATGCCCTCAAGGACCTCGCCGCGCAGGTGGGCATGCAGCTTCCCGAATCGCGGCCGGCGACGCCTCAGGAAGCCGCGCGCCGCGAGCGGGAGGCCGACCTCGGCACGGTCATGGAAAAGGCGATGGAGTTCTACCGCGGCGAGCTGAAGAAGTCGGCGCGCGCGATCGAGTACCTGAAGGGACGCGGCCTGACCGGCGAGATCGCCGCCCGCTTCCGCATCGGCTATGCGCCGGACGACTGGCAGGCGCTGAAGCAGGTTTTCCCTTACGAAGAGAAATCGCTCGTGGAAGCCGGGCTCGTGATCGAGAACGACGACAAGCGCTACGACCGCTTCCGCGACCGCGTGATGTTCCCGATCTTCAGCGCGCGGGGGTCGGTGATCGGCTTCGGCGGCCGCGTGCTCGGCGAGGGCGAGCCGAAGTACCTGAACTCGCCGGAGACACCGCTCTTCGAGAAGGGACGGGAGCTCTACGGGCTGGTGCAGGCGCGCGACGCGATCCGCAGCGCAGGCTTCGCGCTCGTGGTCGAGGGCTATATGGACGTAGTGGCGCTAGCGCAATACGGCGTCGGCAACGCCGTGGCGACGCTCGGTACTGCAACCACGCCGGTGCACGTCGCGAAGCTGCTGCGGCTCGCCGACGAGCTCGTGTTCTGCTTCGACGGCGACACGGCCGGCCGCAAGGCGGCCTGGCGGGCACTGGAGGTCAGCCTGCCGCTCGCGCCGGACCACAAGCCCATCCGTTTCCTCTTCCTTCCCGAAGGCGAGGATCCGGACAGCTTCGTGCGCAAGCACGGCGCGGACGAATTCCGGCGCCGAGTGCGCTCCTCCGAAACCCTGTCCCAGTTCCTGCTCGCGCAGCTGCGCGCCGAGTGCGACCTGGCGAGCCCCGAGGGCCGGGCGCGGTTCGTGTCGCTCGCCAAGCCGCACGTGCAGAAGACGACCGCGCCGGCCTTGCGGCTGCAGCTCATCAACGAGGTCGCGAGGCTCGGCCAGGTGCCCGACGGGGAAATCGAGCGGCTCCTCGAGCTTCCGCAGCGCGCGCGCTTCAACCGCCCCGCGCCGGCGCGGCGCAGCTTCGAGGCGCCCGCGTCTCTGGAATGGACCTTGCTAACGGCGCTGCTCAGCGACCTCACCCTGGTGGAGCACATCGACCCTGACCTGCTCGCTCCCGGCCGCCCCGAGAGCGAGGCGCTGCTCGCGATCCGCGAGAAATGCGAAGCGGCCGAGGACACGAGCTTTGCCGTGCTGATGGACTCGCTCACCGGGCATCCGAGCCTTGAAACCGTGCTGAAAGCCCTGAAATACGGTGAAGATCTCGCTTTCGACGCCGAGTCGGCACGCGGCGAATTCCAGCACGCCCTGACGGGGCTCGAGGTACGCAGCCGCAAGAAGGAGCTCGACGAGCTTCGCGCGCGGCTGCAGTCCAAGGAAGATCTGGTGTTGTTCAACGAGAAGAATCTCGCCTACCAGCGGCTGCGCGGGGCACTTCCAAGCCCCTGAGCGGTCAACTATAATGCGCGGTTCTTTTTTCCCAGCAAAAGCTTAGGTTTAGGTCGGGGGACGGATGGGTCAGCAGAAGCGCAAATCCAAACTGAAGAAGGTGCACGCCGCGAAGAAGAAAGCGCGCACGGCGAAACTTCTCCGCCGGCACGCTCCCAAGGCGCGCGCCAAGCCGAAAAAGGTCGTTGCCCGCGCCAAGCCGGCCGAGCGCGCGCGCAAGCCGCTCCCGGCGGCGAAAGCCGTCCCGGCCAAGGCGGCCGCGAAACCGGAAGAAAAAGGCAAGGCTCCGATCAAGACGAGCGCCAAGCAGGCGCTCGAGATGCTGGAAGCCAAGGTCAACGAGGTCAAGGCGAAGGGCAAGCGCGGCCGTGGCGGCCGCCGCGGCGGCAAGGACTGGCTGATCCCGCCGGAGCTGCCCAAGGAAGACGCCGAGACCCGCCGCACGCGGCTCAAGAACCTGATCAAGCTCGGGAAGGAGCGCGGCTTCCTCACCTACTCCGAGATCAACGATCACCTGCCCGACGACCTGGTCGACGCCGAACAGATCGAGGCGATCATCTCGACCTTCGGCGACATGGGCATCCAGGTCTACGACCAGGCGCCCGACCAGGAGCAGCTCCTGATCGCCGCCGAGGGCACGCCGGTCGCCCAGACGGACGAGGACGTGGAAGAGCAGGCCGAGGCGGCGCTCTCTACGGTCGACTCCGAATTCGGCCGCACCACGGACCCGGTGCGCATGTACATGCGCGAGATGGGGTCGGTGGAGCTGCTCACGCGCGAGGGCGAGATCGAGATCGCCAAGCGGATCGAGGAAGGCCTGCGCCACATGATCCAGGCGATCAGCGCCTGCCCGACCACCGTGCACGAGATCCTCGAGCTCGCGGAGAAGGTCGAGAAAGAGGAGATGCGCATCGACGAGGTGGTCGACGGCTTGATCGACCCGAACGCCAAGGACGACTTCGATCCGAAGCGCGCCGAGGCCGCCTCGCCCGAGGACGAAGACGCGCAGATCGAGGAGGAGGAAGAAGAGGACGAGGAGCAGGCCGAGGCGGCGCAGTCGGCGAGCCTGATGAAGCTGCGCGCCGAGGCGCTGGAGAAGTTCGCGCGCATCCGCCGGCTCTACGACAAGCTGCTCAAGGCCCTCGAGAACAAGGGCTCCAAGGACCGCGACTACCTGCGTGTGCGCGACCAGATCTCGAGCGAGCTGATGACCATCCGCTTCACGGCGCGCACGGTCGAGCGGCTCTCCGACAGCGTGCGAAGCCTCGTCGACGAGATCCGCCGGCACGAGCGCGAGATCCACGATATTTCGGTGGAAAAGGCCGGCATGCCGCGCGCGCACTTCATCAAGGTATTCGCCGGCACCGAAGGCTCGCGCCGCTGGCTGACCACGGAGATCAACGCGACCCAGCCGTGGAGCGAGCAGCTCGTGCGCGTCGAGCCGTCGATCCTCGAGCTGCTCGGCAAGATCCAGGCCGTGCAGCAGAAGATCGGCATCCCGATCCGCGATCTCAAGGACATCAACAAGCAGATGTCCACCGGCGAAGCCAAGGCGCGCCGCGCGAAGCGCGAGATGACCGAAGCCAACCTGCGCCTGGTGATCTCGATCGCGAAGAAGTACACCAACCGCGGACTGCAGTTCCTCGACCTGATCCAGGAAGGCAACATCGGCCTGATGAAGGCCGTGGACAAGTTCGAATACCGGCGCGGCTACAAGTTCTCGACCTACGCGACGTGGTGGATCCGCCAGGCCATCACGCGCTCGATCGCCGATCAGGCGCGCACCATCCGCATCCCGGTGCACATGATCGAGACCATCAACAAGATGAACCGCATCTCGCGCCAGATCCTGCAGGAGACCGGGCAGGAGCCCGATCCGGCGACGCTCGCGCAGAGGATGGAGATGCCCGAGGAGAAGATCCGCAAGATCCTCAAGATCTCGAAGGAGCCGATCTCCATGGAGACGCCGATCGGCGACGACGACGACTCGCACCTCGGCGATTTCATCGAGGACACCTCCACGGTGGCGCCGTCCGACGCCGCGACATTCGCGTCGCTGCGCGACGTGACCAAGGAGGTCCTGGACACGCTCACGCCGCGCGAAGCCAAGGTGCTGCGCATGCGCTTCGGCATCGAGATGTCGACCGACCACACGCTGGAAGAGGTCGGCAAGCAGTTCGACGTCACGCGCGAGCGCATCCGGCAGATCGAGGCCAAGGCGCTGCGCAAGCTCCGCCACCCCTCGCGCTCCGAGCGCCTGAAAAGCTTCCTCGACCAGGAAAGCTAATCAGGGACAGACCACGTTTCAGGGCCGCATCCGCGGCCCTTTTCATTTATGAAGACGATCGACTACTACCTGCATCCTGCCTCGCCCTGGACCTACCTCGGCCACGAGCGCTTCGCCGCCATCGCGAAACGCCATGGCGCCGCCATCCAGGTCAAGCCGGTCGATTTCGGCGTGATCTTCCCGCAGTCGGGCGGGCTGCCGCTTCCCAAGCGCGCGCCGCAGCGGCAGGCCTATCGCCTCGTCGAGCTCAGGCGCTGGAAGGAGTATCTGGGTATCCCGCTCGTCATCCAGCCCAAGCACTTCCCGGTGAACGGCAATCCGGCCGCCGCGCTCATCTGCGCCGCACCCGAGGAGAAGCGCATGGCCCTGGCGGGCGAGCTTCTCGCGGCGCTGTGGCGCGACGATCGCAACCTCGCGGATCCGGCACTGCTCGCGGAAATCGGCGCGCGCTACGGGGTGAACGAAGGCGACGTCGGCGCTTTCGAGCGGTATACGCAGGAAGCGCTTGAGCGCGGCGTCTTTGGCGCGCCGAGCTATGTGTATCGCGACGAAATCCTTTGGGGCCAGGACCGGCTGGAGTTTCTGGACCGGGCATTGGCGAAGTAAAGTCCCACCTACGGGCCGGTAGCTCAGCCGGTCAGAGCAGGGGACTCATAATCCCTTGGTCCTTGGTTCGAATCCAAGCCGGCCCACACCTACGGTCTAGCCTTACTTCGCGTCCTCCGCGGCGGCGGAGTCGGCGCGCTCCTGCAGCTGCTGCATCGAGGCGTTGATCCTGTCTTTCATCTGCGCCATGGTCTTCTGACCTTGCTCGACTTCCTGCTTCTTCATCGCCGCGACGGTCGCCGCCGTGCTCGCCGTCTCGACGCCGCAGCCTGCAAGGGCGGCGCATGCCGTGAGTGCCAGTAGGCTGTTCTTCATAAAGGACCTTTCGGGGTTCCGGCTGTAGCGATCACTATAGGCGCCGGCAGGCGAGGACGCCGCGCAATCGATCACGCCAAGGTGTCAATGTTCCGCGTCGTGCGGCGCAGGCATGTGCGCGGCGTTCGTATCGGATCCGCTGCTATCCGGTCCGTTGCGAACCTTCCTGTCCCTTGCCTGCAACTCGCGCCTGCCCTCGAAGCAGAGCGCCGCGACCGCCAATACGAGCAGGGCGCTGATATAGGCCTCGAAGGACGCCGCGTTCCAGAAGAGGAACGCGCCTGCGAGCAGCAACACGATCGTCGCGGCCAACAACACCGGATGCGCGTATTCCCGAATCTGCCTCGTTGTCATGGGCGCCGCTAATGTCGAGCAGCGAGGAGGGGCTGGCAATGAACAAGGCCACAACTGTCGCCGGCGAGCGCCAAGGATGCATACTGTATGCGCACGCGATTAACATATAATGTTCATATGGAGAGTCGCACGGCACGCCTCACCATCCTCGTAGACCCGCGCAAGAAGAAGATCTTCGAGGAGCTATGCGCGAGCCTCGATCTCACGCCCTCCCAGGTGGTGAGAAAGCTGGTTCGCCAGTGGATCGTCGACAACGCCGGCGATCGCAAGCTGCCTGAATGGTTGAAGCCGTGAGATACCTGAGAAAAAGTGCTCGGACAGGTAAGTGAGCGCTCATCTTGAATGGGTGCTCGGCCTCGTGGCCGGGTGGCTGGCGATCGGCGTGCTCGGGCTCGCTCTGCTGCGGCGCCAGCGCCTGGTCGCCAATGTCCTCTACCCGCTCGGCGCCTTGGTCGGCCTCGGCCTGGCGGCAGTTTCCCTCGGCGCTCTTTTCGCTCCGGTGCAGCAGCTCACGCTGCCCATCGGGTTGCCGCGGCTGCCTTTTCACTTCCGGCTGGACGCCCTTTCCGCATTCTTCCTGCTGGTGATCGGCGCCGGCGTCACCGGCGTCTCGACGTTTGCGGCCGGCTATTTCCGACGCCCGGACGGTGCGCCGCCGGGCCTCGTTTGCTTCGAGTACCACGTCTTTCTCGCCGCGATGGCGCTCGTCGTCCTCGCCGACGATGCCTATGCCTTCATGGTGATGTGGGAGACGATGGCGCTCTCGTCGTTCTTCCTCGTTACGGCGAACGACCGCGACCCGGCGACGCGGCGCGCCGGCTACCTCTACCTGCTGATCGCGCACGTAGGCGCGATCGCGATCCTCCTGTGCTTCGGCGTGCTGCAGGCGAACACCGGGGACTACGGCTTCGACAACATGCGCCAGCAGGAGCTCGCGCCGTTCTGGGCGTCGATCGCCTTCCTGCTCGCGCTCTTCGGCTTCGGCGCCAAGGCCGGCCTCATCCCCCTGCACGTGTGGCTACCGGAAGCGCACCCGGCGGCTCCGTCGCCGGTGTCGGCGCTGATGAGCGGCGTCATGCTGAAGACCGCCGTCTACGGCTTCCTGCGCATCACGTTCGATCTGCTTTCCGTTCACCTCTGGTGGTGGGGCGTCGCGGCGCTCGCCCTCGGGCTCGCCACGGCGCTCTTCGGCGTAGTGTTCGCCGCTGTGCAGGTCGAGATGAAGCGACTGCTGGCCTACTCGTCGATCGAGAACATCGGCCTCACCTTCGCCGCGGTCGGCCTCTCGATTCTCTTCTCGGCCTACGGCATGCAGCCGCTCGCGGCGCTCGCGCTCACCGCAGCGCTCTACCACGTGGCGAGCCATGCGCTCTTCAAGAGCCTGCTCTTCGTCGGCACCGGCGCGGTCCTGCACGCCACCGGCGAGCGCAATCTCGGGCGCCTCGGCGGGTTGATGCGCGCCATGCCCTGGGTCGGCTGGGCGGCGCTCGTCGGCGCGCTGGCGAGCGCCGGGCTGCCGCCGCTCAACGGCTTCGTTTCCGAGTGGTTGCTGCTGCAGAGCTTTCTTTTCACGCCGGGGCTGCCCAACTCGTTTCTCAACATGCTCATCCCCGTCGCGGCCGCGCTGGTCGCGCTGGTCGCCGCGCTCGCGGGCTACACCATGGTGAAGTTCTTCGGTGTGGTCTTCCTCGGCCGCCCGCGCGAGGAGAAGCTGCGCGAAGCGCACGACGCGGGCGGCTGGGAGCGGCTCGGCATGCTCGTCCTCGTTGCCGGGTGCGTCGCGCTCGGCCTCGCGCCGGTCGCCTTCGTCCAGGCGACCGATGCCCCCGTCCAGCTCCTCGTGGGGGCGGGACTCGGCGAGAGTGCCGCGCACAGCGCCTGGCTCCTCGTGCCGGTGGACGTCGGCGTAGCGAGCTACGGCCCGGCGCTGTTCCTGGCGGGCGTGGCGGCAAGCTTCCTCCTCGCCTTCGGGATGGTGCGGCTCGCCTACCACGGGCGCGTGCGCCGTGCGCCGCCGTGGGACTGCGGCTACCCATGGCAAACGGCGCGAATGCAGGACACCGCGGAGGGATTCGGGCAGCCGATCCGCCAGATCTTCGAGCCCGCCTTCCGCATGGAGCGCGAGCTGCCCTCGCCCTTCGATCGCGCGCCGCGCTATCGCGTCGTGGTCGGCGATCACTTCTGGCATTGGCTCTACCTCCCGGTCGCCGCCGTAGTCGAGCGCGCCGCGCGTCTGGTCGGGCTGCTGCAGCAGGGCCGCATCGCCGTCTACCTGCTCTATAGCTTCCTCACGGTGATCGGGGTACTGCTGTGGGTGGCGCGATGAGCGCCCTCGGCGTCCTCTCGCAGGCGATGGAGATCGCCTTTGCGCTGGCTATGGCGCCGCTCCTCGTCGGCTGGGTGAACCAGTGCCGTGCCTGGCTGCAGAACAAGTCGGCGCCGCCGCTGCTGCAGCCCTACCGGATGCTGCACAAGCTCTTCCACAAGGATTCGGTGGTGGCCGACGGCGCCTCGCCGCTCTTTCGCGCCGCCCCCTACATCGTGTTCGGCTGCATGACGCTCGCGAGCGCCATCGTGCCGACGCTCTCGACGGAACTGCCGCTCTCGCCGGCAGCCGACGCGATCGCGCTGGTGGGCCTGTTCGCCCTGGCGCGGGTATTCATCTCGCTCGCCGCCATGGACGTCGGGACGTCCTTCGGCACGCTCGGCGCGCGCCGCGAGATGCTGGTGGGATTCCTTGCCGAGCCGGCGTTGCTGATGGTGCTCTTCACGGCATCGCTCATCTCGCATTCGACTTCGCTCACCACCATCGTCGACACGCTGGCGCACCGGGAGCTCGCGATCTACCCGAGCCTCGCGCTCGCCGGGGTCGCCTTTACCATCGTCTCGCTCGCCGAGAACGCGCGCGTGCCCGTCGACAACCCGGCGACCCACCTCGAGCTGACGATGATCCACGAGGCGATGATCCTCGAGTACTCGGGCCGGCACCTCGCCCTCATCGAGTGGGCCGCCGCGCTCAAGCTCTTCGCCTATTCGTGCATCGGTCTCGCGCTGTTTTTCCCCTGGGGCGTGGCCCAGGCCCAGGCGCCGCTCGCCCTGCTGCTCGCCGTACCGCTCCTCGCCGTGAAGCTGGCGATCGGCGGGGCGGCGCTCGCCTTCCTCGAGGCGATGAGCGCGAAGATGCGCATCTTCCGCGTGCCCGAGTTCCTCGGCATCGCCTTCATCCTGGCGGTGATCGCCATCCTCGTGCGGATTCTGCTCAGCGCATGAGCGGGCTCGGCATTCTCGGCGGCCAGCTCGTCGACCTGCTCGCGACGCTGATGCTCCTGCTCGCGTTCGCCATGATCGCGCAGCGGCGCGTGCTGACGCTGATCCGCCTGTTCGCCCTGCAGGGCGCGGCGCTCGTCGCTTCGGCGGCGCTCGTCGGTTATGTCACCGCGCAGCCCCACCTCTACGTCTCGGCGGCGCTCACCCTGGTGCTCAAGGTGTTCCTCATCCCGTGGCTGCTGCACCGCGTGATCGATCGCCTGAACGTGCGCTGGGACGTCGAGATGCTGATCAACATTCCCACTACGCTGCTGATCGGCATCGTGCTGGTGATCTTCGCCTTCAACATCGCCGCACCCATCGCACAGCTCTCGGCCTCGATCGCGCGCGGTACGCTCGGCATCGCGCTCGCCTGCGTGCTGCTCGCCTTCATGATGATGATCACGCGCTCCAAGGCCGTGCCGCAGGTGATCGGCTTTCTCGCCATGGAGAACGGCCTGTTCTTCGCCGCGGTGGCGGCCACCTACGGCATGCCGATGGTCGTCGAGCTCGGCATCGCGCTCGACGTGCTGGTCGGCATCCTCATCCTCGGCGTGTTCCTCTTCCAGATCCGCGAACAGTTCGACAGCCTCGACATCCGCAACCTCGAGCGGTTGAAGGACGAGTGATCATGGACCCGCTGCTCCTTCTCCTCGGCGCGCCACTCCTCGGCGCCGCGGCGCTCGCCGCCGTCGGCCATCGTGCCGTGGCGCGGGAGCTGAACGTCGCCTTCAGCCTCGCCACGCTGCTCGGCGCCGTCGCGGTCACCGTGCGCGTGATCGCGCAGGGGCCGATCGAGGCCTGGGGAGGCGAGTTCTTCCTCGACGCTCTCAATGTCTTCCTCGTCGCGCTCACCGCCTTCGTCGCCTTTACCACGGCAATCTTCTCGCGGCCCTACATGCGCGTCGAGCAGGAGCACGGCAAGATGACGCCGCGGCGGCTGCGTCTGTATCACAGCATGTACCAGCTCTTCAGCTTCGCCATGCTGCTCGCGCTCACCACCAACAACGTCGGCATCCTCTGGGTGGCCATGGAGGCCGCCACCCTCACGACCGTTCTGCTGGTCAGCGTCTACCGCACGCCGGCGAGCCTCGAAGCGGCGTGGAAGTACTTCATCCTCTGCGGCGTGGGCATCGCCCAGGCGCTCTTCGGCACGGTGCTGCTCTACATGGCGGCGGAGAAGATCATCGGCACCGAGGGCGCGCTGCTGTGGACGCAGCTCGCCACCGTGCGCGCCGACCTCGATCCGCAGATCCTCACGCTCGCATTCGCTTTCCTCTTCATCGGCTACGGGACGAAGGTCGGCCTCGTGCCGCTGCACAACTGGCTGCCGGACGCCCATGCCGAAGGCCCGACGCCGGTCTCGGCCGTGCTCTCGGGCCTGCTGCTCAACGTCGCGCTCTACGCGGTCCTGCGCTGCAAGGTGCTCACCGACGGCGCGCTTGGCAGCCCGCTCGCCGGCCGGCTGATGATGGCCTTCGGCCTGCTGTCCGTCGTCGTCGGCGCCTTCTTCCTCTCGCGGCAGAAGGACGTGAAGCGCATGTTCGCCTACTCGTCGATCGAGCACATGGGGCTCGCCACCTTCGCCTTCGGGATGGGCGGGCCGATCGCGACGTTCGCCGCGCTCCTGCACATGACGGTGCACTCGCTCACCAAGTCGGCGATCTTTTTCGCCGTCGGCCATGCGGCGCAGAAGGCGGGCACCCAGGTGATGGACGACATTCGAGGCCTGGTGCACGTCAATCCGAACATCGGCTGGGGCCTGATGCTCGGCACGCTGGCCATCCTCGGCCTGCCGCCCTTCGGCGTGTTCGCGAGCGAGTTTCTCATCCTGACCACCGCCATGCGCGAGCAGCCGTGGGCGACGCCCATCCTGCTCGTTTCGCTCGGCGTCGCCTTCGCCGCGGTCTTCAGCCGCGTGCTGCCGATGGTCTTCGGCGAGAGCTCGGTGCGGCGCCTCCCGCACCAGCCCGCGCTGGTGCCGACCTTCGTGCATCTTTCGCTCGCCCTGATGCTCGGGCTCTACATACCGCCGTATCTCGAAAGCTGGTACCGGGAGGCGGCGCGCATGATCGGCGGCTAGCGTGACGCGGCGTTCGGTCGACCGCGAAGGCTGGCTCGTCGCCGCGCAAGGCGGCCGGCTCGTATCGCTCTGGGGCACCGACCGCGGCGGGCGCGACGGCTTCGCCGTGTCGGCCGCATACGCAACGGCCCGGGGTCTCGACTGGGTCGAGCTGCCCCTCGGCGCCGACACGTCTTATCCCGATCTCTCGGACCGCTTTCCCTATGCGGCGCGCCTGCAGCGCGCCGCCGCCGACCTGGTCGGCCTCGTCGCCGAAGGCGCCGGCGATTCGCGCCCGTGGCTCGACCACCGCGCCTGGACCCGGCGCTGGCCGCTGCGCGAGAAAGCAGGCGAGCTGCCGGCGCGCGATCCCGCGGACTATCCGTTCGTTCGCGTGGAAGGCGAAGGGGTACACGAGATTCCGGTCGGCCCGGTGCACGCCGGCATCATCGAGCCGGGGCATTTCCGCTTTTCGGTGGTGGGAGAGAAGGTGCTCAGGCTGGAAGAGCGCCTGGGCTACACGCATAAAGGCATCGAACGGCGCTTCACGGAGCTCGCCCCGCTCGAAGCGCATCGCCTGGCCGGACGCGTCTCCGGAGACGCGACCGTGGCGTTCGCCTGGGCGTACTGTGCGGCGCTCGAGTCTGCGTGCTCGGCGCAAATCCCGGCGAGAGCGGCGTGGCTGCGCGCGCTCATGCTCGAGCGCGAGCGCGTGGCTAACCACTTGGGCGACCTCGGTGCGCTCGGCAACGACGCCGGCTTCGCGGTCGGCCTGGCCCACTTCTCGCGCCTGCGCGAGGAGTGGCTGCGCGCCTCGCACGAGGCTTTCGGTCATCGGCTGATGATGGACGCGGTGTGTCCGGGCGGCGTTGCGGCCGACGTGTCGCCGTCCTCGCTCCGGCGCATGCGCGAGGACGGCCAGCGCCTGGAAGCGGCGCTCGGCGCGCTGCGAGCGCTCTACGACGAGCACGCCGGGCTGCAGGACCGCTTCGTCACCACGGGGCGCGTCACGCCGCGGCTCGCCGCCGAGCTTGGCCTGACCGGACTCGCCGGGCGCGCAAGCGGGCAGCCGCTCGACCTGCGCTGCGATCATCCGGTCACGCCTTACGATGCCCTCGCGGTACGCAAGGTCGTGCACAAGAACGGCGACGTCGCGGCGCGCGTGCTGGTGCGCTTCGACGAAGCAGTGGAATCGCTGCGCCTGATCCGCGCCATCTGCGATGGCTTGCCATCCGGTCCTGCGCGGGAGGAAATTTCATTGACAAGCGAAAACGCATTCGCTGCGGGCTGGATCGAGGGCTGGCGCGGCGAGGTGCTGGTCGCGCTCGAGATGGAGGCCGGCCGCATCCGCCGCTGCCATGTGCACGACCCTTCCTGGCAGAACTGGCCGGTGATCGAGCACGCGGTGATCGGCAACATCGTTCCGGATTTCCCGCTCATCAACAAATCGTTCAACCTCAGCTACTCGGGACACGACCTCTGATGTGGCGCACGATCAAGCTCATTGCGCGCGGCGGCATCCGCACCGAGCCGCTGCCCGAAGCGCCCGAGGCCGGGCGGGTGAAGAGCGAGCGCTTGCAGCGGGAAATCCTCGAGATTCTCGGACGGGCGCTCGCGATCCGGCAAGTCGACGCGGGATCGTGCAACGGTTGCGAGCTCGAAATCCACGCGCTCAACAATCCGTACTACAACCTGGAGGGCGCGGGGATCCGCTTCGTCGCGAGCCCCCGGCATGCCGACCTTCTGCTCGTCACCGGGCCGGTATCGCGCAACATGGCGCAGGCGCTGCGTCGCACCTACGAGGCGGTCCCCGATCCGAAGCTGGTCGTCGCCGCCGGGCAGTGCGCCTGCGACGGCGGCATCTTCGGCGAGAGCTATGCGAGTTGCGGCCGCGTGGAGAACGTGATCCCGGTCGATCTCGCGGTGCCCGGGTGCCCGCCGACGCCGCTCGAGCTGCTGCGCGGCATTCTCGCGGCAGTGCGCCGCTAAGAGCTCAAGGCGCGCGCTGCCCTGCGCTCGAGCAGGCGGCCGAAGTTCTGCAGCGAAAGAAGGTGCATATAGACGCGGGGCAGAACGCCCTTGCGCACGAGGTTCTTCAGCTGCGCGCTGTTCAGATCCTCGATCTTCTTCTCGGCAACGCGGAACATGCCGGTGACCTGCAGCGGCTTGGCGCCCTCGGCTTTCGGCGTCGCCTGCACGTTGAAGGGCTCGAGCAGCGCATAGTCGGCGAGGAGGGCGCACATTTCCCGGCTGCGCTCGAGGTCCGCCTCGTACTCGGCGAGCAGCCGCTCGAAGTCCTGCCATTTGTGGACCGGCGAGCCCTGCGCATCGAACATCGCCTCCCCATCTTCCACGAGTCGGGACTTCTCCACGCAGATCAGCCGATCTTTCTGCTCGACCTGGTTCAC
>DASUFD010000049.1:0-4320 GCA_036274735.1 Burkholderiales bacterium
GTGGCCGAGATTGAAGACATGTCCCGGAGCGGCGCCGAAGCTGTCGAGGACCTTGCGCGCGGCTTCGCGCACCGCTTGCTCGGGCGCGAACAGCGCGGCCGGATCGAGATTGCCTTGCAGCGCGACGCGATTCGCGGCGAGACGGCGCGCTGCGCGTGGGTCGCAAGTCCAGTCAAGCCCGATCGCGTCGGCGCCGCTCGCCATGATCTCGTCGAGCCAGGGATTGCCGCCCTTCGTGAAAAGGATGCGCGGGACGCCTTTCACCTGCTCGAGCACCTTGCGGCTGTAGGCGAGCGAGAACGGCGCGTAGTCGTCGTGCGCGAGGATGCCACCCCACGTGTCGAAGAGCATGACTAGTTGCGCGCCGGCTTCGATCTGCGCGTTCAGGTAGCTCGCCACCGCGCGTGCATTGACCTCGAGCACGCGGTGCAGCAGCTCCGGGCGCGCATGGCGCAACGCCTTGAGAATGCGCCAGTCGGCGCTACCCGAGCCTTCCACCATGTAGCAGGCGAGCGTGAACGGGCTGCCGGAGAAGCCGATGAGCGGCACGCGCCCGTCGAGCGCCTTGCGGATCTCGCGTACCGCGTCCATCACGTAGCGGAGCTTCGCGATATCGGGCGCAGCGAGCGCGAGGATGTCGCGCTCTTCGCGCAGCGGTCGCTGGAAGCGCGGCCCTTCGCCCTCGGCGAAGTACAGGCCGAGCCCCATCGCGTCCGGAATCGTGAGGATGTCGGAGAAGAGTATCGCCGCGTCGAGCGGAAAGCGCTCGAGCGGCTGCAGCGTCACTTCGGTCGCGAGCGCGGGGCTCTTCGCGAGGCCGAGGAAGCTGCCCGCGCGCCGGCGTGTCTCGTTGTACTCCGGCAGGTAGCGGCCGGCCTGGCGCATCAGCCACTGCGGCGTGTACTCGGTTGGCTCGCGGCGCAGCGCGCGCAGCAGCGTGTCGTTTTTCAAATCAGCTTCCCGGTGATGTAGCGCCACTCCGCGGCGCTCACCGGCGTTATCGAGAGCCGGTTGCCGGGCTGCAGCAGCCGCATGCGCGCGAGCGACTTGTGCCGCCGCAGCTCGGCGAGGGGCACGAGGCGCACCTTCTTCAAGGCGCGCACGTCTACGTTGACCCAGCGCGGCGCGTCCTTCGGCGACTTCGCATCGTAGTAGTCGCTTTTCGGGTCGAACTGCGATGCATCGGGATAGGGCGCCGAGGCGACTTCGGCCAGTCCGGCGATGCCCGGCTCCGCGCAGCTCGAGTGGTAGAACAGCACGCCGTCGCCGACCTTCATCTCGTCGCGCATGAAGTTGCGCGCCTGGTAGTTGCGCACGCCGCTCCACGCGGTCTTGCGTCCCGGAGCGGCGAGCACGTCGTCGATCGAGCACTCGTCGGGCTCGCTCTTCATCAGCCAGTACTTCATAAAGGGGTCAGAGCAATTTTCCGGAAACGAAGAAGGCCTCGAGCAGTATTACGGGAAAATTGCTCTGACCCCTTTTCTTGGAGGGAGCGTTCCCCGCTCATGTCGATGGGCTCGGCTCCCGAACCCTGGCTAAACAGGGTGGTCGCTTTCCGGTCACATCAGGTGCGTCCGGCAACGCCGCCATAAACACGGCGTGGGGACGCGCACAACAGTGACGCTAGTCCGCAACCAAAGGAAGCTATCGGTTCGGAAAATATGAGCCCTGTCGCGCACGGCAGGGAACGATTCTTTTTAGAACAACTTTTCCTGTTTTGCAATGGCGGCATCGAGCTGCGATTCGATCGCCGAGAGGCGACGCTTCGCCTGGCCCATGTCCATGCCCGCGCCGAGCTTGACGTTCAGCAACTCGTGCGCCACGTTGAGCGCGGCCATGACCGCGATGCGCTCCGCGCCCATCACCTTGCCGCTTTTCCGGATGTCGTTCATCTTGCCGTCGAGATAGGCGACCGCCTGCATCAGCGCTTCGCGCTCGCCGTCCTCGCATGCGACCCGGTATGTGCGGCCCAGCAGGGTCACCTCTACGGTCTTCGCGGCGTCGGACACGGTCTTCGCGGCGTCGGACATCAGCCCGGCAAGCGGTTGAGCAGACCTTCGAGGCGCGATTTCGCGCCGTCGATCTTCTCGTTGAGGCGCTTCGCGTCGCTTTGCGCTACGGCGAGCTGTTGCTTGAGATCGCGGTTCTCTTCGCGCAGCCGCTCACAGAGCGCGACGAACTGCGCCACCTTCGCCTCCAGCGAGCTGAACTCGGCCTCCACGGCCCGCACTATCTTTCATTTCTATAGTTGAGTCAAGCAGGTACGTAGCATTCTGCATGTATTTCATCATCTTGTGGTTTCGTGAATCATTTATCATTCGGAGCGCTACCAGGTGTACGGGAACGAGGTGCAAAGCCTCGACTGCCCCCGCAACGGTAAGCAGAGATTCGCCCCAAGGATCGAGCCACGGCCGCCGTCGCAGGCGCCGGAAGGCTGGGGCCGAAATGCCTGCAAGTCCGGAGACCGGCCTGGAGCCTTTCCTCAACCACTGGAGGCGTCGGGGATGACGCCAGGGAGGTTTCCATGCTGCGCCTTCTGTCCGGCCTCCTCGCCGGGCTTTGCCTTTCACTCGCTTTCGCGCAGGACGATGCCGTGGTCATCACCGCGACGCGTTTTCCGGATACGCGGCGCGATCTGCCCGTCGGCGTCACGCTGATAACCGCGGACGACATCCGCAGGAGCGCTTCGTCGAACCTCGGCGACGTGCTCGCGCAGTTCGGCCTGCTCCAGACTCGCGACCTCGCCGGCACGCAGAACCCGCAGCTCGACCTGCGCGGCTTCGGCATCACCGGCGATCAGAACACGCTCGTGCTGCTCGACGGCCTGCGCATCAACGAGGCGGACCTCGAGTCGGCGCAGCTCTCGGCGATTCCCCTCGATTCGATCGAGCGCATCGAGATCGTGCGGGGTGCGGGCGCGGTCCTCTACGGTAGCGGCGCGAGCGGCGGCACCATCAACATCATTACGCGCCGCGGCCGGGCGGGTGCGGCGCATGCCGACGCGCTCGTGCGCGCCGGTGGCTACGGTACCGAGGAAGCGCGCGCGAGCGTCGAGCGCTACGGCGAGTCGATGGGCGGCGGGCTTGCCGTAGCGTACGAGGATACCGACGGTTACCGCGCGAACGGCGACTACCGCCAGCGCAGCGCGCTCGGGAAGCTCGAAGCGTTCGGTGCCGACGGACGGCTGTATCTCAAGGGCGGGGTGGACGAGCAGCAGGCGGGCCTGCCGGGATCGCTGACCGAGGCCGAGATTGCGGAGAACCCACGGCAGACCAACACGCCGGACGACTGGCGCAGCCGCGACGGCGCGCATCTCGTCCTGGGCGGCACGCGCTATGTCGGCCGGCACGAGGTGAGCGCCGACCTCGGCTATCGCACCCGGAACACCCAGGCTTTCTTCGTCGCGAGCAGCTTCTTCACCGACACCGACGCGAACCTTTGGAGCTTCACGCCGCGCGCGAAGCTCGCCTTCGATGCGCTGGGACGCGAGCAGGAGCTCGTGCTCGGGGCGGAGCTCGAGCGCTGGGACTACGCGACGCGCAGCGCGAGCGCGCCCGATGCCTCGAGCTTCTCGGTGCGCAACGGCGATCAGGACAGCGACGCGATCTACGGACAGGCCAACCTCTGGCTCACCTCGAGCACGCGCGCGGTGCTCGGCGCACGAGCGCAGCGCACGACCCAGCGCCTCACCGAGGAGGTGTTTCCGGTAAGCGACCGGCGCACGGCGCACGATCTCGAGGCATACGAAGCGGCGCTGCGCCAGCGGCTCGGCCGGGGCTGGTCGGGCTACGCGAAGTACGGCAAGAGCTTCCGCGTCGCGAACTTCGACGAGAACGCGTGCTTCTTCCCTCCCTGCAGCCTGACGCTCCTCGAGCCGCAGACGGCGCTCACCGCGGAGCTCGGCGCCGAGTACGAGAGCCGCCGACTGCGCGCGCGGGCGAGCGTCTACCAGATCGACCTCGAGAACGAGATCTACTTCAGCCCGCTTGCGGGCGCGAACGTCAATCTCTCGCCTACGCGGCGCCGCGGCCTCGAGCTGGAAAGCGCGTGGAAGGCCGGCGAGTCGCTCGACCTGCGCGCGGCGCTCGCCTTCCTGCAGGCCACGTTCCGCTCCGGCGTCTATGGCGGCGTAGACGTGAGCGGCAACACCGTGCCGCTCGTCCCCGAGATGCTCGCCACCGTTGGCGGATCCTGGACCTACGCGCCGCGCAGCCGCGCCAGCCTGAACGCGAGGTACGTGGGCGAGCAGCGCTTCGACAACGACCAGGCGAACACCTTTCCGCGCAAGCAGCCCGCGTACACCGTGGTCGATTTCAAGCT
>DASUFD010000050.1:0-6012 GCA_036274735.1 Burkholderiales bacterium
GGCCGCGTGTAATGGACCCGCGTTCAACCAACGGAGGTCCAAATGAAGAAGATCGTCCTTGCCCTCGCCGCCGCTTCCGCCGCGCTCGCCGCCTCGACTGGCGCGCTCGCCCACGATCGGGACCGCGATCACGCTCGCGGCTGGAACCGCGGCCACGACGAGCGTCACTTCCGGCACTACGCGCCGCGGCCCGTTTTCGTCGCACCGGCCCGGCGGGTGTTCTACGCGCCTGCGCCTCGGGTCGTCTACGCGCCGGCCTATCCGGTGGTGGTTCGGCCCGCGCCGGTATATTCCACCCCGGGCGTATCGATCCGCTTCGACCTGCCGCTGTAGACTGTCAGGACCGGGCTCGTGCTCCGACTCAAGGAGCACGAGCCCGAGCCAACGTCCTGAAAGGAGATCCATGGAACGGCGCACCCTGCTGAAAGTGTTGCTCGCGAGCCCCCTCGCCGCGCAGCGCGTGCTCGCCGCGCCCCCGGCCGACATGAAAGGAATCGAGGAGCTGCAGAAGAACTGGAAGTCCTTCCTGCCCGCGGGAGCGAGCGTGCCTTCGCCCGCCGAGACGCTCAAGCTGAGCAAGGAGGAATGGAAGAAGCGCCTGCCCGCCCTGTCCTTCCGCGTCATGCGCGAAGAAGGCACCGAGCCGCCGGGCAGCAGCCCGCTCAACGAGGAAAAGCGCGGCGGCGTCTTCGCCTGCGCGGGCTGCGGCCTGCCGCTTTTCACTTCGGACATGAAGTTCGATTCGGGCACGGGATGGCCGAGCTTCTTCACCACCATCCCGGGCGTCTTCGAGACGAAGAAGGACTTCTACCTGATCTACCCGCGCACCGAGTACCACTGCGCGCGCTGCGGCGGCCACCACGGCCACGTCTTCAACGACGGGCCGCCGCCCACCGGGCTGCGCTACTGCAACAACGGCGTGGCGTTGAAGTTCATCCCGAAGGACGGCGCAGCCTAGAGCTTCAGGTCCTGCTCGAGCGGCGGGCCGGGGAAGTGGAAGCGCACCGGCCCGTCGGGCAGCGCGTTGACGAACTGCTTCAGGTAGGGGCTCTGCGAGGCGCTGACCTCGTCCGGCGTGCCGCGGCCGATCACTTGGCCGTCGGCGATCACGTACACGTAGTCGGCGACCTTCAGCGCCTCCTTCACGTCGTAGGTGACGACGATCGAGGTCAGCCCGAGCGCCTCGTTCAGGTCGCGCACCAGGTGCACGATGTGATTGAGCGAGATCGGGTCGAGCCCGGCGAAGGGCTCGTCGTACATCATCAGCTTCGGGTCGGTCGCGATGGCGCGCGCCAGCGCGACGCGCCGCGTCATGCCGCCCGAGAGGTCGTTCGGCATCATGTCGCGCGCGCCGCGCAGGCCGACCGCATGTAGCTTCATGAGCACCACCCGGCGCAAAATCTCCTCGGGCACCGCGAAATTCTCGCGGATCGGGAACGCGACGTTGTCGAACACCGAGAGGTCGGTGAAGAGGCCGCTCGTCTGGAACATCATGCCGATCTCGAGGCGCAGGCGGTACAGCTCGTCCGAGGAGAGCCGGTGCACGTCCGAGCCGGCGACGGTGATGCTGCCGCCGCTCGGCCGCAGCTGCCCGCCGATCAGCTTGAGCAGAGTCGATTTGCCGACGCCGCTGCCGCCGAGGATCGCCACGACCTTCCCGCGCGCGATGTCGAGCGACAGGCCGCGGAAGATCTCGAGGTCGTTGTAGGAAAAGTGCAGGTCCTGCACCCGGACGACGTTCTCCATCGTGGAGAATTCTAGCCGTGCACGCGCATCCGTTCTCCCGCCTGACGCCCGACGTCGTGCTCGACGCCGTGGCGGCGGCGGGCTTCGCGCCGGACGGCCGCCTCCTCGCGCTCAACAGCTACGAGAACCGCGTCTACCAGGTGTGGCTGGACGACGGGGAGAGCGAAAGCCGCGTCGTGGCGAAGTTCTACCGGCCGGGCCGTTGGAGCGACGCGCAGATCGACGAGGAGCACGCGTTCGCGCACGAGCTCGCCGCGCGCGAGATTCCGGTGATCGCGCCTCTGACCACCCTCAAAGCAGGGACAGACCCCGTTTTTCGCGTCGCCATCTACCCGCGCCGCGGCGGCCGCACACCCGAGCTCGACGACGCGAAGACGCTGGAGTGGATCGGCCGGTTCATCGGTCGCATTCACGCCGTCGGCGCGGCGCGGCCGTTCCGCCACCGGGAATCTCTCACGCCGCAGAGCTTCGGCCACGAATCGCGGTCCTTCCTCCTGCAAACCTCCTTCATTCCGGCCGATCTGCTCGACGCCTGGAAGGCGGTGACGCAGCAGGCGCTGAACGCGGTCGAGCGCTGCTACGAGCGAGCGGGTGATGTGCGCGCGATCCGGCTGCACGGCGACTGCCATGTCGGCAACATCCTCTGGACCGACGACGGGCCGCACTTCGTAGACCTGGACGACGCGCGCATGGGCCCGGCGATGCAGGACCTGTGGATGCTGCTCTCCGGCGATCGCGCGTCGATGACGCGCCAGCTCGGCGACGTCCTCGCCGGCTACGAGGACTTCGCCGAGCTCGACCGCCGCGAGCTGCACCTCGTCGAAGCGCTGCGCACGCTGCGCCTCATGCACTACTCCGCGTGGATCGCGCGGCGCTGGGACGACCCGGCCTTCCCGGCCGCCTTCCCGTGGTTCGGCACGCAGCGCTACTGGCAGGACCGGATCCTCGAGCTGCGCGAGCAAATCGCCCTCATGGACGAAGAGCCGCTGCGCCCGACGGCCTAGCTCACTCCCGCATGAAGCGAGCGAGGTCCGGCGTCGCGAGCGAGCGCTCGAGATAGTCGAACGTGCCGCGCTCCTTCACCTCGCGCGCGGCATCGAGGAGCCCGGTCATCGCCGCTCGGTAGAGGGAGGTCGCGAGGCTGATGCGTCGCACCCCGGCCTGCTCCAGCTCGGCGACGCTGAACGACTTGCCCTTGATGCCGACCATGAAGTTGAAGGGCTTGGCGAGCGCCGTGCAAACCTTGCGGACCGATTCAAGGTCGGGCAGTCCCGGCGCGAAGAGAACGTCGGCGCCGGCGTCGGCGAAGGCGCGCAGTCGCTCGATCGTGTCGTCGAGGTCGGGATTGCCGCGCAGGAAATTTTCGCTTCGTGCGGTGAGCGTGAAGGGGAAATCGAGGCTGCGCGCGGCTTGCGCCGCGGCTCGGATCCGCGCTACGGCGAGATCGAAATCGTAGAGCGGCTTGGCCTTGTCCCCGGTCGCGTCCTCGATCGAGCAGCCGACGAGGCCCGCCTGCGCGGCGAGGCGCACCGTTTCGGCGACGGCCTCGGGGGAGTCGCCGAAGCCTTTCTCAAGATCGGCCGAGACCGGAAGATCGCTCGCCGAGACGATGATGCGCACCTGCGCGAGCGCCTCGTCGCGGGTGATGTGACCGTCGCGCCGACCGAGGACGCCCGCGGCGGCGCCGCTCGAGGTGGCGAGCGCCGGAAAGCCGAGCGCGGCGAGGAGGCGCGCCGAGCCGCCGTCCCAGGGATTGGGGATCACGAAAGCGCGCGGTCCGCGGTGCAGCTCGCGGAAGCGCGTTGCCTTCTCCTGCTGTGTGGCCATGGTTCCTCCGAATTCGCGAATGGTTACGCCGTTCGCAGCCGCAGCAGGCGCACACCGGCCACGGCGACGAGGGGCAGGGCGAACGAGATCGCCGTCGCGGCGATCAGCAAAACGCCGACCTCGTGGTAGTCCGCCGGGATGCGCACCTGGCCGGTGGCGCGATCGCGCACCTCGCGCGTCACGACGAAGATCTCGTTCAGGTACTTGGTGCCGAGCTGCGCCGCCGAGAGCGCCAGGTTCGAGAACGAGGCCATCACCGCGAAGTAGGTCGCCTTGAGGTTGGCCGGCGCGGTATTGGCGATCCAGGCGAGCATCGGGATCATGGCGATCTGGCCGAGCGGCGACTCGAGCGCGGTGTCGATGAGCGCGATCACGCGCTGGTCGACGAGGCCGCCGGTCACGCGCGCGGTCCAGTGGTGCAGGCCGTAGTACATGCCGATGTTCGGCAGCGCGAGCACCGTGCCGACGAGCGTGAGGAAGACGATGATGTAGGCGATCGAGCGCTCGGCCATGAAGCGGCGGAAGACGAACATGCCGACGAGCGTCAGCGCGTAGGCGACGAGCGCGAGCTTCGCCTGGAACGACTCGTCGAAGCCGAGCACGTCGATCATCCACCAGCTCGTGCCCGGGCCGGGCCCCGGCATGGCGCGAAAGACGAACAGCACGAGGGCGGTGGCGACGAGCGTCTCGCGCGCCACGGGCTCGAGCTCGCGCGCGAGGCGCCAGAGCAGGAAGACGATGATCGCGAACGAGCCGGCGAAGATGAGCTCCTGCGCGCGCGGCAGCCCGCCCAGCCCGACCGCGAGCGTCACGGCGACGAAGGCGAGGCTCCCGCCGAGCACCGCCCAATTGGGCCGTGTCTTCTCCTCGCCGTGCACCGCGAGAATGTGCTCGATCTCCGCCTGGGACTTACCCAGCCGGCGCAGCCGCCGCGCGTCTCGCCACTTGATCGCGCCGTGCAGGATCACGCCGAGCACCGAGATCAAAGGAATGACCAGCGCGAGCTTGTAGACGAAGGCGTAGAGCGCGGTGCGCTCGGGGCGCGGCAGCGCCTCGGTTCCGTAGAAGATGTAGACATTGGCGCCCGCGACCAGGGCCAGCCCGCCGATGATCGCGACCCGCCCGAGCGTCTGCATCGTCGTATGCATGCTCTTGCGCGTCGGCGCGTCGTAGGGCCGGCCCTCGGCGTCGGCGCGCGGCACCGCCTCCACCGTCATCGCGTCGGCGACCGCGTCCTGGATCATGTAGGCGGTGGGGCCGAGCAGCGCCGCGAGCACGTACCAGTGATCGGGCCGCATGATGCGCGCCATCGCCTCGCGGTGCTCGAGCAGGCCGACCACGATGAGCAGGCTCCCGGCGATCACCGCGGCGCCGAACCACACGAGGAGCGCTTTCCAGCGCCAGATCAGGTCGACGAAGTGGCCGACCGGCATCTTGAGCGCCCAGGGGATCCCCGCCCAGAAGGCGAGCGCGGCAAGGAACTCGGCGGAGAGGTCGAGGTAGTCCTTGACGAAGAAAGTGCCGACGATCCCCGTCAGCCCGGACACTCCGTACGCCGCGTAGACCATCAGCGGCGGGAGGTAGGACAGGCGGAAGAGGGGCGCTCGCGGCTGGCTGCTAGAAGGCGACGTTCCTCGCCCCTTTGAGCTTGAGCATCTCCCGCGCGTCGTTCGGCGACGCGACCGTGAAGCCGAGCTCCTCCAGGACGCGGCGCGCCTTGCTCACCTGCTCGGCGTTGGACCTGGCGAGCTGGCCGCGGCCGAGCCACAGGCTGTCCTCCAGGCCGACGCGCACGTTGCCGCCCATCACCGCGCTCATCGCGGCGATGAACATCTGGTTGCGACCCGCGCCGAGCACCGACCAGTAGTAGGCGTCGCCGAACAGACGGTCGGCGGTGCGCTTCATGTGCAGCACGTCCTCGGGGTGCGGGCCGATGCCGCCGCGGATGCCGAACACCGACTGGATGAAGAGCGGCGGCTTCACCAGGCCGCGGTCGAGGAAGTGCGCCGCCGTGTACAGGTGGCCAATGTCGTAGCACTCGATCTCGAAGCGCGTGTGATTGTCGCTGCAAGACCTGAGAATGAATTCGATATCCTTGAAAGTGTTCTTGAAGATGCGCTCGTCCGACCCGGCGAGGTAGGGCTTCTCCCATTCGTGCTTGAACTCCTTGTAGCGGCCGAGCATCTCGTAGAGGCCGAAGTTCATCGATCCCATGTTGAGGGAGGCGACTTCGGGCTTGAGCCGCAGCGCGGGTTGCAGCCGCTCCTCCGTCGACATCGTCGGCGCACCGCCGGTCGTCAGGTTGACGACCACATCGCAGGCGCTCTTGATCTTCGGCAGGAACTGCCGGAACACCTCCGGGTCCTGCGTCGGGCTGCCGTCGCTTGCGTTGCGCGCGTGCAGGTGCACGATCGCCGCGCCGGCCTGCGCGGCGCCGAT
>DASUFD010000051.1:0-10311 GCA_036274735.1 Burkholderiales bacterium
AGGCCCTGGACCTGAAGCGCGAGCAGGCGCTTCAGGTCGCGGATTCCCGCTTCAGGGTCCGGGTGGGGCGCGGCGATCCACCAGCGCAGCGACGCCGAGTAGGTGAAAAACACGTGCCGGGCGATGAACGCCGGGCTTTCCGAAGAGGCGATTTCCTTCTTTTCCTGAGCGCGCCGGATCAGCGCCTCGACCCCGTCGATCAGACGCTTGCGGATGCTGTGGAAGGTCGCCGCCTGCTTGCCGCTCGAGTAGAAGGTGAGCTCCTGCAGCAGGATGCGCGCGAGCGCCGGCTGGGTGGCGAGCCAGCGGTAATGCGCCGCGAACACCGCGAGAAGCTGCTGCGCGAGCGGCTGCCCGGGGCGCGGCGCGGCGAGCGCCACGTCGGTGATCGCGTTCAACTCCTCGTTGAAGATGAGAAAGACGAGGTCGCGCTTGTCCTCGGCGTAGTTGAAGAGCGTGCCGAGGCCGACGTGCGCGCGCCCGGCGATCTGCCGCATGGTCGCCGCGCCGTAGCCGTGGCGCGTGAAGAGCTCGGCCGCGGCGGCGCGGATGCGCTCGCGCGTTTCGAGTTTTTTCTTCTCCCTCAGCCCCACCCGCTCACGCGCGCCAGACCTCCCGCGCGACCTCGACCACGAGCTCGAGCTTGCGCCACTGCTCCTCCGGCGTGAGGGCGTTGCCGTGGTGAGTGCTGGAGAAGCCGCACTGCGGCGACAGGCACAGGTTTTCGAGCGGTACGTGCTTCGCCGCCTGGTCGATGCGCTTCTTCAGCTCGTCCTTTTTCTCCAGTACCGGCGTCTTGGAAGAGACGAGGCCGAGCACCACGCGCTTCCCTTTCGGCACGAAGCGCAGCGGCTCGAAGCCGCCGGCGCGCTCGGTGTCGAACTCCATGAAAAAGGCGTCCACGCCGCTCGAGAACATCGCTTCCGCCACCGGCTCGTAGCCGCCTTCGGCCACCCAGGCGCTCTTGAAGTTGCCGCGGCAGGTGTGCATCGCGACCGTCATGCCGGCGGGCTTTTTCTCGAGTACCTCCCGGATCGTGTTCGCATAACGGGAAGGCAGCTGCTCGGGATCGTCGCCGTTCCTGCGTGCCTGCTCGCGGATCTTCGGGTCGCAGAGATAGGCGAACGCCACGTCGTCGAGCTGCAGGTAAGTGCAGCCGGCGCTGGCGAAAGCGGCGAGCGCGTCGCGATAGGCCTGCGCAGCGTCGGCCCAGAACTCTTCCATGTCGTCGTAGGCGATGCCCGCGCGTCCGGCGCGCAGATGGAGCATCGAGGGTGAGGGAATGGTGAACTTCGGCGTCCTCTTAGTCGTCTTTCTGAGAAAGGCAAAGTCGTCGATCATGATCGGCTTCGCGTAGCGCACCTTGCCCGTGACGATCGGGATCGGCGGCTGCTCCTCGGTGCCGCCGAACTTCGGCCCCGGATTGCGCCGCGCCGCCACGCCTTCGAGCTGCGTGAGGAAGTCGAGATGCCACCACTCGCGGCTGAACTCGCCGTCGGTGATGCCCTGCAGGCCGATCGCCTCCTGCTTCGCCACGATCTCGGCGATGGCGCGCTCGCGCTCGCTCTTCACGTAGGGCGGCCGCAGCAGGCTGCCGACGTGATCGGCGCGGAACGGAGGATTCATGCCCGCCGATGCTAGCATCGCCGAGCAATGAAGATTCTTTTCGCGAGCGAAACCGAGAAGCCCGAGTTCTGGCTCCCGCTGCTGCGGGACGCCCTTCCGGGAGACGAGTTCCTGTTGGAGGTGAACGGCGATGTCGATGTCGCCCTCATCGCCAATCCGCCCCCCGGCGTCCTGGGCGCGTTGCGCGGCGTGAAGCTCGTCCAGTCGCTGTGGATGGGGGTCGAGCGCCTGCTCGCGGACCCGGGCCTGCCGAAGGGGACCGCGCTCGCGCGCCTCATCGATCCCGGCATGGTGGCGGGAATGTCGGAGACGGTGCTCGCGCACGTGCTCGACTGGCACAAGCACCACTATCGCTATCGCGCGCAGCAGTCCGAGCGCCAGTGGCGCCGGCGCAAGCAGTACCTGAGCTCCGATCGCACGATCGGCATCCTCGGCCTGGGCGAGCTGGGAAGCGACGCCGCGCGCAGGCTCCTCGCGCTCGGCTTCAACGTCGCCGGCTTCAGCCGCCGGCCGAAGAGCCTGCCCGGCGTGCAGTGCTTCACCGAGCTCGAGCCGATGCTGCGCATCACCGACGCGCTCGTGTGCCTGCTGCCGCTCACCGGGCAGACGCGGGGCATTCTCAACGCGCGCAACCTCGGCAAGCTGAAGAAGCACGGCTGCGTGATCAACCTCGCGCGCGGTCCGCACGTCGTGGTTTCGGACTTATTGCATCAATTGGACTCGGGACACCTGAGCCACGCCTACCTCGACGTGTTCGACAGCGAGCCGCTGCCCGCGTCGAGCCCGCTGTGGACGCATCCCGGCGTCACCATCACCCCGCACTCCGCCGCGCTCACCGAGCCGCGCACCGCCATTCCCAAGATCGTCGAGAACATCGAGCGCGTGCGCCGCGGCGAGACGCCGCTGCACCTGGTCGATTTCGCAGCGGGCTACTGACCCGAATTCGGGGTCAGGTTCGCATTTCAATACTCGCGCTTCGGGTACCAGTCGCTGCCGCGCCCTTCGGGCGTGAGATCGAGCACGTTCCACAGCGGCCACATCAGGTCGTTGTGCCGCGGGTTCTGGCCCTTGGCCGGCTTGGCGTCGAGGAGCTCGCTCGCCCAGAAGTGCCGGACCCCGGCCTTGTCCTTGACGAAGACGTTCAGCATCGGCCACTGCGAGCCGTCCGGGCCTTCCCCATGGTAGTCGCGGTTGTATGTGTTCTCCGCTGACGAGAGGAGCCGCAAGTTACGCCAGCCGCGGCCGCGCGAGTACTCCAGGATGCGCTCGAGCGGCGACTTGGCGATCACCACGAGGTTGGTGCGCTGCGCGATGTGCTGAGCGTTGCCGTCGAGGCCATCGAGGAACGAGGTGCACATCGGGCAGGCCTGCGCCATTTTCGGTCCGTACATGAAGCTGTAGGCGACGAGCGTGTTGCCGCGCTCGAAGAGCTGCGAGAGGCGCACCTTGCCGGAGGCCGAATCGAACTCGTAGTCCTCCGGCACCTTGCCGCCGGGCCGCAGCCTGCGGCGCTGCGCCGCGACCTTCTCGACCTGGCGGCGCAGCTCGATCTCCGCTTTCAGGAGCCGGTTACGCGCCGCGCGGTACTTCGCCGTCTCGTTCGGAAATTTCATCGCTTGTCCTCCTTGGCGGGCAGCATCGCTACGTAGCGCTTGGCAAGATCGAGCCATGCGCGCAACGCCCTGGCGTCGCACGACCGGGGATCGACGCGCACGAAGCCGCGCATGCGCCGGCCGCCGAGCACCATCGGCCGTGCGCCGCGACGCTCGAGCGCCTCGCGCTCCCGTTCCGGCCCGACGCGAAAAATGAAGCCGCGCGGGCCGGAGACGCACAGCATATTTTCGTCCAGCAGGAAGCACACGCCGCCGAACATGCGCTTCTCGCTCACCCCTCGCCGGCGCGCCAGAGCATGGCGCATTCGCTCCTCGTCGAGCGATGTCATCTCCTTCTGTTTTGCAGCTCTTGCCAAAGAAAAGGTGTACGTCCCTGTTTAGCGGGCGAGGAAGCCGGAATCCACCGGAAGGGTGATGCCGGTGATGCAGCGCGCTGCGGGGGTGCAGAGGTAGAGGATCGCGGCGGCGATTTCTTCCGCTTCCGGGAGCCGGCCGAGCGGGGTGTGCTGCATCACGCGGCTCTCGAGCTCGGGGTTGGTGAAGATCGGCACGGTGAGCTCGGTGCGCACGAAGGTCGGCGCGACGGCGTTGACGCGGATGTTGTCCGGCGCCCATTCGAGCGCGAGCGCGCGCGTCAGGTTGACGACCGCTCCCTTCGTCGCCTGGTACGAGGCGTTCGGGAAGATGCCGCCGGAGAAGCCCATGATCGAGGCGAGGTTCACGATCGCTCCGCCGCCGCGCTTCTTCATATAGGGCACGGCGCTGCGCGAGCAGGTGAAGACGGCGGTGAGGTTGAGGTCGAGCACCGACTGCCACTCCTCGCGCGAGAGCTCGAGCGCCGGCTTGCGCGTCGCGCGGCCGGCATTGTTGACGAGGATGTCGATGCCGCCCAGGTCCTTTTCTATGCCGAGCAATTTCTCCTGAACAGCGGCTTCGTCGGTGACATCGCAGCCGGCGCGGATATCGAGCACGGCGACCTTCGCGCCGCACTGCTCGAAGAGCCGCGCGGTCGCCGCGCCGATGCCGCCCGCGCCGCCGGTCACGACCGCTACCTTGCCGCGCACGTCGAAAGGATTCACGCCGCGCCAGTATACTGGCCGCCCCTTGCACGACCTCGTCATCCGCAACGCCCTGCTCCTCGACGGCCTCGGCTCGCCGCCGCGCCACGGAAGCCTTGCGGTCTCGCAGGGAAGAATCGCCCAGGTCGGCGAAGCGCGAGCGAGCGGCAGGAAAGAGATCGATGCCGAAGGCCTCGCGCTCATGCCCGGCATCATCGACAACCACACGCACTACGACGCGCAGATCACCTGGGATCCCGGCCTCTCGCCCTCGCCTGCGCTCGGCGTGACGACCGCGGTGATCGGCAACTGCGGCTTCACCGTCGCCCCGTGCCGTCCGGCGGACCGGGAGCGCGTGATGCGCAACCTGACCCAGGTCGAAGGCATGTCGCTCCAGGCGCTCGAGTCCGGCATCCGCTGGGAATACGAGTCGCTGCCCGAGTACTTCGACATGCTCGAGCGACGCGGCATGGCGCTGAACGTCGCCGCCTTCGCCGGTCATTCCAGCATTCGTACCTACGTCATGGGCGAGGCGGCGACCGAGCGCGCCGCTACGGATGAAGAGATTGCTTCCATGAGAAGGCTGGTTCAGGAAGCGATGAGGGTCGGCGCCATCGGCTTCTCGACGAGCACATCCCCCGCGCACAACGGCGCCGGCGGCAAGCCGATGCCGTCGCGCCTCGCGGAGGACAGGGAGTTGCGCGCCCTCGTCCACGCGCTCGGCGAAGCGGGCCGGGGCGTGTTCATGCTGACCAAGGGACAGACGCCGATGCCTTTCCTCGAGTCCCTGGCCGCGGATTCCGGCCGGCCGGTGGTGGTGGCCGCCCTGCTCCACAGCAGCACCAACCCCGAGGCGGTGTTCCGCGATCTCGCGGCGATCGAGCAGGCGAACGGCCGCGGCGAGCGCATGGCAGGCGCGATCTCGTGCTGTCCGCTCGCCATGGACTTCACGCTGCGCTCGCCCTACACCTTCGAGGGCCTCGAAGCGTGGCGTCCGGCGCTGTCCCTCGAGGGAAACGAGTACCGGGAAAAGCTCAAGGACCGCGCTTTCCGCGACGCCTTGCGCGCGGAGCTCGCGCGCCCGGCGCACTTCCGGCTCTTCAACGGGGAATGGGACAAGGTCCAGGTCATCGAGTCGTCGCACAAGGAGCTCGAGCAGCGCAGCATCGACGCGCTGGCGCGAGAAGCCGGCCGCGAACCGCTCGACTTCATGCTGGAGCTCGCGCTCGGCGAAGAGCTCGAGACGGTGTTCAGCGCGCTGCTTCTCAACTCCGACGAGGCAGCGGTGGGCCGCATGCTTCGCCACCCGGCCTCTCTCGTGTCGCTTTCCGATGCCGGGGCGCACCTCACGTTCTTCAACGATGCCGGGTTCGGCTTGCACCTGCTCGGCCATTGGTCGCGCGAGCTCGGCGTGCTGAAGCTGGAGGAGGCGGCATGGCGGCTCACCGGGCAGCCGGCGCGCCTTTTCGGCATCCGCGAGCGCGGCGTGCTGCGCCCGGGGGCGTGGGCGGACCTGCTGCTCTTCGACCCGGCGAGCGTGCAGCGCGGGCCGAAACGGCGCGTCTTCGACTTGCCGGCCGGCCAGCCGCGCCTCACGTGCGACGCGATTGGCGTGCACGGGGTCTGGGTGAATGGAGTTCGGATCGCCGGCGAGCGCGCCCGGTCCGGCGCGCTGCCCGGAGCGCTTCTGCGCGATTTCAATGCGTAGCGTTTCCCCGACAGCGCATTCAAGAGCTACGTGCGCTCGCCGCGCTTTTCGTGTCGCCTCAGACCGACAGTGGCTACGCGGCGAGGGCGAGCAAATCTTCGGCAAAATAAGTACTTGGCTCCTGGTACGGTTCGTGCGTTTAGGGGCCGGCTGTCCCCCCATTTACTACAAGCAGGGAGTCGAGAGTGCTACAGAAAGATGGTTTCTTCCGTAAAAGCCGCGATGACAAGCGAGACGACAATAACTTCTTCCGTCCGAACCCCACGGTAACGCCGCCGGCCACCCCGTCGCCGTCCGTTACCCCACCGGTTTCCGAGGCGGTTGCCGCGCCGGCGGGCAATACCGGCGAGCGGAAAGAAGCCAAGCTGGTGGTCGGCCCCGACATCAAGCTGAAGGGCGTCGAGATCAGCGATTGCGACACCCTGATCGTCGAAGGCCGCGTGGAAGCCACGCTCGACTCCCGCGTCCTCGAAATCACCCCGAACGGCGTGTTCCAGGGCACGATCGCCGTCGACAATGCGCAGATCCACGGCCGCTTCGAAGGCGAGCTCACGGTGCGCAAGCAGCTGGTCATCTCGGGCGCCGGCAAGGTGTCGGGCAAGATCCGCTACGCGAGGATCAAGGTCGAGGAAGGCGCCGAGCTCTCGGGCGAAATCTCGATGCTCGACAAATCGCAGGCGGCGTTCGCCGCGAGCCGCAAGGTCGCTTAAGCAGTCTCGTCTCCCCGCAGCACCTGCAGCATCCGAAGGCCCGTACCCTCCCCGGACGGGCTCTTCGGCTCCTTTTTTTCTTCTATCGAAGGGCTAGCGCCAAGCGCTCGGCGCCTTCGGCGAGCTTCGCTTCGTCGGCGGCGAAGCACCAGCGCACGAAGCCCTCGCCTTCGGGCCCGAACGCGGAGCCCGGCGCGAGGCCGAGGCCGTGGCTGCGCACCAGGCGCTTGCAGAAGGCGAGGCTGTCCGTCACGCCGTCGATGCGCAGGAACGCGTACATCGTTCCGTCGGGCACGGCCACCTCGACTCTGTCGAGGCTGGCGAGTTTGCGGACGAGGAAATCTCGCGCCCGGCGAAAGCGCTCGAGCGTATGGGCGATCACCGGCTCGCCCTCGTCGATCGCCGCGACGCCCGCGCGCTGCACGAAGACCGGCGTACAAGAGGTGTTGTACTCGACGAGCTTGCCGAGATCGGCCGTGAGGCTCGGCGGCACGACCAGCCAGCCGAGGCGCCAGCCGGTCATGCGCCAGGCCTTGGAGAAGGTATTGGCGCTGATCACGCGATCGCCCTCGTCGATGATGTCGAGGAACGAAGGCGCGATGCCGTTGCCGTGGAAGTACAGGCGCTCGTAGGCGTCGTCGGCCAGGATCCAGATGCCGTGGCGCCGGCAGTGCTCGAGGATCGCGCGCTGCGCCTCGCTTGAGACGGTCCAGCCGGTCGGGTTGTTCGGCGAATTGAGATAAAGCGCGCGCGTCCCCGGCGTCAGCTCGCCCAGCAGCTTCTCGACATCGAGCTTCCAGCCCGAAGGCGAAAACGCGAGCGCCACGGTGGCCACCCGCGCACCGAGGATCTTCGGGATCTCGAGCAGGTTCGGCCAGAGCGGCACGACCTCGACCACGCGGTCACCCGGATCGACGAGGAGCTGCGAGGCGACCATGAGCGCGTTCACGCCGGCGCTGGTTACCGCAATCTGCCCCTCCGAAGTCTTCCTGTGCAGCCGGCTTATGTAGGCGGCCAGTGTCTCGCGCAGCTCCGGGATGCCGAGGTTGTGCGTATAGGAGAGCTCCCCAGCGGCGATCGACTCCATGCCCGCGCGGCGCACGAAGTCCGGCGTCGGCTCGTCGGGCTCGCCTACCCAGAAGGCGAGGATGTCCTTGCGGCCGACGCCCTCGTTGTAGAGCTCGCGGATCTTGGACGCGGTCAGCGCGCGCACGGCGGCG
Source organism: Burkholderiales bacterium (assembly GCA_036274735.1). GTDB lineage: Bacteria > Pseudomonadota > Gammaproteobacteria > Burkholderiales > SG8-39 > SCGC-AG-212-J23. Next base: position 7,936 of record DASUFD010000051.1, read on the forward strand.
CGCGCCGAGAGGGGCGTTTCGAACCTCATGCAGCGGCCTATTCTAGACTGCGAGCCGTGTCGCGCGCCCGCATCTCGCTCCTCGCCGCGATCGCCATGATGGCGGTTTGGGGCGCGAACTTCGCTTTCGTGAAGCACGTGCTCGGCGAGCTCGGCATCGGCGCGTTCCTCTTCGTGCGCTTCCTCGCCATGCCGCTCGTCGCGTTCGCCCTGCTCGCCCTCGCGTTCCGCGGGCGCCTCGCGCGCACCTGGCCCAAGCGCGAGGACCTGCCGCGCTTCGTCGCCTGCGGCCTGGTCGGCCATGCGCTGCACGTCGGCCTCGTCTTCTGGGGCATCGACCTCTCGAGCGCCTTTTCCTCGGCGCTCGTGCTCACCAGCGGCCCGCTCTTCACGCTCGCCATCCTCGCCGCGCTCGGCGCCGAGCGGCTGCGCGCCGCGCAGGTCGCCGGGACCCTGCTCGCGCTCGCGGGCATCGTCGTCTTCCTCTCCGACAAGTTCATGCGCGGCGTCGCGCACGCCGGCACGGGCGAGCTGGTGCTCCTCGGCGCCGCCTGCGCGTTCTCGCTCTACACCGTGATGGCGCGGCCGATCACCGAGCGCTACGGGCCGCTGATCGTGCTCGCCTATACGCTGCTCTTCGGCGCACCGGTGATGCTCCTCTTTTCCCTGCCGAGCTTCCTGCAGGCGAGCTTCGCCCACGTCGGCCCGATGGTATGGCTCGGCCTCTTCTGGTCGATCGTGCTTTCCTCGGCGCTCGGCTGGGCGGTGTGGGCCTGGGTCAATGCAGTGCGCGGGGTCGCGCGCTCTGCGCCGCTCATGTATCTGCCGCCGCCGATCGCCGGGGTCGTGGCCTGGCTTACGCTCGGCGAGGTGTTCACGCCGATCAAGGTCGCCGGCGCGGCGATCACGCTCGCGGGGGTCGCCTGGGCGCAGTTCGGCGGCGGCCACCCGCCGCCGAAAGAGGCGGCGCAGCCCGACTCCGGATGAAAAATGCGGGGATGAAGCTGCCACGCACGGTCTGGGCGCTCGGAGTCGTATCGCTCTTCATGGATGCGTCCTCGGAGCTGGTGCACAGCCTGCTGCCGGTCTTCCTGACCACGGTGCTCGGCGCGAGCATGGTCTCGGTGGGCCTCGTCGAAGGCGTCGCCGAGGCCACCGCGTCGATCGCCAAGGTCTTTTCCGGCACGCTCTCCGACCGCCTGGCGAAGAGAAAACCGCTCCTCGTCCTCGGCTACGGGCTCGCCGCGCTCACGAAGCCGCTTTTCCCGCTCGCAGGCTCGGTGCCGCTCGTGCTCGGGGCGCGCTTCCTCGACCGCATCGGCAAGGGCATCCGCGGCGCGCCGCGCGACGCCCTCATCGCCGATGTCACGCCGCCCGAGGCGCGCGGCGCCGCCTACGGCCTGCGTCAGGCGCTCGACACCGTCGGTGCGGTGCTCGGCCCGCTCGCCGCCATCGGCCTGATGCTGCTCCTTGCGAGCGACATCCGCTCGGTGCTCTGGGTAGCCGTCGTGCCGGCCCTCGTCTGCGTGGCCGTGCTCGTGCTTTTCGTGCGCGAAGCGCCAAGAGTCGTGGCAAAAGGGGATTCGCTGTCGTGGGCCGCGATGGGCGAGTTGCCCGGCCACTACTGGGCGATCGTCGCGCTCGGCGCAGTGCTTACCTTGGCGCGCTTCTCGGAGGCATTCCTCGTGCTGCGTGCCCAGGATGTCGGAATCTCCCTCGCGCTCGTGCCGCTCGTGCTCGTGGTGATGAACGTGGTGTACACCGGCGTCGCCTACCCGGCGGGCCTCGCCGCCGACCACGGCCACCGGCGCGCGCTCCTCGTCGGCGGCCTGGCCGTGCTCATCGCCTCGGACGTGGTGCTCGCCGCTTTCGCCACGCCGGCGGCGCTCTTCGCCGGAGTCGCGCTTTGGGGCGTGCACATGGGACTCACCCAGGGCCTGCTCTCGACGCTGGTCGCCGACGCCGCGCCGGCGCGGCTGCGCGGCACCAGCTTCGGCGTCTTCCACCTCGTCTCGGGCGCGGCGCTCCTTGCCGCGAGCCTGATCGCCGGCGCGCTGTGGTCGGCCTTCGGCGCGGCAGCGACCTTTTATGCCGGCGCGGCGTTCACCGCGATCGCGCTGCTCGGCCTCGCGGCAATGCGCTAGAGGGTGAGGATCCTCAGCTTCGTGCGCCGCTGCCCGGGCCAGCGTATGGGCGACTCGATTGCCGGGTAGCGCGCGAGCTCGTCGACGGCGTGGCCGCCGAGCACGTCGCGGAACGCGCGGTTGCGATAGAGGATATCGCCCGCGGCGTCGACGACATAGGCGGGCGCGGAAAGCCCGTCGAGCCAGGCGATCTCGCGGCCGCGCGCCGACTCGCGCAGGCGCGCGATGATCAG
>DASUFD010000052.1:0-2013 GCA_036274735.1 Burkholderiales bacterium
CGTGCGGTCGAAGAAGAGGTGGATCAGGTTCTTCGCCACCGGCCCGACCGCGAGCTTCGCGACGTAGCGCGATTCGATGCGCAGCGCGGTCTCGAAGTCCACGCTGGCGCCTTCGACCGCCGCCGACATGATCGCCTCGGGGGCCGGGTAGAGGCCGCGCGTCTTCTCGATCAGCATCGCCGGCGCGATCGTGAGCATCTGCGCAATGGCGGGCGTCGCGGGCGTTCCGCCCGGAATGCGGTAGCCCTCCTCGTCCCAGGGCTGCTTCGGCGCCGGGTTCTTCGCGATCCACTCCCGCGCCATGCGGAACAGGTCGTCGCGGCTGGCGGCGAGCCCCTGCAGCAGGCCGAGCTTCGCCGCCTCCGCCGGGCGCATGGTCTTGCCCTCGACCAGCATCGGCAGCGACTGCTGCAGGCCGAGCAGCCGCACGGTCTTGGTCACCCCGCCCGCGGCGGGCAGCAGGCCGAGCGTCGCCTCGGGAAGGCCGAGCTCGATGCGCTCGTCGTTCAGGCAGATGCGGCAGTGCGCCGCGAGCGCGAGCTCCCAGCCGCCGCCGAGCGCCGTGCCCTCGAGGCAGGCGACGACCGGCTTGCCGAGCCGCTCCAGCGCGCGGAAGTCGCGCTTCACCGCCTCGAGCTCCTCGAAGAAGCGGTGCCCGTCCTTCGGGGCGAGCGCGAGGACGTCCTTCAGCTCCGCGCCCGCGAAGAAGGTCTTCTTGGCCGAGCACAGGATCACGCCGGCGAGCGCGTCCTTTTCCTTCTGCAGACGCTCGACGGCGGCGTGGAAGGCCTCTTCCCACGCCTTCGTCATCGTGTTGACCGGCGCGCCGGGCGCGTCGAAGGTCAGGGTGACGACGCCGTCGTCACCCTTCTCGTACCGGACCGGCATCAGAGCCGCTCGACGATCGTCGCGATGCCCATGCCGCCGCCGACGCACAGCGTCGCGAGGCCGTAGCGGAGCTTGCGGCGCTCGAGCTCATCCAGCAGCGTGCCGAGGATCATCGCGCCGGTCGCCCCGAGCGGATGGCCCATGGCGATCGAGCCGCCGTTCACGTTCACCTTCTCCTCGGGCACGCCCATCTCCTTCATGAACTTCATGGGCACCACGGCGAAGGCCTCATTGATCTCGAAGAGGTCGATCTGGTCGATCTTCATCTTCGCCTTCTCGAGCGCCTTGCGCGCCGCAGGCATGGGGCCCGTCAGCATGATCGTGGGGTCGGCGCCCGAGAGCGCCGCCGAGACGATGCGCGCGCGCGGCTTGAGGCCGAGGCTCTTCCCTTTCTTCTCGGTGCCGATCAGCACCGCGGCCGAGCCGTCCACGATCCCCGAGGAGTTGCCCGCGGTGTGCACGTGGCGGATGCGCTCCACCATCGGGTAGCGGCGGATCGCCACCGCGTCGTAGCCCAGCTCGCCCGCCTTGTCGAAGGCGAGCTTCAGCGACCCGAGCCCCTCCAAGGTGGTGTGCGGCTTGATGTACTCGTCGTTGTCGAGGATCACGTCGCCAAGGGCGTCCTTCACCGGCACCACCGACTTCTTGAACCTGCCCGCCTCGCGCGCCGCGGCGGCCTTCTTCTGCGACTTGAGCGCGAACGCGTCGACGTCGTCGCGCGAGAATTCTTCCAGCGTCGCGATCAGGTCGGCGCTTATGCCCTGCGGGATGAACGCGGTGTCGATGCTGGTTTGCGGGTCGCAGGCCCAGGCGCCGCGGTCCGAGCCCATCGGCACGCGCGACATCGACTCGATGCCGCCGGCGACGACGAGGTCCTCCCAGCCCGAGCGCACCTTCTGCGCGGCGAGGTTGACCGCCTCGAGACCCGAGGCACAGAAGCGGTTGAGCTGGAATCCGGGCACCTTCCAGTCCCAGCCCGCGGCAAGCGCCGCGGTCTTGGCGATGCAGGAGCCCTGCTCGCCCGAGGGCGTGACGCAGCCCATCACCACGTCCTCCACCTCGCCGGTGTCGAAGTCGTGGCGCCGCTGCAGCTCCTGCAGCACGCCTGCGAGCAGCGTCACCGGC